>CAVXVL010000054.1:0-8487 GCA_963765085.1 Terriglobia bacterium | reverse complement strand
CGGCCGGCAAAACGATCGCCCATAGCGCCGTCACTTCCACCGCGGGCGGCAAGGCTCCACGAAGCACGCGAGCACGTCGGTGGCGACGCGGACGGCGACGCATGCCACGGCACACACACCTGCGCACGCGGCTCCGCATTACTACAGCCAACAGCAACCCACGCCCGACCGGTATCGCGAAATTCAACAGGCTCTCGCCAGACAAAGGATATTTTCACGGCACTGTGGACGGGGAATGGGGCGCGGATTCCGCGGATGCCCTCAAACGCTTTCAGGTCGATCAAAATCTCGACCCCGATGGAAAAATCGGTGCGCTCTCGCTGATCGGATTGGGTCTAGGGCCGAGGCGGGAAAGCGCGGCAGCGAAACCGGCTCCTCCCGATTCCTCCGAGCGGGGTGCCGAGCCCGTTCCCGATCCTCCCGCGGCTTCCGTTCCGCCGTCCCCGACGGCCCAGCCATAATCTTCTGAACTTACGATTTCGCGAAATACAATGACGCGGCGCGTTCCATCTCGGATTTCGTCATGAGGGCGGCCGGCTTTCATAGCGGCCGATGGCGATTCAGGATGTTGCAAATGTCCGCCGGATAGCAAGCGCGCAGTTCGGTGCGTCCCTCGCGCAGGCACAGCTTGCGGAGATATTCGGCGCTGTCGGGCTCGGCTGGCATGTTCTTGGCTGCGACGACGCGGTCGAAGATCTGGTCGAAGCGTACACGCGTCGACGGCCTCCACGTAAATCTTGTTGTGGATGCGGCGCAGGAACGCTTCGTCGGCCAGATCGGACGGCTCCAGGTTGGTGGAGAACACCACCATCGTCTCAAACGGGATCTGGAATTTCACGCCGTAGCGCAGGGTGAGGTAATCGACGCGGCGATCGAGCGGCACGATCCAGCGGTTCAACAGATCGCGCGGCGACATCAACTGGCGGCCGAAGTCGTCGATGATCAGAATGCCGTTGGTGGCTTTCATCTGCAAAGGCGCGGCGTAAATGCCCGACGATTCGTCCAGACGCAGCTCCAGCATGCTGGGGACCAACTCGCCGCCCACCACGATGCACGGGCGTTTGCACACGATCCAGCGCGGGTCCATGTCGGAATCTTCATGCTCCAGCGGCTGGTGCACGACGGGATCGTACAGACTGATGATCTGGTTGTCGACTTCCACGGCGTACGGAATCAGCACGGCGTCGCGATAAACGCGCAGCATGCGTTCGGCCAGGCTGGTTTTTCCGTTGCCGGTGGGTCCGTACACGAAGATCGAGCTTTGGGAAATAATGGCCGGGCCCAGCGCGTCCAGCATGCGGTCGGTCACCACAGATCGGAAAAGGCGTCGCGCAGCGACTGGCGATCGACGTTCACTTTGGCCGCCTGCGCCTTGACGGCCGCCTGGTAATCCCTCAGCGAAACCGGACACGCGCCGGCGTATTGCGACACCTGAAAGCGTTCGCTCGCCATCGCCTTGCCCGCGGCCGACAGCCCGAAATTATAATCGTTGCCGGTCATGCCTTTGACGTCCACCAGCTGCTGTGAACGCATATGCTTAAAAGCTTTATCGATGATGGGGACGGCCATGCGCAGCGCTTTGCTCAACGTGCCGAGGTTGCTGAAGCCCTCGATGACCATCCGGCGCAGCACCAGATCCAGCACCAGAGACTCGGGGATGCCGAGATCCGGAATGTTTTGAGGAATCGGCGGGCAAAAAGCGGTCTGGATCGGTGCGTAGCTCGTCATGGGCGTGAGAAGATTCCCTTCCACACGACCTATCGGCGGAATAAGTCCGCGAGTTTAATTGCTTTCACCCGGCCTGATCTAACGGTCTCGATCCTGGCGCGCACGGTTCGATGTGGCGCACGTCCATGGCGTGCCGCGCTGACACTCATGTCTACGCCTCGGGCGCTCTTACCCAAGCGCCGCTCGGTGACGATCAGTCCATTTCCTCTTCGCGCCACAGGTGTAGTGCCTGCTGTACCGGACGGTCGGACGCACTGAACAGGATGGCCTGCTCCGATGCGTGGTGCGATACGGGCGTCCAGGAAGGCACGACGAAAATATCGCGCGGGCCCCACGCGAAGACCTGATCGCCAATCTTGCTGTGGCCGCGTCCTTCCATGGCGCAGAAGATGGTCGCGTCGGTGGAGCGATAGGGAGCGCCGTTGAATTTCGCAGGCAGCATCTGGAGACAAGTTCCGATGGTGGTCATCGGCGATCCACCATTGGTCGGGTTGACGTAGCGCATCTTCACGCCGTGGCAGCGGTGCGGTTCGGCGCCGCGCGCAACATTGAACAGCGCCTTGCGGCTGCGTTCGTAGGGATAGCAATGCACCGGCGAATCGCCGCCGTTGGGGGTGTAATCGATCGGGAACAAGCCGTCGCCGAAGCGCGCGAGCGAGTCGCCCTGAGGCCGCGTCACCGGCTGGGTTTCCTGCGGGTGATGTTCGGCGAATCCCACACCCATATGGTTGATCATGGGCAGATCGAGCACGTCCATCCAGATGATGGGGCTTTTCGAATCGTTGCCATGGTCGTGATACGTCCACGACGGGGTCACGATAAAATCGCCGGGGCCCATCACGATCCGCTCGCCATCCACGGCCGTGTATCCGCCTTCGCTTTCGAGAACGAACCGCAGCGCGCCGGGCGTGTGCCGATGGCTGGGAGCGACCTCCCCGGGCAGGACTAATTGCAGGCCGGCGTACAACGTGCCCGTGATCTGCGACTGGCCCTTCAGGGCTGGATTCTCCAAAATCAGCACCCGGCGCTCGGCTTCCTGCGCGGTAATCAGATCCCCCGCTTCCATCAGCAGCGCGCGGAGTTCGTCGTAGCGCCACAGGGCCGGGACGCCGACGGGCTTGGGCTGCACCGTCACGATGTCGGCGAGCACTTCCCACAGGGGCGCGGCCGATTTGTTGCCTAGCCGCCGATAAAATTCCTGCCGCTCGGCGGTAACCGCGGGCTTTGTATCCAGAGCTGAAGTGGACATGAATTCCTCCTGCAAAAACGCACGAGCCGAGTCACCCACATCATACTGCACCTGTCCGGATCGCCGCGATGACGCTTTTCCCAACCGCGGAAGTCTTGACGATCGGCGCTCGGTATCGCAAACCGATGACTTCCAATAATGAAAGGAAGCTCCTCAAAGATCCGTGGAAAGAAAGATCCGTGGAAGGAAAGACCCGTGGAAGGAAAGACCCGTGGAAGGAAAGACCCGTGGAAGGAAAACCCGTGGAAGGACGAGTGGCGGATGCGCGAATCGTTGAAGATCGCCTCCACGGTATACGCAACGCCCGTCATCCCGATAAACAACGTCCGTCATCCCGAGCGAAGTCGAGGGACCTGCTTTTGTTTTCGAAAGCTCCTCAATGATCTTCCACAGGAGGCAACATGCGGCCGGCTTTTCGCGCGAGGGAGTTTGCTACGATCAAGTTCGGAATGAATGATCGTATGCGCGCTGTATTCGCTGCCTTGTCCGGCAGCCGTCTGATTCTCGCTGCCGGATTCCTGATCGGCCTTCCCGCGTTTGCGCAGATGGAGTTTTCCGGCGAATGGGCCGTGGTGCAGCAGGAGGACAACACCGGCAATCCATACACGGGCGAGTTCGTCGGCATCCCGATGAGCCACGCGGGGCTGCTCCGCGCGCAGACTTGGAACGCGTCGCTATATACTCTTCCCGAATGGCAGTGCCGTCCCCACGGCGCGATGTATATTTCACGCGGCCCTTCGCAGGTTCGCATCTGGAAGGAAGTCGATCCCGATTCGCGTGAAATCATCGCGTTTCACGCGGAATGGCTACGTTCCATCGACAATCCCTATTACATGGATGGCCGTTCGCGGCCTTCGAAATACGCTCCGCACACCTGGGGTGGATTCTCCACCGCCGAATTCGTCGGCGACATGTTGAAGATCACGACCACGCACCTCAAGGAAGATTACTATCGCCGCAACGGCGTGCCTTCGAGCGACGAAGCCACGCTGATCCAATACTGGCTGCGCCGCGGCGACGTGCTCACGTGGGTGACCATCGCGAGCGATCCTCTGTACCTCACCGAGCCGATGATTCGCGCGAGCGAATATCGTCTGGTACTGCCGATGCGCATCCCGCCGTATCCGTGTACGGTGATCGAAGAAGTCGATCGTCCGGCGGGCGCGGTTCCGAATTACTTGCCGGGGCAGAATCCATTCCTGACGGAGTGGGGCGAGAAGTACAAGGTTTCGCAGCAGGCGGCGGGCGGCGGTGCGGCGAGTATGCATCCCGAACTGGCCAAGAAGATTTTGAAAGAAGCCAATGCCGCGGAGTCGAACACCGCCTCAGCGGTCAAGAAGTAACATGCCCCCGCGGTCCATGCACAGGAGCTCCAGAGCGAAGACGAATTTCAGGCGGCTTGGACTCGCCGGCTTGTTCGCCACAGCCGCGATTTCGATCCTCGGTGTAGCGGCCGCGCAGAAGAATCCCTTTAACGATTCGGCCGACGGCAATATCGAAGTGCTGCCGATTCGCGGCAATGTCTATTTGATCGGCGGGGCGGGTTCGAACATCGTGATTTCGGCGGGGAACGAAGGCGTCCTGATGGTCGATTCAGGACTCGCCGAAAACACCGGCAAGGTTTTGCAAGCCGTACAACGGCTCGGCGTCGAGTTGAACAAATTCGCGCAGCCCGTGACCAGCTATTCGCACGGCGGCTCGGGTGACGTGCTCGCCAGCTATCGTCCTCCTAAACCGATTCGATTTCTACTCAACACCAGCGCTCTCCCGGAACACACCGGCGGCAATCCCGATATCGCGGCGGCGGGCCGGACCTTCACGGGTGGAAACGTCACCGGAGATCTCGGCGACGTGACGGAGGGCGCGGCGGTGCTCGCGCACGAGAACGTCTTGCAGCGCTTGAGCGACGACGGCATGCCGACGCGCGGGCTACCCACCGAATCGTATTACGGGAATGTGATGAAACTGAGCCACTACTTCAACGGCGAAGGCGTCATCATGTATCACATCCCCAACGCGATCACCGACGGCGACAGCATCGTCTATTTCCGCACCGCCGACGTGATCGCCGCGGGTGATATTTTCACCTTCGCCGGCTTTCCGCCGATCGATCTCGCCAAGGGCGGCAGCGTGCAGGGCGTCCTCGCGGGATTGAATCGCATGCTCGAAATCGTGACGCCGGAGTTTCGCTCGGAAGGCGGAACGTTCGTCGTTCCCGGACACGGACGCGTCGGCGATACGGCCGATCTGGCCTACTATCGCGACATGGTGACCATCGTTCGCGACCGCGTGCAGGACGCGATCGGCAAAGGCAAGACGCTCGATCAGGTGAAGGCCGCGAAGCCCACGGAAGATTGGGACCCGCGCCTGGGACGGAATCCGAAATATACGCCGGATCAATTCGTCGAAGCGGTCTACAAGAGTTTGACGAATCCGCCGCAGCCGCAGAAGAAGTGAGGATCACGGACATGAATCGGACATCACTTCATCTCATAAACTGCGCGACGATCGTAGCGGCGCTGCTCGCCGTTATTCCAGCCTCATTGTTTTCTCAGGAACCGGGAGCGCAGGCCCAGCGCACGGCGAAATCGGTCGCGCCCATCGATGTCACGGGTTATTGGGAATCCATGATTGTGGACGAATGGCGTTTTCGCGTCACGCCGCAGAAGGGCGACATCCCCTATCTGCCGCTCAATGCGGAAGCTCGCAAAATCGCGCTGGCGTGGGACCCCGCGAAAGATCAGGCCGACGGCAAGGCCTGCAAGGCGTACGGAGCGGTCGGGATTACGCAGAGGCCGGGACGGATGCACATCGCGTGGACGGACGACAGCACCTTGAAACTGGATTTCGACACCGGCACGCAAACTCGTCTGCTGCACTTCGCAAAAGCGCCCGCCGAAAAAGGCGCCGCGAGTTGGCAAGGCTATTCGGCCGCGGAGTGGGTCGCTCCAGGCAATGTATTGCTGTTCACGGGCGACCGGTTTGTCCCCGCGCTTGGGAATGCCGGACGCGCCGCCGCTGCTCCCAAGACCGGAACTCTGCGTGTCACGACGACGAATATGCTCCCCGGTTACATTCGCAAAAACGGCGTTCCGTATAGCGAAAAGGCCATTCTAACCGAGCATTTCAACGTCGTCACGGGCGGCCAAGGCGAGCCCTATCTGGTGATGACGCAGTTCGTGGACGATCCCACATATTTGAATCAGCCGTTCATCCGGACCTACAACTGGAAGCAGGTTCCCGATGCCACGGGTTGGGATCCGACGCCGTGTTTGCCCCGTTAAAATCCTGGCGTTTCGCTGCAATTTGTCGTCATTCTGTGTAGTTTCTTGCTGCCTTCGGCGCGAGCGCGCCTATTCGCCTGATGAAAACAGGCGCCTTTCGTTGAGAGAAGAATTCCGGGCATCTCGCACTATCTGATATCCCTTCCGAGGGGATACAGGTGCCCAGAATCCTCTTAGCGCTCCTCTCAACCGTAGCTTTTGGCCAAGCCGTCGATCCTGCATTCCGTCCACTGGATCGGGCCTATCAGGAGCTGCGGACCAAAAATTACGACGCTGCTGTCGCGGATTTTCAGGAAGCTCTTGCGATCGCACCGGATCGCGCCTCGATCCACAAAGACCTCGCGTACACGCTGCTGAAAGTCGGCGAAAACATTCGCGCGCGCGAGCATTTCGCGGAGGCGATGCGTCTCGATCCGGCGGACAGGCAGGTCGCATTGGAATACGCGTTTCTCTGCTACGAGACCGGAGAAGCAATTACCGCGCGGCGCATCTTCGAGCGTTACAAAACTTCTGACGCCACGGCGGCGGAAGCATTCGAAAACATAGACCGGCCGTTGCGTGAAGGCATCGCGCGATGGCAGGCCGCGGTGCTCGCGAATCCGGCGGACTATAGCGGTCACGAGGAATTAGCGCGGCTCGCGGAACAGCGCGACGAAACTGCATTAGCCGCCGAACATTTCGAAAAGGCCTGGCATCTTCGCCCCGAACGTCGGGCGTTGCTGTTGGATCTCGGACGCACCTGGAAAGCGCTGGGACGTGAAGAGGACGCGTACGCCGCTTTGCTCGCGGCCTCGCGTGGCGCGGAACCGCGAGTTGCCGAACAGGCTCGCGAGCGTCTTCCCGCGCGCTATCCGTACGTTTACGAATTTCAGCGCGCGCTGGAGCTCGATCCCGGCAATACCGAGTTGCGCCGCGAGCTCGCCTACTTGCACGTGGCGATGGGCCAGAACGCGCAAGCCGAACAAGAGTTCGCGCGCGTGATCGAAACGTCTCCCCAGGATCTCGCCTCGGCGGCGCAGCTCCGTTTGCTGCGCTCTCCGCAGAAACTCGAAGAGCGCAAAGACGTACCCACGCCGGCGGCGTCGGCCGACGCAAAGGAATTGGGCGCGAAGAGTCTTGAAAAGGGCTATATGCAGGACGCGCTCCGCTATTTGTCGGTCGCGCACGAGAACGATCCCGTGGATTTCGACGTGATGCTGAAACTCGGCTGGACGAACAACCTTCTGAAGAACGACCGGCAAGCGATCAAGTGGTTCGATCTCGCGCGGCACAGTCCCGATCCGCAGACGGCGACCGAGGCCTCGAAGGCCTATCGCAATCTGGAACCAGAGGCGGAGATGTTTCGCACCACGGTGTGGGTCTTCCCGACGTTTTCGACGCGCTGGCACGATTTGTTCGCGTACGCGCAGGTGAAAACAGAATTGCGATTGCCGGGCCTGCGCTGGCTGCATCCTTATGGCTCGGTACGCTTCGTCGGCGACACGCACGGGTCTCAGATTTTCGCAAACGGCTGGGTGCCCCAGTATTTGTCCGAGCAAAGCGTCATCGTGAGCGCGGGCGTCGCCACGAAAACCTGGCAGGGCGCGACCGGTTGTTCGAAGCAGGTGAATCTTTCCACTTCCTGCCCACGACGCAAGACGGCAGCCTGGCGACGCCGGACTATCGAGGGGGCGTTTCGGTTACGCGTGGCCTGGCAAACAAACTAGCCCCGCACCACTGGTTCGCCGAGACGAACGACGACCTGATCTGGGTTCATCGCTTCGATAACGACACGCTGCTGTATTCGCAGAATCGCTTCGGGCACGATCTTCCAGGCGAGTGGCTGCACACGCAGGTGTACTGGAATTGGAATGCAACGTTCGACGTTAAGCGCGAATATTGGGCCAATTTCCTGGAAACCGGTCCCGGCATCCGATTTCATCCACGCTGGGCGCCGCCATCTTTGCTCGTGTCCATCAACGCGCTGCGCGGAATTTATCTGATTACCAACGGTAATCCGCATCCTCCGCTCTTCAACGACCTTCGCGTAGGGGTTTGGTATGCGTTTACTCGTTAGCCTCTTGCTGCTGCCAGCAGCATTGTCCGCCGCCCCGCGCTTCACGTTTCACGTTGTGGGCAACGAACCGGGAGCGTGGCCCGAACTGCTTTCGTCGATCGGACTCACGGCGAGTACATCGGAAGCGGCTGCGGGCATCGTCGTTGTTCCTCATGGAATGGAATTTTCCG
>CAVXVL010000053.1:0-64455 GCA_963765085.1 Terriglobia bacterium | reverse complement strand
ACCATCCCCTATGCGCGGGAAGAGGGCGGCGCGTGGTTCAAACACATCGGGCTGTATGTGTACCGGCGCGATTTTCTGCTAGGCTATTCCAGCCTGCCGGTAGGCCCGCTCGAACGCGCCGAGCGCCTGGAGCAACTGCGCGCGCTCGAAAACGGCTACCCCATACGGGTAATCGAAACCGACTATGAGTCGCTGGGCGTGGATACGCCGGAGGACCTGGAACGTGTCTCGCGGCTTTTCGAAGCTTCCATGATGCCGGGGGTGAAATGATATGGCTAAATACATATTCGTAACGGGCGGCGTGGTTTCGTCGCTGGGCAAAGGAATCGCGGCGGCCTCCATCGGGTGCCTGCTCGAGAGCCGCGGGTTGAAGGTCACCTGCCAGAAATTCGATCCGTACCTCAACGTGGATCCGGGCACCATGAGCCCGTTCCAGCACGGCGAGGTTTTCGTCACCGACGATGGCGCCGAAACCGATCTCGACCTGGGCCACTATGAGCGCTTCACCCACGCCAAGCTGACGCAGAGCAACAACCTGGCGATGGGCCTCAGTTTGATCTTAGCATTGCTATGGTGGTTGACCCTAACCATTCAGGAAACCAAGGCCGCGGGCGCTGTCGTCATGCGATTGTTGTTGATGGTCAGACCAAGAGGGCAATCATTATGTGCTTGAGTTTTGGGCGCAAGCTGCATCTTTCAACACTTTTTATAACAAAATCTTCGAAATCGCGCAAAAGTTTGGTCTTACGCGCGTTGGAGTGGAAACGATCGCGGCACAGCGTTATATCGCCGATCATTTGACAACTATGTGTTGGGATAAGATGTACAGCATTTGGATTTGAACAAACTGAAGGGTGAGGTTGATCGGGGTGACGGTGAGGTAAGCAAGCGTAAAGAATTCCGCATCCGTAATGTGTTAGCACCCATCGCCGAACAGGGGAGGATGTTTGTACAGCGGCGTCAAGTTGATTCTTCAACGAGTATCAAACCTTCCCCAAGGGTTGTTACGTTGATCAACTTGACGCGTTTGCGTATGCGCCGCAGCTTGTTAAACGTCCGATGGATGATTCCACGCACCTCGATTTACTCGCGTCGAATCTGGCGCAAATGAACAAAGTGGGGCAACCGTATGCTCATGGCTCTGGTCGTACTTTTGGTGGCACTAGCGTTTATAACGCCTGAGTGTCATTTTGTTAATCGTATTTCACTACATTTGGAGGTTTCTCAAAATGGCAACAATCAAGCAAACGTTTACACTGACGGTGAACCCTGCGCCTCTGGCGTTTGTTACACCGCCGACGCTTCCGGCCGTTTCGCAAGGACAGCCAGCCAATATCCCAATTGTTGTTGAAGGTGGCACGCCACCCGACGCTTTTTCGGTAAGCAACGGGTTGTTGCCGGCCGGGATGTTGCTCTTCACCCGTCGCTGGCGTTCTTTCCGGAACGCCTACGGCATCGGGTACTTCGACTTTCGAGATCACCGTAACGGACAGCGGTAGCTAAACGAGGTTTTGCAATGCGTCAAACAAGTCCAGTATTGAACATAAGAAAGGAGCCCCGGATGCACCTCATGGCGTTTTGGTTGTCGTTTACGGACACACTGAATACACGCGGTGGGACCATTGCGTTGCTCTTTGTCACCTGCTGTGCTCTCGGTGCTGGACTTACTTTTTTGATGGTCAAAGACGTAAGCAATCAGGCCGCCACGGTTCTACTCAGCACTTTTAGCGGCTTCAGCGGTGCGTTGCTTTTGGCTCTTACACAGAAAGACAAACCCGGTACCAGCACAGATAACGGAGGTTAGAAATGAGTAACAAGTTTGTGTTGTTTCTTGAAGCTGTTGGACGTGACTTCAAGAAATTCTTGCCTTTGGGCGAAGCTGCGGTCGAGCTTTTGTGCCAGCGGTTAGTCCACTTTTTAACCTGGTTGCGAATCAAGCAATCACGGCGGAGCAGAATTTTGCAGCCATCGGACAGCAAACAGGAAGCGGCTCTCAAAAAGCTGCTGCTGTTGTAGCGGCGGTTGGCAATGTCGTTGCACAAGCACTTACAGACGCCGGTAAGCCAGCGTTGCCTGTAGACGTCACGCAGTTTATCAGCGCAGTTGTAACGATCTTGAATTCGATGCCGGCTGCGTTGGTAGCACAAGTAGGCGCTGCGACGCCTGCGGTCTCGGCAATGCCTCCGAGTGCGACAAAGTAGTAAATCGGGTACCTGGAAAATCGCATCCCGGCGAATCATCCCTTTGCGCGCCTCGCGGCATTGCCGGGACGTCCTTACGTCCCGGACGTGTGGCTCCTGGGCTCGTCGGAGCAAAGCGCTTTGTGGGCTGCCGACAACGGACTGCCTTATTGCTTCGCCGACTTCATCAATCCGGAAGGCGCGGCTTACGCTCGCCTCTATCGCGAACGTTTCTCACCATCGGAAACCTTGGCGGAGCCCCACCTGATTGTCGCTGGATTTGCCGTTTGCGCCGAGACCGATGAAGAGGCGCAACGGATCGCATCGAGCGCTCGCATGACGCGAGCGCTGCTCAACGAAGGCAAGTTGATCCCGGTGCCGGCCATCGATCGCGCCTTGCGCTTTCTCGCCGAACGCGGTCCGAATCCGGATAGCATCGGCCGGCCTCGGCGCGCGATCGTCGGGAGTCCCGCGGCGGTGAAGCAAGGGATCGAGGATTTAGTGGCACTTTATGGCGCCCAAGAAGCCATGATCCTCACGATCACGTACGATCATGAGGCGCGGCGTCAATCGTACAAGCTGCTCGCGGAAGCCTTCGGATTGGGTAATCGATCGGAAGAGGCGGGAGCGAAAGCTCCGGTCGCAGGCTAGAGCCCGCTCCCCGATGCTCGGGAAGTCTTACTTTGTACGGGTCTTTTCCGACGCTACATCGCCGCCGGCGCCGACCGCTTCCGGTTGGTGCACCAGTTCGTGGATGAAGCCGAGCTTTGTGATGACATTCGGCGTCAAGACGAACGGATAAAGATCCGGTTCCCCCATGCAGCGATTGATCGCATTCACCGACACAGCCAAGGGCACCCAGGCATTGATCAAGCGGTTCATATCGCCGGGCTGGTGCGGATCGAAGTTGAGTACCGTGCTGAGATTGGACACGCCACGGACGGGTTGAATCCGCACACCGAACGCCGACGCCATTTCGAGCGTGTCCACGATGTGCAGATAATGCGCCCATGTTTCGGCGAAATCTTCCCACGGATGGGACGAAGCGTAACGGCTGATAAACCGATCCCACCAGGCAGCGGGCGCGCCTTGGGCGTAGTGCGTCTTTAGAGCTTCCGCATAATCCTGGCGTTCATCGCCGAACAACTTACGAAAACCCTCCAGTTGGTCGCCGTCGCGTACCAGCCGCTCCCAGAAATAGTGACCGATCTCATGTCGGAAATGTCCGAGCAGAGTACGGTAACTTTCCGCCATTGCCTGCCGGAGTTTCTCGCGCTCCGCGTCGTCGGCCTCCGCGATATTGATCGTGATGATGCCATTCTCATGACCGGTCATCACCCTCGCGGCGCCGCACGCCGGAGCCTCCGCGAGAAAATCGAAGGCCAGGCCCTGTGCCGGATCGTCGGTGCGGTTCGCCAGCGGCAGATGCAAACGTAAAAGCGAATAGAACATGCGATGTTTCGCAAATTCCAATTTGCGCCAGCGCCGCATGTTCTCGTCGAGCGTGAGGTCGGGGATGGTCCGGTTGTGACGGCACGCCGCACACAAAGTCTCGTCGGATTTCGCGGAGATCAGCCAGTTGCACGCAGAGTTTGCAGCGTTCGCGCAAAAACGGTAACGGTCTTCCGGCGCGGCAAGCGCGCGCCAGACGTCGCCTTCGGGCTCCATCGCGGAGAGCACGCCGGCCTCCGGGAGGAATCCAAGTTGATGAGAACAGTTCTCACAACGCTGGTTCTCGAAATAGACGATCTGCCCGCAGTGTTGGCATTTGAAAATTGTCATTCAGATTTCACCCGGTTAGTACGTGGAGTCGTTGACCCTATGCCGATTCTGAATCGCACGTTTCAGACCAAAGCATCTGGCGCGCAGCGGCCTGTGACAAAATGAACCCGGACCCGCTAGGTCCCGCGCCAAGGAGGAATCGAAATGGAAGCGATCGTTTCAGACTTGCTGAATCGTTTTGAGAAAGGAGCGCTCACACGCAGGGGATTGATCCAAGGGCTCGCGATGCTCGCGACGGGCAGCGCGACTTCGTTAGAGGCGCAGGCTCCCGGCGGCGCCCCCTCTATCGTCGCCGCGAAAATCGACCACGTCAGTATTCAGGTGAACGATTTACCGGGTTCGATCGCGTTTTATCAGAAGATGTTCGGGCTCAAGTTCGTGAGCGAGGACAAGCCCAACGAGATCGTGCGTTTAGGCGCGGGGAAAGTGCTGGTTTCTCTCCATCACAAGAGTCCGACGGGTATCGTGGATCATTTCGCGATCGGAGTCGAGACCTTCAACAAAGAAGCCGTGGCGCGGGAGTTAAAGGCGCTCGGCGCGAACCCGCAAGAAAATCTCGACGCCGGATTTCACATCAAAGATCCGCAGGGGATCGGCGTGCAGATCGTCCCGGCGTGAAGCACCAGGGAAGAAAAGCAGATCCCTCTCTTCGTTCGGGATGACGGCGCAGAAGGACGTCAGCAATACGGCGTTACGCCGCTTTGCGCAGGACCGCGCTATCGACTTTCGCCACGCGGATGTGTTTGGCGAGCCCGACAGCACGCAGCATCTTCAACGTGATCCAGGAGATGTCGAATTCCCACCAGGCCAGGCCGTGGCGTGCGGAAGTTGGATGCGCGTGATGATTATTGTGCCAGCCTTCGCCGAAGGTCAGCAGAGCCAGAAAGAAGCTGTTGCGCGAATCGTCGCCGGATTCGAAGCGTTGCGTGCCGATCACATGCGTCAGCGAATTGACCAGCCAGGTGCAGTGAAGGCCGAACGTGACACGCAGACAGATGCCCCACAGAACCATCGGAATTCCGCCCCACGCCAACAGGCCGACGGCCAGAATCACCGACGGAACCCAGTGGTACTTGTTCAACCACAGATAGAACTTGTCGCGCGCGATATCCGGCGCATATTTCGTCATGTAGGCGACGTCGTCGTGGTGCGTATCGCCGAACACGATCCAGCCCATGTGGGACCAGAACAGTCCTTGGTGAGGCGAATGCGGATCGCCCGGCCCATCCGACTTCGCGTGATGAATGCGGTGCGTCCCCACCCAGAACATGGGGCCCCCTTCGAGAGTCAGCGTCCCGCACACGGCCAGGGCATGCTGCATCCACAGAGGGCATTGATAGGACTGATGAGTATGAAGGCGGTGATATCCCAGGCTGATGCCCCAGCCGACGGCAATCCAGTGCAATGCCAGTGCGACCAGGAAAACTTTCCAGCTAAAACAGAAGAGGGCGGCTACCGCGCCGATATGAAATATCACTAAAACCAATGTGGTTGGCCAGTTGATTTTGCGCTCGGGAGTAATCGATACAGTATGTTTGCTCACGGAGAATCTCGCACACCCAAAATATCAGCAAGACAGCCGCGGGATTGTAAGAGTTGTGTAATCTCAGTCGGATAGGGGGATTTTGGGGCTATTTTAAGGGCGATCGCCTACCGTCAGCAAGGTTTGGAAGTGAGGTGACCCCTCCTCCCGGTGAACGATCGACGTTTCCACGTGGCGAAATCCGGCATCTGTAAGAAATCGATGAACTTCCGCCTCCGTAAAGCCGAGCCAAACGTCCGCGTACAGCTCTTTCGCCTCCTGGAATAACTATGGCGCAGAAGGTCGAGCACCACGATCCGGCCGCCGGGCTTCAGAATCCGGCAGGCTTCGGCCACGGCCCGCTCCGGATGCTGGGCGTGATGCAGCGCCTGGCTGAAGAACGCCAGATCCACGGTGCCCGCTGCGGATGGGCACGTCTTCGAGATCGCCGAGGCGGTATTCCAGGTTGCGCGATGCCGTGCTTGCGGGCGAGCTCCGCGCCGAATTCCACCATCTTTTCGGAATTGTCGATGGCGATCACCTTCTTGGCCCGCTGCGCCATCAATTGCGAAATGGTTCCTTCGCCCGCGCCCAGGTCGGCGATCACCATGGGCGGCATCAGCTTGAGCAGCGCCTCGGCGATGCCCTTCCAGGAGCGGCCGGGGACGTACTGCCGGCCGAACTTGCCCGCCAGTTCGTCGAAATAGCGCGCGCATCTTGTCCTGGCGGCGGCGCAGGGCCAGGCGCAGCGCCTGCGCGGTCGTCGTTCCGCTTCGGGGATCTCGCGCGGCCGCCTGCGCGCAGCAGTCCATCAGCTCCGGCGCGGCGCGGTCAGGCGGTAGAAGGCGTTCTTGCCGGTGCGGCGGTCGTCCACCAGCCCGGCCTGCTTCAACTGCGCCAGGTGCGTGGAGATGCTGGCTCTGGCCCTTGCCGAGGATCTCCTGCAGTTCGGCCACGGACAGCTCTTCCTGCTCCAGCAGCAGCAGCATGCGGAGGCGGCTCGGGTCGGCCGCCAGCCGCAGAGATTTTAGGATTGACGCCATGCTGAATTAGTCTAATATCAATGTATCAAGATTTCGTTGATACGAGGATTAGGAACAAGCATGAGCACCGCAACGCTGAACCGCGACGTCGATTTCAAAGTCGCCGACTGACGCTGGCCGATTGGGGCCGCAAGGAAATTTCCATCGCCGAGTACGAAATGCCCGGCCTGATGGCCATCCGCCGCAAGTATGCCGCCGAGAAGCCGCTGGAGGGCGTGCGCGTCACCGGCTCGCTGCACATGACCATCCAGACCGCGGTGCTGATCGAGACGCTGGTCGATCTGGGCGCGTCGGTGCGCTGGGCGAGCTGCAACATTTTCTCCACGCAGGACCATGCCGCGGCGGCCATCGCCGCCGCCGGCGTTCCGGTGTTCGCCTGGAAGGGCGAATCGCTCGAAGACTACTGGTGGTGCACCTACCAGGCGCTCAGCCATCCGCGGCGGCAAAGGTCCGCAGCTGATCGTGGACGATGGCGGCGACGCCACGCTGCTGATCCACAAAGGCTACGAACTGGAAAACGGCAGCGACTGGGTGAACACGGCCTTCCGGCAGCCACGAAGAGAAGGTCATCAAGGACCTGCTCAAGCAAGTCCACGCGGAGAACCCGAAGCGCTGGCACGAAGTGGTGAAGGAATGGCGCGGCGTTTCCGAAGAGACCACCACCGGCGTGCATCGCCTGTACAAGATGCAGGAAGCAGGGCAAGCTGCTGGTCCCCGCGATCAACGTCAACGATTCGGTCACCAAATCGAAGTTCGACAATCTCTACGGCTGCCGCGAATCGCTGGCCGACGGCATCAAGCGCGCGACCGACGTGATGGTCGCCGGCAAAGTCGCGGTGGTCTGCGGCTACGGCGACGTGGGCAAGGGCTCGGCGCACTCGCTGCGCGGCATGGGCGCGCGCGTGGTGGTCACCGAGATCGACCCGATCAACGCTCTGCAGGCCGCCATGGAAGGCTTCGAAGTGACCACCATCGAAGACACGCTCGGCCGCGGCGATATCTACGTCACCTGCACCGGCAACTGCGACATCATCACGCTGGAGCACATGGAGCACATGAAGGATCAGGCCATCGTCTGCAACATCGGCCACTTCGATAACGAAATCCAGGTGGACCGCGCTGAACGGCGCAGCGGGCGTCAAGAAGACCAACATCAAGCCGCAGGTGGACATGTACACGTTCCCGGACGGCCACAGCATCTTCATGCTGGCCGAAGGCCGCCTGGTGAACCTGGGCTGCGCCACCGGCCACCCCAGCTTCGTGATGAGCAACAGCTTCTCCAACCAGACGCTGGCGCAGCTCGATTTGTGGAAGAATCGCGACACGTACAAGCCCGGCGTCTATACGCTGCCGAAGAAGCTGGACGAGGAAGTGGCGCGCCTGCACCTGGAAAAGATCGGCGTGAAGCTCACCACGCTGACGCAAGAAGCAGGCCGACTACCTGGGCGTGCCGGTGGAAGGTCCGTACAAGCCGGATCACTACCGGTACTGAAGCCGGCGCTTGCCTACGCGGAGAACGAAGACGGCATGATAGCGATCCGAGCGGGATTGTCATACTCACGGAGGAATATTTTGGCAGATTCGAATGACGGCACATTTTTACGTCCGAATCGGTGTCACGGAGGGCCATCCGGATAAGATTGCGGATCAGATTTCCGACGCCGTGCTCGACGCCGTACTGGCGGACGACCCCATGGGACGCGTGGCTTGCGAAGTGCTGGTGACCACGGGCACTTGCATCGTGGCCGGCGAAATCACCACCACGACGTACGTGGACGTTCCGCAGCATCGCGCGCGGCACCATCGACGTACGTCGGCTTACAACGACGCCGACATATGGGTTCGATTGCCAACACCTGCGGCGTCCATCAACCTGATCCAGTCGCAATCGCCCGATATTTCGATGGGCGTGGATACGGGCGGCGCGGGCGACCAGGGCATGATGTTCGGCTTCGCCTGCGACGAAACGCCGGAGCTGATGCCGCTGCCGATCATGATGGCGCACAAGCTGGTCGCCAGCAGCTGTCGACGTCGCGCCGCGACGGCATGCTCGACTTTCTGCGTCCCGACGGCAAAAGCCAGGTCAGCGTGGAATACGTGGACGGCAAGCCGCAAGCGCATCGACGCGGTGGTGATTTCCACGCAGCACGGCGCCGATGTTACGATCGAGGAACTGCGCGCGCGAAGTGAAGAAGCACATCATCGATCCGATGGTGCCGGCAGCATGGTGGATTCCGAGACCAAGTACCACATCAACCCGACGGGCCGTTTCGTGGTGGGCGGGCCGCACGGCGATACCGGGCTCACCGGCCGCAAGATCATCGTCGACACCTACGGCGGCATGGGCCGTCACGGCGGCGGCGCGTTCTCCGGCAAGGACCCGACGAAGGTGGATCGCTCGGCGTGCTACATGGCGCGCTACATCGCGAAGAACATCGTGGCGGCCGGACTCGCGGAACGCTGCGAAGTGCAGCTCGCCTATGCGATCGGCGTGGCGGAGCCGGTATCGGTGATGGTGAACACGTTCGGCACCGGCGCGATCCCGGACGAGCGCTTCACGGAACTGGTGCGCGAGAATTTCGATCTGACGCCGCGCGGCATCATCGAGACCCTGAAGCTGCGCCGTCCGATTTACCGCAAGACCGCGGCGTTCGGCCACTTCGGCCGCACCGAAGAAACGTTCACGTGGGAAGCGACGGACAAAGCCGAAGCGCTGAAGGAAGCGGCGCTGACCGGCCGCGGCGCACTAATCGCGAAGCAAATAGCTAGTGTGAGCGGCCCCGAGATATAGGGCCGCTTTTCTATTCCTGGCCCTGCGTCGCTTCGAGGAGTCCTTCCAGTTCCGGCAAGAGAACCCGGTCCTTCTCCCGCCCGGCAGCGCGTTTAGATTGAATCAGCGCAGGCAAATCCAGGGTCCAAACGTTGCGGTCGAGGCTTGAACCAGTACCGACCGTTGCTTCACGCTCGCGAAATCCCCAAGCCCAGTCACCTCCGCAAGAAGATCAATGGGACCCAAGTCGGTCGTGAGTAAAGATGGTGCTATTGCTCAGCGTGGACGCGTCCCACACGAAGGGAAACTCGGGCGGAAGATCGCGCAATCTTGGATGATAAGGTGCCAGTGCGCTGGCCAGGCGGCTGCAATTTTCCCGGCTTCTCTCAAAGCAAACATCCAGATCGTTCGTGATGTAAGAACTCCCGTGTACGATAGCGGCCCAACCGCCGATGATAACGAACTCAACGTTCTTGTCGGCCAGGATCTGGACCGCTTTGACGAATTCACCGGCGGCCACGACGCGCCGCGCCGCGAACCTCATTGGCCGCGATAGCGATCGAATGGGCGCGTCGAACCCGTTCATCCGGAGAGAGCCGCAGTTGTTCGATGAGAAGCGTAAGGTCCACGCCGTAACGCTGCGCGGCCTCAATGCGCCCGCCGGGACGCGGGTTACGCAATCGCCGCTCCGCACGAACGAGTTCCTCTTCGGGAAGTGAGGAAAGCACCTTCACATCTTCATCATAGCGCCGCGCGATTTACGCTCGAAAGGCGCGGGCAGCTTTCACGGTGTGACTGCCCGCAATTCGCTTCCGCTAAGCCGACTTGGACTTCCACAAGCCGATGGCCGCGCCCGTGGGATCGAGAACGATACTGAACGATCCCATCCCCGGAATCTCGGTGATGTCCTTGATGACCGTTCCTCCCAGCGACTTCGCTTTCGCCGTGCTGGCCGCGAGATCTTCCACGTCGATGTAGGGAATCCAGATCGAGGGTTGTCCGGGCATGGGATGTTGCATGATGCCTCCTCCCGTTCCCTTTTCGACGCGAATCATGGTGTAATTGCCGCCGGGCATCGGCATATCCTCCAGTTTCCAGCCGCTAAAAAGCTGGCCATAGAAGGTCTTGGCCCTTCCGGGTCCGTCGTGTTCAGTTCGGTGTGAACGAAGTTGTTTGCCATATGTGTTTCTCCTCTATGATTAGATCGATTATGAAGCTGGGAAATCGACACTGCGCTCAGAAAAGGGGCCGGATTATTTTTGCACCCATCGCGAATTGGGCGTCAACAAGACGGTTCCGGACGCCGGACAGATCAGCCAAGGTAGAATAAATAAAAATGGCTTTAGTAGAAGGTTGTAAACACGCGCTCGAAATTAGCATTCCCGTCGCGGAAGTCGAGCAGGAGACCGAACGCGCCGTTGCCGCGATTCAAGGGAAAGTGAAGCTGCCCGGATTTCGTCCCGGGAAGGCTCCCGCGTCGCTCGTGAAAACGCGCTTTGCCGGCGATGTCCGGCAGGAAGTCCTGGAGAAACTGGTGCCGCGCTTCTTCCTGGCGGCCGCCGAACAGGACCACCTGCAAGTGGTCGGCCGGCCGAACTACAGCGATATTCATTTCCATACCGGTGAACCGCTTCGCTTTAAGGCCGAGTTCGAGGTCGCGCCGTCATTCGATCTTGGTGAATACACGGGCCTCAGCGTCACCTACGCCGAGCCGCTCGTCGCCGAAGCCGACGTCGACGCGCGCCTGAATGAAGTTCGCGAAAAGAAAGCAGAGTACGTGAACGAAGACCCGCGCCCATCGCCGACGGCGACTACGCGGTGATCTCGCTCGAAAGCGTTTCCGGCGTCGACGAAAAGGTCCAGCAGGACGAGCTGATGTTGAAGATCGGCGACCAGGCGACCATGCCTGCGTTCACCGAGAACTTGCGCGGCGTGTCTCCCGAAGAATCGCGCGAGTTCGACGTGACCTATCCCGCCGACTACGATCGCGCAACATTGGCCGGCCGTACGGTTAGTTTCAAGGCCACGGTGAAGGCCGTCCGCCGCAAGGAACTTCCCGAAGCCAACGACGATTTCGCCAAGGACCTGGGCGACTATCAGACGCTCGATGAAGTGAAGGACGCGATCCGAAAATCCATCCTGGCCGAGCGCGAAAACCACGCGCGCGAGGAGACCGAGCACCAGATCATTGAGAAACTGGTCGACGAGCATCCCTTCCCGGTTCCGGATTCTTACGTCGATCGCCAGATCGAGATCGGACTGGAGAACCAGCTGCGGCAACTGTCCGCGCAGGGCATCGATCCGCGGAGTTTGAAGCTCGATTGGCAGAAGATTCGCGAGGCGCAGAAGGATCGGGCGACGCGCGACGTGCGGGCTTCACTGATTCTGGATAAAATCGCGGACCGCGAGAGCATCATCGCCACGCAAGATGAAGTGGACCGCGAGGTCCAGCGCATTGCCCGCCAGCAACGCGAGGCCGTGGCGCTGGTTCGGCCCAAGCTTCAGAAGGACGGCACGCTGAACCGCATCGCCGGACAGATCCGCACCGAAAAAACCCTCGCAACGCTGTTCGATAAGGCACGCAAGGAAGCTCCTAAGCCGGGCTCGGAAGAACCCACGCCAGTCGGTGAGGAAGCCGCACAGGAACAACCCGGCGTCTAGGGCAGGCGTCTAAACGTCCGAGGATGCCGTAAGCTGGTATACTTTAGTTTGTGGGAGCTGCTCAGCCCCGCATTTGTTCATTCGGGGCGTGGCTCAGCCTGGCTAGAGCGCCTGGTTCGGGACCAGGAGGCCGGTGGTTCGAATCCACTCGCCCCGACCAAATTTCCCTCAACGTTTCATTAGCATACAGGCGCAAGTGTCGCTTCTGTGGAAGAAGCCTTTTCTTCACTGTGCCCAACTCGCTCTGTCGCGATAGAGCAACCGCGGGAGCGATGGAGTTCGAGCTGTGTGAAGCCGGCGGACAGAGTTCCTGCGGCCCCTTCGGCGGGCCTCCAATTTTGCAGGATTCGGCCAGGGAGGGAACCATCAAAACCATCAAAACCGGATTCTGATGGTTTTGTCGGTTCGCTCTTCCAGATAGCCGCACCACTCCGCAGCTTGAGCGGCGTGTTCCAGAGTGACGCATAAATCAGACGATCTCAGCGTGCGCGCCGCGGCCCGGTCCGCCAACTCGAACAGAAGAGCAAGTGCCGGCATCAATTTGCGGTACTTGCTCAGATGCGATACGAGAGCGGGATGAAGTTCGTCGCCGCGTATTTTTATTTCCAACTCGGTCCACCAGTCAATCAAGAGCTTCTGGACGTCCGGGCAAAATCGGAAACACAACGAATCGAGCCCTCGAGGATGCGAACTTCGCAGTCATGGCGCATGAGGCTTTCGGCCACGGCCCCAGCGTGTTTCTGGCCCTTGTAGTGAGGCCGGCCGTGTGCGGGTCGTTGTCGGTGATGACGACGACTTGGCTTGCCCGTAGCATCTGGGCGTACGCGTCCCGCCACTTGCCCGCGCCCATCGGATTGCACGTGGCGGGCAAGCCCAAGGCCGCGAGTGCGTCAGCATCTCTTTCTCCCTCGCAAACGAAGATCGTTTCGTTCGTAAGCCTGCGCAACTCGGGCAGGCGATAAAGGACAAGACGGACGCCTTTCAGGTCCCAGGTCAAAACCAGAACGGTCTAACGAGCGAACGTGAGCCGACGTGAAGACTGCAGTTTTGACAGACCGCGGGTGCTAGGGTGACGCCGGGCCGTCATTTAGACTGGCTGGCAACTTCAAAAGTGAACCATCCGCGCGAAATGATAGCGTTTACGTCTGGTCTAATAGTTGCTCAGTTTTCACCGACAGCTTTTCCGATGGCGTCTGCATCAGACAGGAATCCTCCAGCTACATGAAATTAGTGAACCAGGCTTTCGGATCGCCGGGCATGGAGCCCAAGTGGACACACGGGGCCAAGGACGGGGTCGGGACCGCCTATGCAGCCTCGAGCAGGATCTGGTTTACCTTTTGGAATGGCATCATCACCGAAGTCTACTATCCAACGGTGGACCGGCCGCAACTCCGGGACCTCCAATATCTGATCACGGACGGCGAGACGTTTTTCCACGACGAGAGGCGAAATCTCAATTCCAAACTGGAGCATCTTGCGGGTCACGGATTGGGATACCTGTGCACAAATTCGGACCCGGCCGGACGTTACACGATGGTGAAAGAGATTATTGCCGATCCCAATTTGGCTTGTATTTTGCAACACACCAAGCTCACGGGCGACGAAGCATTCCTCTCCAAGCTGAAAATCTACGCCCTCTGCGCGCCCCATCTTGAAGTCGGAGGTTGGGGAAACAACGGCTACGCGGTGGAAGTTGCCGGTCGTAAAATCCTGGTGGCCGAACGCAAAGGAACCTGGCTGGCGATGGCCGCGACCGTTCCTTTTTCGCGAGTTTCATGCGGTTACGTGGGCCGCAGCGATGGCTGGACCGACTTGGCTGGCAATTTTCAAATGGACTGGGAGTTCGATCACGCCCTCGACGGCAACATTGCACTGACTGGCGAATTAGATCTATCTGGGACTCGCGAGTTCACGTTCGGATTGGCCTTCGGCACTACTCAGCACGACGCCACTTCAGCCCTTTTGCAGTCCTTGAGTACTCCTTTCGCTCAGCACGCCAAGCGGTACACCGAACAGTGGGACCGATCGCACGAGAACATTCTGCCGCTCGATAAAAGTTCGGGCGATGCAGGAAATCTGTATCGTACGAGCCTGAATTTGCTCCGCGCTCACGAAGATAAGTCGTATCCTGGAGCGTTCATTGCGTCGCTCTCGATTCCCTGGGGCGAAACGGTCGGCGACGAAGATCAGGGTGGTTACCATCTGGTATGGACGCGCGATATGGTCAACAGCGCGAATGCGCTGCTGGCCGCCGGAGATCGCGCCACACCCCTCAGGGCGTTGATCTATCTGGATGTCTCTCAGCATGATCACGGGGGATTTTCCCAGAACTTCTGGATCGATGGCGAGCCGTATTGGCGCGGGATCCAACTCGACGAAGTCGCCTTTCCCGTTCTGCTCGCCTGGCGGCTCAGACGTGAAAGCGCATTGCAGAATTTCGATCCGTATCCGATGGTTTTGCGGGCGGCCGCTTACCTCGTCCGCCACGGTCCGGTCACTCCGCAGGAACGCTGGGAGGAAGTCAGCGGCTATTCGCCTTCCACGCTCGCGTCCAATATCGCCGCTCTGATCTGCGCCGCCTGCTTTGCGCGCGAAAGAGGCGACGAATCGACGGCCAATTATCTGGAGGAATACGCCGATTTCCTGGAATGTCATGTTGAGAGCTGGACTGTAACCACCGAAGGGACTCTGCTTGCCGGAGTTCCCCGTCACTACATCCGCATTCTTCCGGAGCGGCCGACAATCCGGCCCCGACGAGGACCCGAATCGGGGAAACATCACGATCGCGAATCGTCGCGCCCGGCGCGCAGAACGTCTTTCCGGCGAAAGATTTGTGGACGCCGGTTTTCTCGAACTCGTCCGCCACGGAATCCGCAAGGCCGCGATCCGATCATCGTGGACTCCCTCAAAGTGGTCGACGCGGTGTTGAAAGTGGAACTCCCTTCGGCCCTTGCTGGCGCCGCTACAACCACGACGGCTACGGACAGCGCGATGACGGCGGCGCTTCGTGGGATGGGGCCAGGGACGCGCGTGGCCGCTGCTCACGGCGAGAGCGCGCTCATTACGAGCTGGCCGCCGGACACGATGCCAAGCCATTCATTCGCGCGATGGAGAGCCTCGCTTCGGCAACCGGCCTTTTGCCCGAGCAGGCCTGGGACGGCTCCGATCTGCCGGACGTATACATGTATCGCGGACGCCCGACGGGTTCGGCCATGCCGCTCATGTGGGCCCACGCCGAATACGTCAAGCTGCTCCGCTCGGTGCAGCGGCGGAAAGGTTGCCGATCTGATTACCGACGTCGCCATACGATATCTGGGCGATCGGTCGCAGACGAAGCTGTTCGAAATTTGGAAGCCACTCCGTCACGTGCGGAGCGTCAAGCGCGGCTATACATTGCGTATCCAGATGGAGGCAGCCTTTCGGCTGCACTGGACGAATGACGAATGGCGGACGGCGAACGATTGTCCGTCTCTCTCCACCAGGCTCGGAGTCTTCTATGTGGACATTCCGATTGCCATGACCCAGCAGGCGCCGATCCGGTTTACGTTCTTCTGGAATGAGGCTGATCGTTGGGAAGGACAAGACTACATGGTGTCGGTTGTATGATATGCGTTTCGGGGAGATCCGTCTGACCGATGTACACTCCTCACACGTATCGGCTTGCTCTCTTGCATGATGCTGTTCAGCATGTTGTGCTGGGGGAGTTGGGCCAATACTCAAAAGATCGATAAAACCTGGCGTTTCGAGCTCTTTTATTGGGATTACATGTGGGGAGTCGTACTCTGCGCGCTTTTGTTCGGTCTTACGCTGGGTCGCACGAATCCCGTCGACCCGCTCAGCTTCTTTCGCAATCTCGACCAGGCAAGCCCGCGCGCGCTTGCGGAAGCATTCGCGGGTGGGATCATTTTCAACCTTGGGAATCTACTCTTGGTCGCGGCGATTTCGATCGCCGGCATGGCGGTCGCGTTTCCGCTAGGCGCCGGGTTGGCGCTGGTCATCGGTGCGATTCTCAATTACTTCGTCTCCCCAGTCGGCAACCCATGGCTGCTCTTCGGCGGGATTGCGCTGATTTGCGCGGCGATCGCCGCCAACGCGTCGGCGTATCGGGCGCTTGAGAAAGGACGAAAAGCCGGGATGAAAGGCATCTTTTTGAGTCTTTTATGCGGCGTCGTGATTGGGTTCTTCTATCCATTTCGTCGCGAAAGCTTCGGCCGGCGAGAATCATCTTGGACCGTACACTGCTTATTTTGTCTTCGCACTCGGGGCTCTCGTTTGCAACTTCCCTTTGAACTATGCGTTCATGCGGCGGCCGGTGAGCGGCTCGCCGCTTTCGATCCACGATTATTTCGCCGGCGGAACCGCGGCGCATTCCTGGGGAATCCTGGGCGGTGTCGTATGGGGAATCGGGACCATCTGCAGTTTCGTGGCGGCTTACACGCCCATGGTGGGGCCCGCGACTTCGTTTTCGCTCGGGGAGGGCAATACCATGATCTCGGCTGTCTGGGGTGTTTTCGTCTGGCACGAGTTTCGCGGCGCCAACGGTCGACGTTCGGCGTCTGCTCGCGATGATGTTCGCCTCTTTATCTTCGGCTTGGTTTCCATTTCGCTCGCGCCTGTATGGGTTAGAAGGAGTATAGCGACGGGCAATCACTACGACGTCATCATCATCGGAACGGGGGCAGGCGGAGGGACACTCGCTCACCATCTGGCGCCGTCCGGAAAGCGAATTCTGCTTCTGGAACGGGGCCGCTACCTGCCTCGGGAGAAAGATAATTGGGATGCTCGGGCCGTTTTTGTCGATGCGAAGTATCGCGCCAACGAGACGTGGCTGGATAAGGACGGCACAGCATTTCATCCCGGCATTCAGTATTACGTCGGAGGCAACACGAAAGTTTATGGCGCGGCGCTGTTGCGTTTCCGGCGCAGGACTTCGGAGAAGTCGATCCACCACGGCGGCATCTCGCCGGCGTGGCCCTTGCACTACCAAGACTTCGAGCCCTATTACACAAAGGCGGAGCATCTTTATCATGTCCACGGGCAGCATGGCACCGACCCTACGGAAGGCCTTTCGAGCGCGCCGTATCTTATCCGCCGGTGAGCCACGAACCACGCATTCAGGAGTTTTTCGATGATTTCCGCCGGCTTGGCTATCATCCATTCCCTTTGCCCTCGGCATCCTGCTGGACGAGAGCGGAGGGAAAAGCCCGGCACACCAGCGCCTGTGTACGATGTGCCGCGTTCGATGGATTTCCATGCCTCGTCAACGGCAAAGCAGACGCGCAGGTGATTTGCGTCGATCCCGCTCTTGCGCATAAGAATGTCGAACTCCTGACGGACGCCTATGTCGAGCGCCTCGAAACGACGCCTCGGGCCGCGTTGTGAACAAAATCATCGTCACACGCAAGGGTGGCGAGAGAAGAGTACTCCGCCGATATCGTCGTCGTTTCCTGCGGTGCGGTCAATTCCGCGGCGTTGCTTTTGCGCTCCGCCAGCGAGCAACATCCTGGTGGTCTCGCGAACAGTTCCGACGTGGTGGGCCGGCACTACATGCGCCACAACTGCTCCGCCTTCATGGCGATTTCTAAGGATCCCAATCCCACTGTGTTCCAGAAGACTCTCGCACTGAACGACTTCTATTTTCGTTCCGAAGATTGGGATTATCCCTCTGGGCGAAATCCAGATGCTGGGCAAATCGGATGGAGAAATGCTCGAGGGCGAGGCGCCCGGCTGGGCGCTGTGGAAGCCGGAGTTTGCGCTCGATTATCTGGCGGAACACTCCATCGACTTCTGGCTGCAGTCGGAGGATCTTCCGGATCCCGAGCAATCGCGTGACGATTAATCGGGACGGGAAGATCATGCTTACCGTGGACGACACCAATCTGGAAGGACACCAGCGGTTGATTGCCAAACTGAAAAGCATGCTCACCCACGTCGGCCTTCACGATCAGCTGATGCACCGTTCGCTATATCTAGGAAAGAACATTCCCATCGGAGGCACCGCACACCAGGCCGGCACCGTCCGCTTCGGCCTCGATCCGAAAACATCGGCGCTGGACGTGAACTGTAAAGCGCACGATCTCGATAACCTTTACGTGGTTGATGCCAGCTTCTTTGTCTCCATCGCCGCGGTGAATCCCAGTTTGACCATCATAGCCAATGCTTTGCGAGTTGGCGACCATTTACTGGAACGGATGGGTTCCAGGCCGAATCGTTAACACAAGGATGGAGAACTCTTGAAAGCAATCGCTATTGTTCCGGGAACCGCCGGTTCGCGCCTGGTGGATCGGCCGGAGCCTTCGGTCGCCGCGCCGGATGAGGTCAAGATTCGGATCATCCGTGTGGGCATCTGCGGCACTGATCGGGAGGAGGTTTCGGGCGGCCGTGCGCAGGCTCCCGATGGCCAGGCCGAACTTGTCATCGGACACGAAATGTTCGGCCAAGTCGTGGACGTGGGCTCGGCCGTCACCCGCGTGAAGAGCGGCGACTTCGCCGTGTTCACGGTGCGGCGCGGGTGCGGACAGTGCGCCTGTTGTCTGATGAATCGCGCCGACATGTGCCAGACGGGAAAGTATCGCGAAAGAGGGATTCGCGGGCTGGACGGATACCAAACCGAATTCGTAGTCGATCGCGAGCAATACGTTGTGCGAGTACCTCCCGAACTGGAGGCGGTCGGGGTACTGATGGAACCGCTTTCCGTGGTCGAGAAAGCCATCGATGAAGCGCTGCGCGTGCAGACCGTGCGTTGTCCCGACGCCGCGTCCACTCCCGGTTGGTTTCACGAACGCCGCTGCTTGGTTGCGGGCCTGGGACCGGTGGGTCTGCTCGCTGCGATGATCTTGCGCCTGCGCGGAGGCGAAGTTTACGGCCTGGACGTGGTCGATGCGAATACCGCTCGCCCGAAATGGCTGGCCGCGATCAGCGGCCATTATATCGACGGCCGTGAAGTACCGGCGGATCAGGTGGAAAAGAAGATCGGCGGCATGGACTTGATCCTCGATGCAAGTGGCATTGCGGAGCTGGAATTCAATCTTCTGGACGCGCTCGCGGTGAATGGGATGTACGTGCTCACGGGCATTCCCGGCGGCGACCGGCCATTGCAGATCTCCGGTGCCGAATTGATCCGCCAGTTGGTATTGGATAATCAGGTCATGTTGGGCAGTGTGAACGCCGCGCATGGACATTTCCAAATGGCGGCGGACGATCTCGCGAAGGCCCATCTCCGTTGGGGCTCGCTGGTCGCCAGCCTGATCACACAGCGATACTCAAAGGATCAATTCGCCGAACTCATACATGAGCATAAAGCCGACGCCATTAAAGAAGTCGTTGAATGGGCGTAGCGCCGGTTTGACGTAGTTTTTCCGTGGAGCGGAGCGTTTAAGCCGGATGATTGAACCGCAATGGTTGCTTCGCATTTCGTCCTGGGTCACGGACGGACCAGCATATTCGCGCCCAAGGGCACTCCCGCTCATCTGTTAACCCCCCGGGCCTCATTTGAACGAAATCTGGCCCAACTCCCGTGTAGTTGGCAATTCAGAGAACCTACGAGCGGCGCAAGAGTCGGTCCTTGGTAAGTCGCCTTCACGTCACTCGGCGATAATGCTGCACATCAGGCCAAGGCGAACCGCCCAATTTATGCTCGCGTTCCCGACCCACATGAGCCCAGTTGAGGAATCCACCCAATACGCGCGGACCCGCGTCGCCTGCGCTGACCCGTCATCCTGCGTCGCCGACTGGGCGCTTGCGATCATCCCTACCATGAATATAAGAAGCACCTCTGCACACCCGTCCATATTGAACGCTCGAAACAATGGAAAGCTTCTGACAGGATCACACTACCCAGCTTCCATGATAGATACGCATCGAGTTTTGTGGACGTCCCACGATTGACGGCGGCATGTAGACCGATCCTGCGTGAAGCTCTTTTATTAGAACGATAAAGTTATGTTGCCGTCTAATAAGCGATACCCAGCGGATCGAGGCAACGGCGTGCGCCAAGGCTCAAGTCTAAGTTTCCAATAATGCGCGACATCAGGCGGTTCTGACATCTCTCAAGCGGGCCGCAACGAGAACGCCACAGATAACTCCCGGATGCGCGGCCAAGGTTCTGGAACGCGATCCAGTCAGACGAGCTGTTTTGTAGGAATCAAGCGGCACTTTCCGGTCTTGGTTTATCGAGGCAGCTACGCCTGACCAAGCAGTCCGGGACCACCCTCGGCCCTGAACACTTCGATCGCCTCTTGATGCAGCGCTTGTGCTCTGTTCAGGATCCCTTTGAACTCGGCGTCCGCGCGAATCGGATCGAGCCACGGATCGGAAGCCATCTGCGGGTAGCAGAAGTAGCCTCCATCGACGGTCATTTTCAGGAGGTGGGTCGCGCGACGCACGTCGGGCAGATAGGCGAGCTGCCGCGCCAGATAATACTTTCCCTCCGGGTCCATGAAGGCCCTCTCCGTCAGCTCATCACTCGCCTTCAGGCTCGCTTCCCGGTTCCCTTCGAGCAGCGTGCGCAGAGCGATCATAAACACGCGGCCGCGCTCCACGGGCGCGACAAGCTCTTTGTCCTTCAGGATCTGGATCGCTTCCTCCACTCGCCCGAGCATCGCGAGCCGCACCGGAATGAAATAGCCAAAGTCCCCGCCGGGCGCGTCCAAGGCGCCTTGGTAGTCGCTCATCGCGAAACGCGTATGGGCCGCGGTGGTCTGAATGTTCGGATCGAGACGCCGCGCCTGACGATCCGCCTCAATCGACGCCTGGAGCAGACCGCAGTAGCGGGTCGCGTGCGTGAGGCCTGCAAACAACTCCGGATCGGTCTTCGAACTGCGCAGGCGCTTGAGCAGCCGCTTCATCGCATCCAGCGCGTGGCCTTGGTCCACCTGGATGTTCGTGTATAGATTGTGCGCGAGTGGAAGGTCTGGATTGAGCGCCAGCGCCCGTTCGATCGCGCTGCGCCCTTCCGCCAATTTCTCCGGCGCTCCTTCGGAAAACTTGCCTACCAGCCAGCGCGCCCGCCCCAAACGAGCCCACGCCGGTGCGTATCCGGGATCGAGCGCGACACACTGCTCATACAGCCCGATCGCTTCTGAAATCCCGCTGACTCCTTTGCCGGCTTCATTCGCGCGCAGGTACAAATCGTAGGCGGCCGCATTGGCGGGTGCATCGTGCCCGAGTTGCTTTTGTTCGCCCGCTGTCAGCGGAAGTGCCAGCGAATCGACGACGCCGCTCACCAGCGTATCGTGCAGTTGAAAAACGTCGCGCAGCTCCACCTGCGACGCCTTCGACCAGATGAGCGTGCCGTTCGGGGCCTCCACCAATTGAGTCGTGAGATCGACGGAGAAGTTTGAGGCGACGCCGTTGGTCGTCGATGGCGTGATGTATTTGACCCAGGCGCCCAACGACATCGTGGCGATGGATGCGGTCACGGGCGAACTGAAGTGGATCTACTCCTATTTGCCATCTCGGGAATCCCGGCCATGCTGCGGGCGTGTCAATCGCGGCGTGGCGATTCTGGGCAACACGCTCTTTATGGTCACGATTGACGCGCATATCGTGGCTGTGGACGCTCGCGACGGCAAACTCGTTTGGGATCACGAAGTGGCCAAGCCCAATGCGGGTTACGCCATGACGCACGCGCCGCTGATCATCAAAGATAAAGTGATCGCCGGCGTGGCGGGAGCTGAGTTTGGCATTCGCGGCTTCATCGCGGCATTCGATGCGGCCACCGGCAAGGAAGCGTGGCGCTTTTACACGATTCCCGGAAAAGGCGAGCCGGGCAATGAAACCTGGGCTGCCGATTCGTGGATGCACGGCGGCGCCAGCGTTTGGGTGACGGGTTCGTATGACCCGGACACGAATTTGACCTTCTGGGGGATCGGTAATCCCGGGCCGGATTACAACAGTGACAAGCGCGGCGGCGACAACTTATACAGCGATTGCGTCGTGGCCTTGGATGCGGATACGGGCAAGCTGAAATGGTATTTTCAATTTACTCCGCATGACGATTTCGATTACGACGCGACGCAGGTTCCCGTGCTCGCAAACTTAGATTGGCAGGGACAGCAACGCAAGGTTATGCTGTGGGGCAACCGCAACGGGTTCTTTTATGCTCTCGACCGGACCACAGGCCAATACTTAAAAGGAACTCCGTTCGTCAAAGTGACGTGGGCGACGGGTTTGGACGAAGCGGGACGGCCAATGCGCGTCAATGGCGCCAAGCCTTCGGCGGAGGGAACGGAAATTTATCCCAGCCAAAGCGGCGGCACAAATTGGTTTTCGCCGTCCTTCAGCCCGCACACGGGGCTCTTTTACGTGAATGCGTGGGAAGGCGTGCATGCGACCTTCAACAAAACGGACGTCGAGTTTCAGGAAGGCGAGCGTTTCACGGGGGGCGCACCCAAACCGACACGGCCCGGGCTGCGCGCGGGGCAAATCACCAACAAACGCGAGCAAGACGGCTACGGCGCGGTCAGAGCTCTCGATCCGGTGACTGGTGAGAAGAAGTGGGAGTTCAAAATGGCCGACGTGACACAGAGCGGCATATTGACCACCGTGACGGATCTGCTCTTTACCGGTGGGCGAGAGGGATTCTTCCAGGCTCTGGATGCACGCACGGGCAAGCTGCTTTGGCGCGTGAACGCCGGAGGAGAAGTGGCGATGGGTCCGATGACATACGCGGTCAACGGGAAGCAATACGTCGCGTTTTCGGCGGGCGGTAGTTTGTTTGTATACGGGCTAAAGTAAGCGCGAATTCGTGGACTTTTCGCGGGTGGGAAAGGTTGCTCCCACAGACTCCACTGTGTTGATCTCCGGCGAGACGGGCACGGGTAAGGAACTGATCGCGCGCGCCATCCACAAGCGATCGCAGAGGTCTGGCCGCGCCTTCGTCAGTGTGAACTGCGCAGCACTGGCGCCTGGACTGATCTCCTCGGAATTGTTCGGCCATGAGAAGGGATCCTTCACCGGAGCGATGCAGCGGCGCGCCGGGCGCTTTGAATTGGCGGATGGCGGAACCATAACGCGTTCGACGTCGTGATTCCGTCGATGCCCGGCTACGGGTTTTCCGGCAAGCCCACCACGACCGGTTGGGACCCGGCCCACATCGCGCGTGCCTGGAACCGTGCTGATGAAGCGCCTCGGCTACACGAAATTTGTGGCGCAGGGCGGCGACTGGGGCGCACGTGATCACCGAGACAATGGGCGTGCAGGCGCCGCCGGAATTGGTGGGCATTCACACCAACATGCCGAACGTGATTCCGCTCGACATCGACGGGCTGGCCTTCACCGGCAAGCCGGCGCCGGCGAATCTCTCGGCCGATGAGAAGCTCGCTTACGACCGGGTGAGTCACGTCTATGCCACGGGCATCGGCTACGCCTTCCAGATGGGATTGCGGCCGCAGACGCTGTACGGAATCGCGGATTCACCGGTCGGTCTGGCGGCCTACTTCCTCGATCACGACGCGCGCAGCTACGAGATGATCGCGCGTGTTTTCGCCGGAGGAACCGAAGGGCTTACGCGCGATGACGTTCTCGATAACATCACGCTCACCTGGTTGACGAATACGGGCGTGTCAGGCGGGCGTCTCTATTGGGAAAACAAGGGCGCGTCGTTTTTCGCCGTCAAAGGCGTGGTGGTCCCGACCGCCGTAAGCGTTTTCCCTGACGAACTCTATCCAGCCCCGAAGAGCTGGGCGGAGCGGGCGTATCCCAAACTGATCCACTACAACAAGGTGGAGAAAGGCGGCCACTTCGCGGCCTGGGAACAGCCGAAGCTCTTTTCAGAAGAGGTTCGCGCAGGCTTCCGAGGACTCCGCTCGTAGGAAACGAAAGGAGACGCATAAGGAGATCCTATGACTTTCGAGACGCTCGCTATGCGAAAGGAGGGGGCCGCGGATTTGTGGAAATAGCGGCCCCACCCATGAATCTTTTCGGGCCGGAACTGGCCTGCGATCTGGGCTCCCTCATTCATCAAGCCGAGGCAGACCCCTCCGTCCGTGTGCTCGTGTTCAAGAGCGCTGACCCTGACTATTTCATCTCCCACGTCGATTTGACACGGGTCAATGAGCTAAGGGAGGCGTCCGCCAAGCTGGACGAAAAATCGGTCGGCCTCAAACAATTCCGAAACATGATTCAAAGGAGAGTGGAAAATGGAGGACAACGCCCGCATGGTCGAGGCCCTGTTCTGAAATTGTCGCCAATCTGCCCGCGTCGATCTTGTATGATTTGGATTGCCTGATCGCGATTGACGACGCTGGAAGGCGTGCCGGAATCGCTCAGTAGCTCTTTTCTGGAGGCATAATGAATACCGCAGCTACGACGGACAGTGCAGTTCCTTTGGAAGGCCAGAATAGAGTTCTGGAGTTGATAGCGCGAGGCGCACCGCTGGGGAAGGTGCTTAGCCTGCTCGTGAGCGTCGTTCAGAACGAATGCCCGGGAATGTTGGGCTCGATCTTGCTGCTCGATCCGGATGGGAAGCATTTGCGGCATGGTGCAGCGCCCGATCTGCCGCAGTCATTTACTCAGCTCGTGGACGGCCAACGAATCGGACCACGAGCCGGCTCGTGCGGGACAGCCCTGTTTAGAGGTTCTCCGGTTGCCGTCGAGGATATCGATACAGATCCGCTGTGGGCGGATTACCGCACAATCGCGAAAGAGCATGGCCTGAGATCCTGCTGGTCCTGGCCGCTTTTTGACGGACAAAGAAAAGTGCTGGGGACATTCGCTATGTATTTCCGCACTCCGGGCCAGCCCAGGATAGAGCACCTGCGCCTGATCGATGTAGCATCGACGATTGCCGCAATCGCCATCGTGAAACACCGCGCCGAGGAAGAAATGAACCGGCGCCAGGAACAGCTCAATGCCGCACAAAGCATCGCTGGTGTGGGGAGCTACGAATGGAATCTGCGCACCGGCGAGGTTCAGAGGTCGGCCGAGTTATGCAAGATTTTCGGATTGCAGTCAGAAGAGTTCGCGCCAACCTTCGAGGCTTATCTGGAGCGGGTTCATCCCGACGATCGTAGCGTTTCCCAAGGGATCATCGAGAACGCGCGGCGCGAGCTATGTCCGTTCGATTTTGAAGAGCGAATCGTGCGACCTGATGGATCAGTCCGCCGGCTCAACACGCGGGGGCGCTGGATATTAGACGAGGATCGGACGCCGATCCGATTAGTGGCTACTTCCCAGGACATCACCGAGCGTCACCGAATCGCCCAACAGCTTCAGGCGGCAAACCAGGCGCTGGTGGAAGAAAATCGAAAGATGCGGCTTCGGCTAGACGGGACGGGTGCGGTCTGATTTGGATTAGCTTCCGGACCCGTTAGATGGTGCGAGCTTTGTGCGTTCAAAATGCGTTAATTCCTGGCTCGGGACCAGGAGGCCGGTGGTTCGAATGCCCCGACCAACGATCCTCCTCGTCTTCCAAGAACGGCCGATTACGCGGCTTATTCATAGCGATATTTTCGCGAGCGAATTTCGCACCCGCGCCGTTCCTAAGTGATCGCTTCCAGCGCCGTGTCCTTTCAGCGGACGAACGGCTCACCGCCCTGCTCGCAAAGAAAAAGCGCTCCGTGTTTTTCACGAGAGCGCTTGATCCAACGTCGTTGATTAAACTATGTGCGAGGGCCGATGGAATAGAGGCCGACTGCGGACCCTATTTCTTGTCCTTCCCGGGCGGCTCGGGTTCGAACGAGCGGAAGTAGCTGTTGTCCGCGGGGACGCAGCGGTCTTCCACGATTCCGGACCATCCGGCGACCGAGGCGGCTTCCTTCGGGATCAGACCCCAGACCTTGGTGCTGGAATGCCACGGCCTCGTGTAGGTCGTGGGATCCGTGAGCGTCATGTCCAGGCGGAGCCGATTACGGGTCGGGCGGGTGTAGCGCTCCTCGAGCACCGCTTTCTCGCTGACCGGATAGCCGTAGGCGTCCACCCATTGACGGTCGTCCAGACCCACGGTGGTGACTACGAGCGTGTCGCCTTCCCACTTGCCGACGGAGTAACCGTTAAAGCGCGGCAGATAATCTTCCACCTTCGGCAGGGCTCGGTTGTCCGTCCAGATTTCGCGGTTGTCCCAGAACCATTCGAATCTTTCGATGATGATCTCGCCGGTCTGCACGATCTGCATCGGCGGGTTGCCGCCGGAGAACGTCACCAGGCGCATCAATCCCAGCGGCTCGCAGCGCTCTTCCGGATCGTTGGACAGAGCCGATTGAACGGCGCGGCGGTACCCGACGTGGATGTCGGGGTGTTCTAAAGCGCCCTTGCTGCCGGGAACATAGCCCTTGGTGGGGCGATTTCCTTCGAATCGCTTTTGTCCCAACTCGGTCATGGGCGGAATATCTCCGAAGTAGCCGTAGGAAGGCCGCGAATTGTCACGGCATTCCGGGCAAGGCGGCTGGTGGAATTGGGCCGCTGGGTTGCGCGCCCAAATCCCGTTGAAATCGTGCTTATCGTAGGGACGGGTATCGTGGTCGGAAACTTCGTAGGTCTTGTCTACGTCATCCCGCACCACCTTGCTCGCCACGGCTCGCCCCTCCTGCGCCACGGAGCTCGGAACCAGCAAAAATGCGGGAACGGCAGTCAGAGCAATCGCCCTTAAGGCGTGCCGCGAGATTCGCGCCAAACCACTGTTGTTTGTCATGTCTCGATCCTTTTAGTTGTTGTTCTCGGGACGTTCCTGTTTCCGGTCTTCATCGGTGGGTTGATAGCCGCCGGGAACACCGTCCAGATCCTTGGCCTTGATGGCCGACTCTCGCTCGCTGCAGAGCAGTTCGCCCTTCTCGCTTTCCATCAATTCGACGATGCCGATGCGGCCGCCCGCGAGCGACGTGCCGACGTACAGCTTCACGCGGGTTCCCGGCTGCAGAGCTGCCAGGCAGCGGCTCTTGGTCCAGCCGACGCGCGCCAGGCGGGACGGATTGTTCGATACCTCGGCGCCCCAATGCTCGACGTTGCCGTTCTTATCCGTCCGCGAGAACTTCACCGCGGGATGCGGATTAATATAGTCGAATTCTTCAATTGTGCCCCAGGTGGTCCACATATGGTTCGTGTCGAAGGAAAGCCCCTGACCATGGTGCGCCCAAAGCGACCCGGCCACGAAAAGCAACCCGGCAACGAACAAGCAAGATTTTGTCACGTGATTTCGCATGGCCAAAAGTTTACTCCGCGGCGATTTCGATGTCAACGGCAGTCGAGAACTAATAGTGTTAAGATTTGCAAACTTGAAAGCTGCCCAAGGCCGCGCATCTATGGCGTCCGGAAGTTCTATGCCGTATTGCCCGGGCGCGTCGATTCCGCTAAAATGAGCCTGCCCCGAAAACTCCCCATGCTGATTCAAACTCAAATCGTTTCCGGCGAACTAGCCTTTCCAATCCTGGAATGCTTTCATATCGCGGGCTTCGCGCTGTCGATCGGGATGACCGCGCTGGTCGATTTCCGTCTCCTGGGTCTTGGTCTGCGCGACGAGACGCCGGCCGAGATCGCCGGCAACGGCCTGTGGTGGATGCTGGGCGGGCTTCTGGTCGCGATCTTTTCAGGATTTCTGATCTTTTCCACCGATCCGGACATGTACTATCTGAACTGGATCTTCGACGCCAAGATGGTGTGCCTGGTGCTGGCGATCGTTTTCAACTATACGATTCACAGGAAAGTGGTCTCGGGCAACACTTCGCCGGCCACTCGCCGTTGGGTGGCGATCGCCTCGCTGGTGTTGTGGCTATCGGTGGTCTTCGGCGGGATTTTTATTGCGTTGCTTCAGTAAAGAAAAGGGGACAGACTACTCTGTCCCTTCTCGTAGGTTTCTGATGGTACGCGTGAGCGTGGGTGCGGACAGAGCGGTCTGTCCTCTGTTTCACAGAAAAGGTCATACGAATCGATGCTTATCTCTTTGGCGATTTGGGTCCAGAATCTCGAGTTCTTCGCCTATCTGCGCAGCTCCAGCTATACGTTTCCGACCATCCTCGCGCTGCATCTGTGCGCAATTTCCCTCTTCGCCGCCATGATCGTGGCCACCGATCTGCGGCTGCTCGGCTGGGCCTTCACCCGCAGTTCGATTGCAGCCGTCGTGAACCAACTGCGCGTTCCAAAGCGAATCGGGTTTCTCTGCGCCGCGACCTGCGGATTCCTGCTGTTCTGTTCCAAGGCCGAGGATTATTCCTACAATCCATTTTTTCGCATGAAGATCTCGTTGTTTCTTCTGGTCGCGGTCCATGCGCTGATTTTTCGTGGATCTGTTTACAACCAGCCAGCGAAACTCGACGGACCTTCCGGAGCACCCGCGCGGGCCAAAGTAGCCGCCGGCATTTCCCTGTTTCTGTGGGTCTGCATTCTCTGCGCCGGTCGAGCCATCGGTTATGTGCAAGCCCAGCCCGGGCAGTTCAGGCACTTCATTTAAGGGAACGACCCGATCAGACGGGCAAGATTGTGGAACGGCACAGGAAGCACTTCTCGCTCGCCGCGCCGCGAGGTGCCCAATGAACTCCGGGAATGGAGACGAAATATGCGTCGTCTGCCCCCTGTCGGAAGCGAAGCCGGGAATGTATTTCTTGTTTGGTGCCTGACGGTGATGATCGCGTGCGCGTTCGTTGCTCTGAGGCCCTTAATATTTTTTCGAATGATTAGTTGGGGTAAGCCGTTGCCACGGTTTGTCAAAAGCCGCTGGGTATTGATCTCTTATCGAGTGACCGGCTTCGCCATTTTTATTTGGGTGTGCCGGACGCTATTTGAATTTTTCACAGCCTAGACAAGCTGCCACGGCTAGCCAAAGGGAAAACCAGGCACAGCCCGCATGTTTCCGCCCCAAACATCCGCGAAGCTATACCGGTGCCCCGGCGCTAAACCGCTCCCTGTGGTCGCGGCTCGGGTCGGATTTGGATCGCGTATCGCATGGAAGCCCTGATCCTCGGATAAAACTCGCAGCGAGGGATTCGACTTTGACTCAGTTCAAGGCCCGACCAAGAAAAGCTTTGCTCGGCCCCCTCTCTTCCTGAACCACTCAACCCGACCCGAGCCGCGACCGGAGGGAGCGGTCCAACCTGCCCACATCAAAAGCGCCACGACTGGCCACGAGCGCACGTGCCCCTCACTTGTAATCCTCGCCCTTCTTCTCTCATCCCCGCCATGACTTCCCACCTTCACTCGCCGCCTCTCCGCCAACTCATCCACTAATCTTGGGGCATAAGTGGTCGGGTGTTCACTTCGTCTGGAGTACCGGCCCGCTAACGCGCATCGACCTAGGCAACGAGCGCTACGCCCAGCCCATCGGCAGAGGGCTTGCACGACGAGTCGCATGCATGGCGAAACATGCCGGAGCTGTCTCCGATACGGCAGACGGGGCCCCACTAAAAGAATTTGGAAGTCAGAAGACAGAATACCGGAGTCAGTAACCGAGCCGTCCCGCCTTGCGGGATGAATGAGCGGGCCGAAACGCGCCCAGGGCAATTGTGAGCTCGCCGACAAGACGCGCGATCCTGCTTTAGCGGACGCGCCAGACAATTGACGCGTCCCCATTGGACAACCTGCGTCTAAGCGATTACTTGCCCTGCTTTTTCACAACAGCGGGAGCCGGTCTTGCGAACTTCGCCGCATCGATCGGGACATTCGGCTGAATCTCGGTCAACAGGATGTCCGATTGACCGTCGGTCCAGGTGACCACGATGTGATACGGCAGCTTCACGCCCGCGACTTCGCGGTAATCGGTGTAGTCCGTCTGCGTGGGAACCATGCCGATGGGAGTATCCGCGTAGCGAAGCTGGCGGGCCAACAGTCCGGTTTTCGCATCGAAATAGAGCTTCACGCGGGTCTTCCCGGCGCCGGTGCCCTGGATGATGTTCACGAGCTTATCGTCGATAGTGGTCGGCGGGAAGCCGGTCTTCCAATCGCTGAGCGCCTGTTTGATCTCGCCGGGGAACCCGAGCATGGCGTCGAGCTTAGCGCCGTCGAGCTCCGGACCGGGCAGCAACGCGAGCAGCGGCAAGGGGCGATCCAATCCAGCGAGCCAGCCGTTGCGGCCGTCGAATACTTCCGAATTGTCCCCGATTTGCGTATGCGCGAACAGAGCGCGCTGCGCGGGCGCCTTGGCGTAAATTTCGACGGGAACCTTCACGTGATAAGTGTTATAGCCTTCGTAGGTGCCCTTGGCGACCCAACTGGTGAGCGCCGCAAGACTCTGCGCGCTGCCCGATGCCTGGAGATACTTATCCAGCACCTGTTCGGCGGTCGGCTCTTTCGGCGCGTCGGGAACCATCTCGATGGCGTCCGGATCTTCCGGAGCAACCGTATATTGCGCCACCAAACTCGGAATATTATCCACGGCTTGCCCACCGCGATGGCAGGTCCAGCATGTGATCATGCGTTTCCCACCGAACTTTTCCTTGTTGATGGAGTCGACCATGCGGATCATGGCGCGGGCCATTCTCTTGCGCGGAACGTCATCCGCGAATTTGCCCCAATCCGTAAGGGCTTCCGGCACGTGGCAGCCGGTGCAATTCAATCCCAGCGCGGCGGCAAAAAAGCCCATGGTATCCATGAACTCGTTGACCGGAATCCCTTTCATGACCTGTACGTTCTTGAAAACATCCTCGACCATCTGCGGCTTCGGCGCGGTTGCCTGAGTCGCCGCCTGCTGACCGGCAGCGGGCGAAATCGTCATCAGAAATACCGGCACGGCAGCCGCAAGCGCGACGAACCGTCGTTCCCGGCTTCCCCTTCTTTGCATTATCATTGCTCCTCTACGATTCATTTGACAACGGACTTCCCTATTGCTTATATTCCACGAATCAGTTTAGTCCATGGAAGACTTGCGCGCAGCAGCGGCCACTGAATATTCCCACCATGTTTCGGTACGAAATGTTGGATTTCTCAGCCGGATCTTACTTGGACCGAAGCCAGTCCGAAGCGAAATCATAAAGCGGATTACCGGCGCACCGCGCCGCGCCCGCCGACAAGGCATGCCAGAACGTGCCATGAAGCTTTCCACCGATCAGGCACCCTTGGGTACCGCGCGCTTTCTCTCGAGGACCGAAGAAGTCATATCGGATGCGGCTTTCACCAAAGCCGCCATTTTTGGATGCACGGGAACGATTTCCACGGGTAAGCCGGCGGTCTCGAGCGTCGCGGACATGACCGGTCCTACCGACGCGATCGCGGTGAATTCGCGCAACGCGCTGAACACTTCCGATGGGAGACCGAGAGCCAAGGCAATCATCAGGAGATGGTCGAGCTGAATGGAGGAGGTGAATAAGACCACATCGAACTGGCGGTCGGCTAAACGGCGCGCCGCCTCTCGCAGAGGTTCGATATCTTCGGGAAGCTCCCATCGATAGACCACCATCGGAGTTACATGAGCTCCCAGATTTTCGAGAGCCGCGTTCATTTCCAGATTCGGCCGCCCGTATTCCTGTACGAAGATGCGGCGCTCCGGACGCATCGCCACCGCGTCGACGATCTCCTTCCACGTATTCGGTTCCGGCACGACGACGTCCGCTCGCGCGCCGAGTTCTCTCAGAATGGGCAGCGGTTTCGGACCGCGCGAGATGATGAAAACGCGGCGTAGGGCCGCGCCGAGGCGCTCGATGGCGGTGTGCGCGGCGAGCTGATCGCGGAAAAACGCGAGGCCGCTACCCGTCATGCAAATCAGCATGTCGAATTCGCCGGCCTCCAATTGTTCGAGCGAGCGTAGCGCTTCGCCGTGGTCTTCGAGGGCGCGCTCCTGCACGGACGGCGCGACGAAAGGATCTCCGCCTTCGCGGCGGATCAGGGCTTCCATTTCCTTGGCGCGCCGGCTCTCCAGGCTGAGAACGCGGAGTCCTGCGAATGGCATGGATCAAAAAACGGGCGACTGTGCTTTCAGTATGGCGCAACTCCTTCGTGCCTCCGGGCAAGAACCGGGCGAAGCTCTTCAGAACTTGAACAGCGCTTCCAGATATCCAAATCCGCCGTCCTTTCCGAGCGGGTAAATTTTCTCCATCGCCGCCAAGCCCTGTGCATAACCGTAGTAGGCGGTAAAAGTAAGCATGCGCGAGGCGCGATATTCGACACTCGTATCGTAGAGATCCGCCAGCGAGCGGCGTCCCGAAGTAGAACGCCCGTTGTAGCCGAACGTCCAGGGCTGATAGACGCCGCCCCCGCTGTACCAGAAGTCGTTGGCGTTGGTGAGCCGTAGCGAATGGAACTCGCTGGAGATCGTAACGCGGGGATGGGGACGAGTGATGAGCGCCCCGTAGGCATCCTCCGTGTTCATCAGGTTGAAAAACGGAAAGCGCGCATAGGGACGTGGTGTCGGCAATAGTTGAAAGAACGTGCCGTGTTTGTTGTCGTTGGGATTTCCGTCGCCCGAGCCCATCGTGTAGCCACCGCGAATCCACGGCTTGAGCGCAGCGAGCGGCTTCAGGCCCGTCGCGATCTTGGGTTGAAAGCCTCCCTCGAAATCCACAGCGTAGGCAGATTGAGTTTGCGTCCCCCAACGGCCGCCTTGATAGGCGCCCCAACCGAGAGCGTCAAAAATGCCCTCATTGGTGGTAAACACGTGCGCGCTGTGCGCTCCATAGGTCTGAATGTGAATGTTCCCGGTGTCCGCTTTGCGCGCGGCCGTCGGACGATTGTCCGTCTTCAAAACCGTGTCGCGCCAGTCGTCGTAGTCGATCACGAAAAAGCGCGTATCGGCCGCGTGATTTCCGTGGCCCCAGTCGTGCGTGTAAGCCGCGTATCCGAAGGCCACATCGTTCCATCCCCAACCGTCGGTTTGATATACGCCCCTGGTCGGAAGGGCGGCGACGAACGTGAAGTCGTCGGTGGGCTTCGAAAAGGAGTAGCGCACGCCGTCGAAACTCCGCCCCACGTCCGAGAATCCGAACGTGCCGATAAGCCGTTGCGAAGCGTGGTCGCGCTTGAGAGTGGCGAGCGTGGCGTTTTTCGGGGTGAGCTCGGTTCCATCATTAAACTCGAAACGTCCCAGTTGCAGCGTGCTCGAATCGCTCCCCAATCCCTTCAGCCGGAAGAAGAGTTGTTTGGGGAAAATCAGGGCACTGTACTGGCTGTTGCCGTTCGACGTGTAGTAATTCGATCCAAGGCCGAGCGCGCCCTGCGGTGCTGGGGCCGTCGCGTTCGTGGGTAACCCGAGCAGAAACGGCACCGCGAATTCGGCGTCCCAGTCCCACGCAGTATGCTTCTCGGCGAAGTTCAGGCGCAGCAGATTGCCGGAATAAACGTACTGATTCGCGTACGAAGCCGCACCGTTGGCCGGCTGGAACCAATCCCAGTCGTAGATCCGAGCTCGCAAAGTTCCGGTGAACGCGACATCTCCCAGCATCGTGACCGGAGGAGCGTCGGCGGATTGACCGAAGGCGATCGTCGCAGCGAGGAGAGAAAGCAAAATCGAATGGCGCATGTTAGTCTCCCATCGCCTCGGCCGGCACGAACGCGCCCGCTAAGCGAGCGTCGATTTCGGCTTGCGCGGCCCGTTCCTCTCCCTCGGAGAAACGCACTACAAACGCCAGCACCGAGATCGCGCAGATCGTCATTCCGAGCACGAATAGAGCTTGAGTCCATGGCATGCTTCCCTTGAAAAGAAATCCGGCGAGGACGGAGCCGACATTGCCGCCCGCGCCGACGATTCCCGCGACCGCGCCGAGAGCGCGCTTGTTGACGAAGGGAACCAGCGAGTACGTCGCGCCGTTCGACATCTTGAGAAATAGCCCGGTCAGCATCATCGCCGCGATGGCCAGCGGCAGAATGCGCATGCTGGAAAACAGCATCATTGCGAGCCCTTCGGCGCAGATCGTCGCGCCCAGCAGCACCGCCCGCCCGCGAAGCCCCCAGCGTTGATGGAAGCGATCGCTGACGATGCCGCCCAAGGCGCGTGCGAAGAGATTCATCATACCGAAAGAACCGGCAACCAATCCGGCGGCCGTTAACGCGAGATGAAAATAGTCGGTGAAATAGAGGGCCGCGATGTTGTCGATCGTCAGCTCCATTCCGAAGCAAGCGCCATAAATGACGAACAGCGCCCACACGCGAGGGTCGCGGCAAGCGGTGGCGAAAGCCCCGGAGGCGCCGGAACGAAGCGGCATTTCACCCTTGGCCCGAAGTTCCGTGAAGTCGCCGTCGGCGGTATCCTGCGTGAGCTTGTAGTAGGCAAGGCCCGCCAAAAACATCATGACGCCCGGGACGAACATCGCGATCCGCCAACCCCACCACGCGCCCGCGCCCAACGCGAGCAGCGCGCTGAATAACAGCGGCATGACGATTTGCGTGACGCCGCCTCCCAGATTTCCCCAACCCGCCGTTGCGGCGTTCGCCGTGCCTACGATATTCGGCGCGAACATCACTGACGTATGATATTGCGTGATGACGAACGAGGCGCCGATCGCGCCGATGGCGAGTCGGAACAGAAGGAACGTGTGATAGTCGTGCGCGAAACCCACCGCCATCACCGGCAGCGAACCTAAAATCAGAAGCCACGTGTATGCCCGGCGCGGACCGATGTGATCGCACACCCAGCCGATGAGCGCGCGAACGATAACGGTGATGGCGACCGAGGCGATGGTGAGATTTCCGATCTCGGCCTTGGTCAAGTGCAGTTCCTGGCGGATGACGGGCATCAGCGGCGCGATGCCGAACCAACCGAAAAAACAGAGAAAGAACGCGATCCACGACATATGGAACGCGCGCATCGAAGGGCTGGAAAAATCGCCCAACCGGATGCGGGTTGCTTTGTTGCGAAGGGTCATTTGAGTCGGTTCTCCTTGAATGTTGGTAAACAATTCAAATCGGCTCACACAGGGAGAGTCATCGAGCAATTCGGGACACCCGTTCGCATCCGCCCGGCTGAATGAATGGGCCTCACACAGGGAGGCGACTTCAGGACAAAGTGACGTCGTGAATTTACGCCGCGGTTTCGTCGAGCGCCCGGCGAGCGGCGCTGACGTTCACGAAGATAATTCCGTTTTCAACGCGCGTCGGAAACGTAGCGACGCACGCTGGTTCGGAGGCGCGCACGGCCATTCCGGATACCAGATCGAAGCGCCGCCCGTGCAAAGGGCACACCACCGCCGCGCCTGAAATCAAGCCGTCGCATAAGGGGCCGCCTTTATGGGGACATTTGTTTTCGACGGCCAGATAGCGGCGATCCACATTGAAAATCGCGATCTCCTGGCCTTCTAACGTCACGGCGCGGCCTTCCCGCGGAGGAATATTCTCTACGCCGGTCACGGCAATCCAGCAGGTATCCGTGGTCATCGCGTGTGCACCTCCAGCGGTTGAATTTGGACGAATTGCGTTGGATGGACCGGCTTCGCGCCTTCGAGCCACGCGTCCTTCGCCAACGCCTTCGAGCGGGTTAAACGATCCAGCAACTTCTCTTTTTCCTCGCGCGGCGCATACACCGTCTCTTTGCGAATCTTTTCGATTCCCAGGCGCTCGACGAAATCGTAGCTGCGTTCCAGGTAGTTGGCGTTTTCGCGATAGTACTGAAAGAACAGATCGCTCGCTTCCATGGCCTGCTCCGTGGTCTCGACCGTAATGAGCAGGTCGGCCTTGCGCACGGATTTTCCGGCCGCTCCCCCGACGACCACCTGCCAGCTTCCTTCCTGGCCGATTAAGCCAAGATCCTTGACCGTGGCCTCGGCGCAGTTTCGCGGACACCCGACGACGCCCATCTTGAATTTGTGCGGCGTGAAAAGATTCTCCAGACGGCGCTCCAGTTCGATGCCGGCGTTCGTCGAATCCTGCACGCCGAAGCGGCAGAATTCCGTCCCGACGCAGGTTTTCACCATGCGAACACCCTTCGTGTACGCCTGCCCCGACGGCATGCCGAGATCCGCCCACACTTTCGGAAGATCCTCTTTCCTGATGCCGAGCAAATCGATGCGCTGGCTTCCGGTGACCTTCACCATCGGTACTTTATATTTATCCGCGACATCGGCGATGCGCCGCAGTTCGTCCGGCGTCGTGACGCCTCCGCGCATGCGCGGCACCACGGAGAACGTTCCGTCTTTCTGAATATTGGCGTGCACGCGATCGTTGATGAAGCGCGCGGAACGGTCCTCCTCGTGACCGCCGCACCACAACATGTCGAGCAGATAACTCAGCGCCGGCTTGCACACCTCGCAGCCTTTGCGATTGCCGTAGATATTCAGCACTTCCTCGACCGATTTCAACTGCTGCCCGCGAATCATGTCGCGCAGTTGCTCATAGGAAAACGGCAGGCAGGAGCACAGCGTCGTCTTCGCTTCTTCCTGGAAATCAGGAGTGACCGCTCGCAGCAGCTTTTCACACAGCCCCGTGCAGGTTCCGCAACTGGTGGAAGCGCGCGTCTTTTCTTTCAACTGCTGCAGCGTGACGATCCCGTGTTGATGAATCGCGTGCACGATATCGCCCTTGCGCACGCCATTGCAGCCGCAGATCGTGTCGCTGTCGGCCATGGCGGCGATTTCAAGGCCAGGGTCGGCGTCGCGCGGCGGGAACAAGATTTGCCTACGATGCGGTGTGAGGTCCGTTCCGCTGCGCATCCAGTCCTGATATACGTGTTCATCCTCAATGTCGCCGACGAGGATCACGCCGTGCAGACGATGGTTTTTGATCAGCAGCTTTTTATACACGCCCAGCGAAGGATCTTCGTAGCGCACCGTCTCCACGCCCGCTTCCGATTCGTCGATGGAGCCGGCCGAAAAAATATCGACGCCCATGATTTTGAGCTTCGTCGCGGGCGACGCTCCCGCGAAAGAGGGCCCGGGCTGGGACGTAATCGCGCTGGCCAGCACGCGGCCCTGTTCAAACAACGGAGCGACCAAGCCAAAAGTTTGCCCCCGATGTTCGGTGCACTCGCCCACGGCGTAGATGTTCGGGTCGGAGGTCTGCATGAAATCGCTGACCACGATTCCGCGCCGAACATCGAGTCCGGCCTTGCGGCCCAGTTCCGCGTTCGGCCGGATCCCGGCGGCGATCACGACCAGATCGGCCTCCAGTTCTTCGCCCGACGCGAAACGCAGACCGTCCACGCGGCCGTTGCCGAACAATGCGGCGGTCTGTTGAGGCAGCATCACGCGGATGCCCAGGTTCTCGATCTTGCGCTTGAGGTACGCCCCGCCGGTCGCGTCCAACTGACGCTCCATGAGCGTGTCCATCAGATGAACGACGGTCACTTCGCAGCCGCGCATCTGGAGTCCGCGAGCGGCTTCCAGGCCCAGTAGTCCGCCGCCGATGACCACGGTTTTCAATCCCGGCCGCGATTTCTCCAGCAGGGCGCGCGTGTCGTCGAGAGTGCGAAAAACGTGGACATTCTTTTTGTCGACGCCGGGAATCGGAGGGAATGAACGCGCTGCTCCCGGTCGCTAAAATCAACTTATCGTATTCGGTTACGCCGCCGTCGTCGCCCCGAACAACTTTGCGCTCGCGATCGATTTCCTTGATTTTCACGCCCAAACGCGTGCGAAATCCATTGGTCTGATACCAATTTAGATCGTTGAGCACGATGTCGTCGGCGGACTTTCTCGCCCGCGAGAACCATGCGACAGAAGAATACGGTTGTAGTTGACGTGCGTCTCATCGCCGAACATGGTGATCTCGAAATCGTGCGGCTGTTTGAGAATCTGCTCCACGCAAGAAACGCCGGCCATGCCGTTGCCGACCACTACCAGTTTTTCTTTCATACTTTTACTCCCGCGCCTTTTCCTGGGCGCCTTGCCGCGTGCGGGCGCGGAGCGGTGCGCTCCACCTTCACGGCGCATTGTTTGTAGTTGGGCTCCCGCGAAATGGGATCGAAGGCGTCCTGCGTCACTTCGTTGACATTCGTCTCCGCGAAATGAAACGGCATAAACACCTGGCCGGGCGCGGTGATTTCGGTGAGCCGCAGTTGGACGCCACGCACGCGCCCGCGGCGCGAAACCGATATCCACCGAATCGTGGCTGCGCAATCCCAAACGCTTGGCGTCGCGCGGATTCATTTCCAGCCACGCACGCGGCGAGAGGCGCTCCAGGATCGGCACCTCTTTGGTTTTCGTGCGCGTGTGCCAGTGTTCCACCGTTCGGCCGGTATTCAGGATGAACGGATATTCGCCTCCCGGCTGCTCGGGGAAAGGAGCCCACGCGGTGCTGACAAGCTTCGCGCGGCCGTCGGGCGTTTGAAACTTTCCGTCGGCATACAGCCGCGTGGTCGCTTGCGGCGCTTCGTCTCGTGCGAGCGGCCATTGCACGGCGCCGAACTCCGCCAGCAGCTTGTAACTGATGCCGGAGTAATCGCACAAACGCCCTCCGGAAACCTTCCGCCATTCATTGAACGCGTCCTCGACGGTGTTCCATCCGGGATACAGCTCTTCGCGGCATCCGAGTTTTTCCGCGAGCGCGAGGAAGATTTCGAAGTCGGAACGTGCTTCGCCAGGCGGCTCGACCGCTTGATTCACTTTGCTCACCCGGCGTTCGGAGTTTGTGTAAGTGCCTTCCTTTTCGCCCCACACGGCGGCGGGAAGCACCAGATCGGCGATTTCTGTTGTCGGGGTCGGATGGTAGCAATCCTGCACGACCAGGAAATCGAGATTCGAAAGTCCGTGCTGCAGGACATCCTGATTCGGATAAGAAACCAGCGGATTGGTCGCGATGATCCACAGCGCGCGAATCTTCTTCGCGACCGTGGCTTCGATAATGTCGGGATACGCAAGGCCGCGTTTGGTTGGCAGGCGCGCTTCGTCGATCCCCACATGGCCGCTAATTCGGCTCGCTCGTCCGGATTGTCGAATTTGCGATAACCAGGCAGGCTGGTAGTGAAGCTGGTCTCGCGCGAGCCCATCGCGTTGCACTGGCCGGTAATCGAAAAGGGCGAAGCGCCCACCCGTCCGATATGCCCGGTTAACAGCGCGAGGTTGCAGATCGCGTTTACGGTCGCGGTGCCGAGCGTGCTGTGATTGACGCCCATGGTCCAACCGATGAAACCTGCTTTCGCGCGACCGTAAAGGAACGCTGTTTTGAAGATCGCTTCTTCCGTCAAGCCCGTGATCTCGGCGACGCGGTCCGGCGGATAGGCCTCGAGAAACTTTTCCAATTCCGCGAATCCCGTGGTGTGCCGGTCCACATAGGCGCGATCGATCAAGTTGGAGCGAATCAGAATGTGGGCGATTCCATGGAGCAGCGCGAGATCCGACCGCGGCTTGAGCGGCAGATGAATGTCCGCCATCATAGCCGTCTTCGAGACACGCGGGTCGGCCACGATGAGCGTCTTATGGCGATTCGCGTCGAGGTACTGGCACAGGATCGGATGATTGTCGGCGAGGTTCGCACCGATCAGTAGCACCACGTCGGCGTGCTCCATATCCTCATAGGCGCCAGGAGGCCCGTCGCTGCCAAACGAAATTTTATATCCGGATACCGCGCTCGCCATGCAGAGCGTCGTGTTGCCGTCGTAGTTATTCGTGCCGAGGCCCAGTTGCACCAGCTTCCCCAGCGTGTAGAACTCCTCCGTAACAAGTTGCCCGGTACTCAAAACGCCGAGCGACGCGGGTCCGTGAGCAGCTTGCGTCGCGCGAAAACGCTCGGCCATCACGGTGAGCGCTTCGTCCCAGCCGACGCGGACAAGCTTGCCGCCCTTCCGCAGCAGCGGATACTGCGCGCGATTTTCGGCTTCGATGATGTAATGCTCCGACAAACCCTTGGGGCACAGCTTGCCGCGGTTGACAGGATGCAAGGCGAAGGGGCGTGAGGCTACGGCGCGGGCGTCTTTCACTCCAATCTCAATGCCGCAGCCGACCGAGCAATATCCACACGTGGTCGGCACCCAGGTGTCTGGAATTTTCTTCGCCGAAGTGTAGCCAGTCGATTCGCCGCGCGCGAACGCATATTCCTCGCGCAGGTTATCCAGGCCGATCGCGCGCTTCCAGTTCATGCCGCGATCCTTTCCCCGGAGGTGAAAGCGGCCGCGATATTCTTGGGAACCACGCTGACAAAGAACAGGTAGCGTCCCAAAAACTCACCCGCGAGCGCTACGGCGAACGCGATCGTCACCATCCGCGCATCCTCGCCACCGGAGCGCGACAGGATGGCCGCGGCCAGCACCGGCACGGCGAGCCGTGTCAGGAAGAGATTTCGTAATCGGCCGGAAAGCAGGAGTGAGGACGCGCGCAGCTCGAATGTCTCCGAGCGCGAGAGCCACAGGAATTTGAGCGTCTGAACAATCGCCTGTATTGCCGCGCCGGTGATCGCGGCCCAGCGAATCCATGACGGCGCGGGTCCGGGGAGCGTGTGCACCAGCAGCGTCATAACGAACAGCGGTCCCAGGAAAAGAGCCGTCGAAAAGAATTCGGCCAGCGTATATCCGCTAAACCAGGCGGGACGCGCGCGCACGATATAGATACGAGCGGAGCAGGTGATGCCGGCCAGTCCTGCAAGCGTCGTGCACAATCCGGCCACGCCACGTCCGGGGAGATTGAACATCAGCATGGCGGCAAATCCGTTGGCGGCGCCCGCGAAAAGCGAAAGCGTGAGAACTTCCCGGCTTAGCCACGAACGGCGCAGACCTTTCAACGCCCGCCACGCGTAAATCGGCCGGCCCAGATGCAATGTCGAGGCTCCGAGGCTGACGCCCGCGAGCCCGAGCGACGCCATCGCGCCGATCGTCAAGCTCCCGCCCTGTTTCAGCAGATCCAGCAGCCATAGAACGGCAAAAGCGCCCACCGAGAGTTGCGTGAGCACCAGCATGAAAACTAAAGGCGAATGCGGATGTTCCGGTTTTACGCGCTGCAGATCGACGCGATCCGTATCCGGCGCCATGTTCTCGGGAAGCGTCACGCGCGTGGTGGAAATGCTATCGTCCGCCGAAGGCAGGCCCGGCGCGTCGGCGGAAAGATAGTCGCTGCGCCACTGCGCGACATTTACGATTTCGATCGCGATCGCGCCTTCCGGGCATGCCGACACGCACGCCGGAGCCATGCCATCGCTCAAGCGGTTGTGGCACATATCGCACTTGCCGACGACGCCGCGTTCTTCGTTGTACTGCGGAACGCCATAGGAGCAATTCCACGTGCAGTACTGGCAGCCGATGCAGGTGTCGGCGCTGTGCAGAACCACGCCCGTCTTGGCGTCCTTGGTATACGCTTCCACGGGGCAGCCGATCAGGCAGGACGGCTCCAGGCAATGATTGCAACCCATCGAGAGGTGATAGCGTTCGGTGTTCGGATAATGCCCGCCTTCGATTTCGCCCACGCGCCGCCAGTTCAGCGCGGAGGGGTTGCCGTTCTGTTCGTTGCAGGCGACCACGCAGCACTTGCAGCCGATGCACTTCGTCATGTCGAAGTGAAAACGATACTGCTCGCCGGCCTCAAGCGCGCGTTCCGGAATCAGCGGACGAGGCTCGAACTCGATCTGCACCAAGGATTTAGGGACAGTCGAGAGCAGCGCACTTTCCATCAAAGGAAGCGTCGTCATGATGCGAACTCCGGTGGAGACACGTATCCCGTTTCGGCCACAAGGGCTCCTTCGACGATCGAGAGACACCTCGCGCGGGCGAGTGTCGAACGATCTAAAAAAACTTCAGTCGAATCAACTTGGGAATCAGCTCCGCTCAGAGCTTAACGGTGGGATACGGACGAGGTTCCCCGGGAATGCCCCGGAAAACCCGTTTGTTTCGCAGGCGAGCTGAAATCAGTTTATCAGGGATAGTCGATTTTGGAAGAGGTTTGTTGAAAGATTTTTTGAATCGGGTGCAATCCGAAATAGCTCGGCCTGTCCGACAAGGCCGCAGGACGAGATCGACTCGTCCGTCCTTTGGCCTGCACCCACAGATCTTGTCGGTCTTCAGGAGAGGGCCACATCGATCGAGAGAAACTCGTCTCGTTCGGGCTCGCAATCGGTCGTCGCCACTCTTGGCGAAACGCCCTGATGAGGTAGATTTACACTTCCTTAACAAATGTCCCCTCTTTCCCTATCTGTTCTTTACATAAACGCGTTACTGTTCTTCAGACAGCCCAACAAAGTTGGTTGAGGAGGAAGCATGCGGAATCTGGGTGAGATTCGTTCGATAAAGCTGCGTTCTGTGGTTTCGGTTCTCGCGGTGGCTCTGTTGGGAGCGCCGCTCCTTCCGGCGCAATCGACGACGGCGATCATTTCAGGGACGGTTACCGACCCCTCGGGCGCCGCGATTGCCGGGGCTAAAGTGGCAGTGAAGAACGTCGGCACCGGGATCACCGAGTCGGCAACATCCGACAATCAAGGCCGCTACCGCGTGCCCGAACTGCTGGTGGGTGGCTACGAAGTGCAAGCCAGTCAAACCGGCTTCCAGACGGTCCTCCGCAAGGGCATCACGCTTACGGTGGGCAACGAAGCGGTGATCGATTTTTCGCTCGCGGTGGGGCAAACTCAGCAGACCGTGACAGTCGAGGCTCAGGTATCGCAAGTGGAAACGGCGTCGTCGGCCGTCTCCAACCTGGTCGCGCGAACGCAGATGGAAGACCTTCCGTTGAACGGACGCAATTTCGAGCAGCTTCTTACCCTCGCGCCAGGCGTGATTACGATCCCCAATACGGGCGGTCCGTTCTACGGGAAGAGCGATAACTACTCGATTGCGGGCGGACGTCCGTTGGGTCAACAGATCCTGATCGACGATACGAATTTCATGGGTTTCTGGGGTCATGCGACGGGATCGGGTGCAGCGGGATCGTCGCTCGGCGTGGATGCGATCGGCGAATTCCAAACGCTGACGAACACCTACAGCGCTCAGTTCGGAGGCAATGGAGGCGTCGTAAACGCCGTTAGTAAATCCGGCACGAACGCCTTCCACGGTTCGGCGTTTGAGTTCCTCCGCAACAGCGCGATGGACTCGCGCAGTCCGTTCGATTCGGTCGTGCTGCCGGGAAATGCGACCGCACACGTTCCGGCTTACCGGCGAAATCAGTACGGCGGTAGTGTCGGCGGACCGATCAAGAAAGACAAAGCGTTCTTTTTCGTGGACTACGAGGGAGTGCGCTCGGCGCAGGGAGTTTCCACCGTCGTGACCGGGACGCCGGACGTGAATGCGCACCAGGGCTACCTGCCCTGCAACGTCGCGGGAGCGACGTACGCTTGCAACACCGGAACGAATCTCGCGTTCGTCGGCATCGCCCCCAGCATCGCGCCGATTCTCTCGATGTTCCCGAGCGTCGCCGCTTCACCAACTGGCGCGGGCAACTTTACCGAGGTGCTGACCAACATCATTCATGAAGATTACGTGCTCGCGCGCGCCGACTATAACCTTTCGGAGAAGGACAGCATTTTTGCCCGTTACGTGCGAGACACGGCCAGCTACTATGCGCCGCAGCCCGTCGCGCCCTTCATCGAGCTGGATGTGACGAACAACAACTTCGGAACCATCGAAGAGCGCCACATTTTTTCGCCGACCCTGGTGAACATCGCACACGTCAGCTTCACGCGGCCCACCGAAGCGCAGACGCAGGATTCTCCGCAAATCCCGGCTCTCGTTTTCGTTCCGGGGCGGATTAACGGCCACGTGGCATTGAACGGGGGCCCCAATATCGGGGTGGGCGGACCGCAGGGGCTCGCTCCGAACTGGCTGACTCCGACTCACTATGTGGAAGGCGACGACATCATCTGGACCGTCGGCTCGCACAGCATCCGGGCCGGTGTTTCCTTGGAGCGCGTCGACGATAACGAAACCGGTCTCGGCACTTTGGGCGGTACCTATACATTCCCGACTCTTGTGGGCCTGCTGACCGCAACGCCCAGCCTTGTCTCGATTCCGCTGCCAGGGGAAACGAACGGCACACGCGGATTGCGTACGTGGTTCGCGGCTCCTTATGTGCAAGATGAATGGAAGTTCAATCGGCGTCTGACTTTCAATCTGGGGCTGCGCTATGAGTGGGGATCGAACCCGACCGAGGTCAATAACCTTCTCCACAACGTCAACCTCCTGAACGGCGCCGTGGCCGGTACGGGATATGTAAGCACGCCGAACTTGTACAACAACAATATTACGGAGCGGAATTTTGCGCCGCGCGCCGGTTTCGCTTACGATCTCTTCGGCGATCACAAGACCTCCATCCGCGGCGGCTTCGGCATCTTTTATCAGTTGCTGCAAGCCAAGGACATCATCCAGGCCATCTGGGGATCTCCGCCGTTTGTAACCGGCACGGCGAATAACCCGAGCTTCCCGAATCCCTTCGCGGGCACCGGTCCGGCCGCACCGCTTCCCGGCACCGGGATCGGCATTTATGACGGCTCCGGCAGCACGCCCTTGAACATGCAATACAACCTGAACATCCAGCGGGATCTCAGCCGTGGCATGGTCCTGACGGTCGGCTATACGGGCTCGCGCGGCATGCATCTGCTCCTGCCTCGCGATTACAATACGCCGCAGCTCATCGACGGGGTCTGGGGATTCGCCGCGGGATCGATCAGTCCCATCACGGGCACAGTGGTTGCCGGTCCGGCCGGAACCACGACGCCGAACGTCCGTCTGAATCCGAACTTCGCGGGCTTCGTGATGCGGAATACGGTCGGCAATTCGAACTACAACGGCTTGATTACGAGCCTGAGCCGCCGGTTCGCGCAGCATTGGCAGACGCAGGTGTCGTACACGTACTCCAAGTCTCTGGACAACGGCTCGGCCGGCCAGGGCGCGGAAGCGGGTCCGAACGCCCCGAATTATCCTTCGAATCCTTATAACGCGGCGACGGATTATGGACTCTCCAGCTTCAACCGCGCGCAGGCGCTTCGGATCAGCGGCATCTATGAACTGCCTGGACGCGGCGCGATCCTGGGAGGGTGGAGACTGACCGGCATCTATACGTGGACCACCGGCGCTCCGGTCACGCTCTTTTCCGGTTTCGATCGCTCCGGACTCGGAGGCGGCGCGGATGCGCGACCCAACGTGAACCCGAACTTCACCGGTTCCGTCACGAACGGCGGCCCAGTGCAATATTACAATCCCGCTGCGTTTCTTCTGGAGCCCGCCGGCACGCTCGGGAACGTAGGCCGCAGCACGCTGATCGGGCCGGGTTTCTCGAACCTCGACACGGCGATTTTGAAGAATTTTCCCGTGCGGAGAATCTCCGAAGTGTTCAACGTGCAGTTCCGCGCGGAACTCTTCAATCTGCCGAATCATCCGAACTGGGGCCAGCCGAACCAGAACGTTTTCCTCAACGGCATCGGTGCGAATGGAACCATCAACCCGAATGCCGGAGCCGTCACGAGCATCATCGGAACGCCGCGGCAAATCCAATTCGGATTGAGGATCGGCTTCTAGGAGTCGCGCCGGGCGGATCACCACCACATCGACGGAAAGGTCGTCTATGAAACCAGCAGTCGTCAGAAGAAGGGGATGGTCTGTCTCCGCACCGGTCGTTTTGATGGCCGCCATGGCTACGGCTGTCAGCGCCCACCATTCGGGCTCGGCGTACGACCAGACGAAATCCGTCGAGTGGAAGGTCACCGTCACGAAGTTCGTATTCGTGAACCCTCACACGTACTTGTTCTTCGACATGCAAGATCCAGCAGGAAGGCAGGTGCCGGGGCGCTGCGAACTGCAGGCCAGTATGGCGCTGAGCCGTCTGGGCTGGACCAAGGAGACGTTCACTCCGGGGATGAAAGTGACACTCAAGGGCTCTCCCGGACGTAACGAAGAGAACGTGTGCGTGCTGCGCTCCTTCATCCGGGAAGATGGACGCGAAATCGGCACGCGTGACGACCTCACAAAAGGCGGACCTAATCCGATGGCGACGCTCGCGAAGAACGCGCCTCGCCCGGACCGGCTCGCAAACGGTCATCCGAACCTGCAAGGTCCCTGGATCGGCGTGGGTGCGGAAGGCCGTGGCGGCCGCGGACCAGGCGGGCCGGGCGCCGATGGTAAGAAAGGTCCTCCTGGCGCGGGCGGACCGGGAGCGGACGGCAAGAAAGGCCCTCCCGGAGGCAGAGGCCGTCCAGATGTGAGTTCCGCCGGTGAGCTGGCGGCAAAGAGCTACGACCAGCCCTTCGATGATCCGGCCATTAAATGCGATCCTGCGAACATTCTCTTCGGATGGGTCCACGATCGCCACGTCAACGAAATTACGCAGAAGGACGAGGAGATCATTCTCAAGTACGGTTACATGGATTTGGTCCGCACCATCCACATGAATGCGGCGGAGCATCCGAAGAACATCGCGCCTTCGCGCGCGGGCCACTCGATTGGCAAGTGGGACGGCGATACGCTCGTGGTGGATACGGCGCGCCTCTCGGCGGGCGTGCTGATTCCGATTAACGGAGTCATGTACAGCGATCAGATGCACATCGTGGAGCGGTTTACGTATGATCCAGCCGCGAAGACTCTCACGAGAGCGTACACCGCCGACGATCCACTCTACTTAAAAGCTCCGTACAAAGGCCAAGATTTCATGACGATCTCGGACGAGCCATACGTGCCCTATAACTGTGTGGAATTGTCGGGCAAGAACAACATCCGGTCAAAGAAGTAGGCTCTCGATCTCGCGCCGAGCGCACATCTTACGCGCGATATTCTCATCTTCAACGACAGCCGGGCCCCCAGGTTCTCCTAGAAGATCGCCTTCTAAAGGACTGCCAGCGGGGCGTATTTTTCCACAAGTTCAATCAGCGCGGCGGCGCGCAGAGGCTTGGAGATGTAGTCGTCCATGCCGGCCGCGAGACAACGCTCCCGGTCGCGAGGCAGGGCGTGGGCGGTCATCGCAATCACGGGAATATGGGCGCCGCCCAGATGCTCGGCGCGAATTCTCTCCGTGGCGTCGAACCCTCCCATCTCGGGCATTTGAACGTCCATGAAGACCAGGTCGAAGCTTTCGGCTTTTAAGGCCTTGATTGCCTGAAGGCCGTTGGATGCCACGGTCACGCAGTGTCCGTGCTTCTCCAGCATCCGCACGGCGACGCGCTGGTTCACGACGTTATCTTCCACCAGAAGAATATTGACCTTGGCTCGCTCCTTCGTCTTTATTTCCGAAGAAATCGCTGTGCGACGGACGGGCACTTCCGCTGGCGGAGCCGGCCGAGCCGCGAGGGATCTCACGATGGCGGACCGCAGGTCGGCGCGACGAACCGGTTTTGTAAGATACCAGGCAATCCCCAACTCCCGGCACCGCTTCACGTCTCCGGCTTGCTCTCCCGAAGTGAGCATCATGACGAGGGAATCGGCCAGATGCGCGGTGTTTTTGATGATCGCGGCGAGGTCGAATCCATCCATTTCGGGCATATGACAATCGGTCAGCACCAGGGAGAAAGGATCATCGCGCTCGCGGGCTTGCCGCAGCATCTCCAGAGCTTCCTTCCCGCCCGCGGCCGAAGCGGGGCGCATCTGCCACGCCCGCAGCAATTCGACGAGAATGCGCCGATTGGTACTGTTGTCGTCCACCACCAGCGCGGTGATGCCGGTGACCGGCGCGTCGTTCGGCCCGGGCTGCTCCTTTTTCTCCCGCCGCTTCGAAACAAGCCGTGAAATGGAAACAACTTCCTTCCCCTGGCCTGCTGTCTACCCACAACTCGCCCCCCATCATTTTTACAAGACGCGTGGAAATCGTCAGGCCGAGCCCAGTCCCGCCGAATTTCCGGGTTGTGGATCCATCCGCCTGCGAGAACGCCTCGAAAATCACCGCCTGCTTATCCTCGGGGATGCCGATGCCCGTGTCGCGGACATCGAAGCGCAGCCGGACGCCGCCGCTGGTGGAATTTTTCTCGAGCGCCACGTGCACGGCCACCTCGCCGCCTCCGGTGAACTTGATGGCGTTGCCCACCAGATTGGTCACGATTTGTCCCAGGCGGACCGGGTCGCCGACGATATAGTCCGGGACTTCGCGCTGCACTTCGAGCAGAAGCTCCAGGCCCTTCGCATGCGCCCGCAGCGCGAGCGCCTTAACGCGCCTCCTCCAGGCAGTCGCGCAGATTGAAGTGAGCCGGATCCAGGTCGAGCTTGCCCGCTTCGATCTTGGAGAAATCGAGAATGTCGTTGATCACGGTCAGAAGAGATTCGGCGGAAGCTTTGACGATGTCCAGGTACTCGCGCTGTTCGGCGTGAGCTCCGTGTCCAGAACCAGCTCGGTCATTCCCATGATGCCGTTCATGGGCGTGCGGATTTCGTGGCTCATGTTGGCCAGAAATTCGCTCTTCGCCTGACTCGCGGCCTCGGCCAGGTCCTTGGCGCGCACGAGTTCGGCCGTCCGTGCCGCGACCTCGCCTTCCAACTGGTCGCGCTTGTTCAGAAGTTCCGCGTCGCGCGACTCGATTTCCGAAAGCATGCCGTTGAACGTGTCGATCAGTTGCCCCAGATCGTCATCGGCGTACTTCACGGCTCGCACCGTGTAATTCTTCCCGGCTGAGACTTTCTTCGCGACATCGCCGAGGTGGGCAATGGGCTCCGAAATGACGCGCTGGAGGCGGGAGGCGACCGCCGCGGCGACGGTGGCCGTACTCAGGAGGATGACGAGCACAATCCACAGGGAGCGCGTGATTCGTGCATTCAGTTCGCCCAAATCGGACTCGAGGTAGATCGTCCCGGCCCGTTGTCGGTTCAGGAGGACGCCATGATAGACGATGAGTTTGCCGTCCGCAAACCAGCTTCCATCGGATCGTCTCGGGGGCGCCACGCCACTGCCGTCTCCCGTACGGCAATAACCCGCGAAGGGCCTGCCATCGTCGGTATAGAGGAACGCGGAAACTATATGGCGCTTCGCCTTGAGACCGGCCAGCAGCTCCTCGGCGGCCTGCTTATCGCGAAAGGTCAACGCCGCGGCGCTATTGGACCCGACGATCTCGGCGAGCACGGCCACATCGTTGCGCAGATCGTTGCGCGCCGCGATCTGATCGAACGCCGCCCCGATCACGCAGGCGAAAATCAGGGCCGCCACCACCGTCGACATGATGATCAGCCGCAGCTTTCGCTTTACGGTTAGATTTCGATACTGCGCCGTGAGATTCATGCCGCTACTTACGCACGATCTCCGCGAGTCCGAGGAGCTTCGAACTGATGCGGATCTGTTGTTGCGCGGCCGCCTGCGCGTTGATCTGCAGGCGCACGTTTCCCTCCTCGATCCGGAAGTTGATCATTCCGCCCTCGGCCGTAAAGTTTTCGCTCTCTCCGATGGTGAGGACCGCGAAGTTCTTGATTTCCTCGAAAATCGAAAGGAGCCTCTTCCGTTCGGAGCCCGCCACAAAAGCCATGTGACACGCGCTCAGCTGTTGCAGGTCCGCGATCTGGCGTATCGCAAAGGACCTGCCTTGGACGCTCTGCCCGCTCACCGCCTGGGAGAGCGCGTTCCCAAACGGGTTTTTGCCCACAATGCAGATCGAGATGGGATCCGCGGCGCTCTTGAACGCCTGGGAAGGCCAGTCGACGAATTTTGCGAAATTGAACAGAAAAGCCGCTTTCACGTGATACTCGTCCGCGGTCTGCCCCGATGCGGCGGTCGCGAGGAAGCCCAAAATCATTCCCCCTATCCGAAACTTCATGTCTCCGGCCATCATGAATACGGTCAAGCACGGGCACGCCTTGCAAATCCCTAGAAAAGTCAGATCGACCTTAAGGGCGACTGTCTTAGCCGAATTGCAAAACTCATAGGAATCAAGCTTTCCGGGACGCACGCGATAAGGAAAAGCATGAACCGTCTGACGCTTTTGTGCGTCGCGGCACTGCTGTGCGCACAGCCGTGCCGGCCCGACGATCCGCCTCCGGTTGGCCCGCCGAGTCAGGACCTGAATACGCTCAGCATTGAACAGCTGATGCATGTCCAGGTCGTCGGCGCGGCCCTGCATCCCCAGACGCTTCAAGAGGCGCCCGCGAGCGTAACCGTCATCACGGCCGAAGACATCCGGAAATACGGCTACCGCACGCTCGGCGAGGCGCTGGCATCGGTCCGCGGATTCTACGTCAATAACGACCGGACCTACGAAACCGTGGGCGTGCGTGGCTTTGCTCTTCCCGGCGATTATGCCAGCCACCTGCTGGTCATGGTCAACGGCCACAACATGGCCGACAACATTCTCAACTACATGCTGTACTTCGAGAATGATTTTCCGATCGACATGAATCTCATCAAGCAGATCGAGATCATTCGCGGACCGGCCTCGGCTCTGTATGGCAGCAACGCCATGTTCGCGACCATCAACATCATCACCAAATCGCCGGACGAAGCCGGGCCGCTCAGCCTAACCGCGGACACCGGCAGCTTCGGCGAGAAGAAAGGCCAGGTCGTCGAGAGCGCTACCCTCGGCGGCGTCAAGGTTCTTTTCTCCGGATCGGTCTTCAACAACGCGGGCGAAAGTCCGCTGTACTTTCCGCAGTTCAATACTCCGCAAACCAATTACGGAAACGCGGTCAACATGACCGGCGAGAAAGGTTACCATTTCTTCGCGACGCTCGATTGGCGCCACTGGACGGTGACGGCGGCTTTCTCCGGCGACAGCAAGATTCAGCCGATATCCTGGGGTCCCACCATCTTCAACGACCCTGGCACAAAGTTCAACGATCAACGCGACTTCGTCGACGTGGCGTATCAGCGCGACGTGGCCGGCGGCGCTCTGCTATGGCGCGCGTACTACGATTCGTTTTTCTATAAAAGCCGCGGCGATTACGCGCTCGGCGACGGCGCGGTGGAAGACAACCGCCAAAGCGATGTCGGGAATTGGGTCGGGAGCAAACTTACCTACCGCATCCGGCCGTTTTTCGCCGGAGACGTCACCTTGGGTACGGAAGCGAGCGTGGATATCCGGGCGCTTTTGAGCAACTTCGATGTCTCTCCTTTCCCCGTCACCTACCTGCGCACCAATCGCCCCGACCGCTCGCTCGCCCTTCTTGTCCAGGATGAAAAAAAGTTGTCGGAACGATGGAAGATCGATCTCGGCGTGCGCATCGATAGATCCGCATATCGGCAGGATTTCGTTGCTCCCCGCGCGGCCCTGATTTATCAACGTTCGGACTGGACCTACAAGTTTCTTTACGGCCGCAGCTTTCGCGATCCCAGCGCCTATCAGTTGTTCTATGGCGACGGTGTTGCCGATGCGGCCAATCCGAACTTGCGCTCGGAATCCGCGGAAACGCTGGAACTTGACGTCGAGCGAAAACTCGGGAAGCGAATGAATTTGCAGGCATCGGCATACGGGTACCGCCTGCACGATTTTATTGTGGGGGTGTACCTTCCCGATGGCCTCCTGCAGTATCAGAACGCGGATGCGATCCATGCGGAGGGAATCGAAGTCGAAGTGAACGGCCATCCGACGAACTGGCTGGAGGCGACCGTCAGCTACGCCCTGCAAAGGTCGCTCGATGACACCGGCAAATTTGAAAATTCACCCAGTCACCTGGCCCAGTTGCACTTCGCGCTGCCGCTGGGTAAAAAAATCGACGTGAGCGCCGGGATGCGCTACGAATCCGCGCGGCTGTCGCTCGCGGAAAACACTCTCGGACCGCTTTTCCTCGCGGATTTCACGCTCACGACGAAACGCCTGCTGCCCAATTTGGATCTGCGCCTCGGCTTACGAAACGCGTTCAACGCGAAATACTCGGACCCGGTCGCGCTCAATCCCATGGTGGATACCATGCCCGAACCCGGACGCACGTTCTTCGTCGAATTGATCGCGCATCGGAATCGTTCGGGCGGGCCGTAATCCCGAACGTGTAAAATGCGTGCTTCCGAAGCCGCCGCAATTCACTTTTCCCCGCGCAGTCTGGCCATCACGACCGACGATGAGCACGTCGAATTCGACGCCCGCATCGGGCGGCTCATGTTGGATCAGAAATTCGACGTCAAGGAAATACTGCGCGGCGACAAACTCCAGCTGTGATTCCGTCGCAGCGATAGTCCCGGCCCACGGAAGTCGATCTATCGTTAGCGGTTTTGACCCGCGGGTTGAGTCACAATTTTCACGAATTCTTCGTTCGTCCCGACTCTTCCGTGGATCGGCACGTGTTGCGCGACGTCCAGCTTCTGCCTGCGCATGTTCTGATAAAGGGTTCGCATTCCAGGTGTGGGAGAAGGGATCTGCGCGCCCTCGGCCGGCGGCGAGTAGAGATCCGCATTGATCAGGATCTTTTCCTTCGGAAGATAAACCATCAGCATATCGGCGCTGTGATTGCCCTGGGCGTATGAATTATCTTCCAGCTCATACGCCATGTCCTGCACGTGAAAGACTTCCAGGATGTGATCGCCATCCGTGATGACGTATTTTGCGGCGCCCCCGCCGGGTCCGCCGGCGAAGCTCGCCACCGTCTCGATGGGCGCGGGACGGCGGCTGATCATGTACATCGGACTGTACAGGGCCATTCGGTCCGGCTGCAATTCCCGAGCCGCGGGGTAAAACATGATGTCGAGATAATACTGTTTGTTCGATTCGTGTGTGATCACGGTCGTGCCTTGCGAAAGGTACGTCCGCAATCCGCCGGCGTGATCGAAATGATGATGCGTGTTGACGACGTAGCGGATCAGCTTATTGGGAAGCAGCCGATTGGCTTCCTCGATCACGGCCAGTGACCGGGCTTCATTCTGCGGAGCTTCGACGACGGCGGCAAAGTCTTTAAATTCGACCAGCACGCTGTTGTGTGTTCCTCCGCCGAGCCGCCACACACCGTCGGCAAGTTTTTGGCTCTCGACTTTTACGGGTGGTATTGCGGCAGTCCGCACCGCGTCGGGCACGGGCATCGTGGCTACCGGCACGTTCACTTTCACTTCGGTGACGTTGTACTCGTAATAGTTGTGCGCGGGATTCAATCTCGGATCGCCCTGGTGCACATGCAGCAGCGTGGGAAACTGAATGCCATCAAAATTCTTGTATTTCGTGTAGCGCATTTCGTAATCCATGTCGCCGTAGACGGGATTCGGAAACCACGTATCCGTCATCTCGACCAGATTCTTATCGTTGATGGTTCCGTTGATCCGATATTTCCCCATCGTGAAGGACACAATCGTCACCTTGCGCCCATATTGCGAAAGACCGGCATCCGACGCACCTACGATGGGAAGTGTAATCGCGGTTGCGTCCTTCGCCGCGAGCGCCGCCTTGAGGAATCCATGCGGCGTAATCGCAAGCTCAAGCTGCCGCAGCTCGGCGTACGAAACGCCATCCAGATACAGAGTCGTGAGGGGCGTGGGCTTGTCACCTTGCATGTCCCAGGCGTAATCGCCGCTAAGGATCGACGTGACGCGTTCGTCCGACATTGGCACTCTGCCAAGCAGTGGGTATTTGCCCTGCCGGCGCGTGTAATCTTCGCGCGACCACTTGGCATCGAAATCGATCGCGCGCGTGTAATTGGCGACTTCGTAATGCGGCCAATCTTCGGCGAGGCCATAGGTCTGGCCGATGCGCGAGGACCAGCCGCCCGCCGAATACTGGATCGTCTTGAGATTTTCGCCGCCCATCGCCTTGAGGGACGCTTCCAGGACCGAGCGAACATCCTTCACCGCCTGTGCCGATGCGGTTGCCGTCATCAAGCCAACGAACGCGAGAAATGCGATTGCCCTGCGCTTCATGTGATTCACCTCAAGGTCCCGTTAGATTTTAGCGCAACAACGAGTGAAATCCAGGAAAGAAGCCAAAATGTTGTACACTCAATCACCTTGGGGGAACTGTGAAGGAATCGATCCATCATTGCCGGCGCGGAAGTATTCTATTTCTATTCTTGACCGTCGTGAGCGGGATCGCGCAATCCCAACGGCCGGCGGCGCTGGTCATTGAAGGCGGCACGCTGATCGACGGCAACGGCGGGACGCCGCTTCGAGATTCTGAGGTCGTCATCCAGGGAAACAAGATCACCAGCGTTTCGCGCAAGGGTCAAGTCCCGTATCCGGCGAACGCTTGGATCGTCAAGGCGGATGGAAAGTACGTTCTTCCCGGGCTCTTCGATTCCCAGAACTCTTACAGTTGGTACTTCGGCGAGGCCATGCTGAACCACGGCATTACTTCGACGGTCGATGTCGGCACCACCGGTGAAACGGCGGTTCCGTATCGCGACGCCGTGGTCCACGGAAAAGTAAAAGGTCCGCGAGCTTTTACCGGCGTCTCCCGGTTGAGCGTCAATCCGAACGCCCTGGTGTCGACGGGTTTTGAAGATCCGCTGACTCACACGCGCGTTCCTAAATCGGCGGAAGAAACGCGGCAGTTCGTGAGAGCGTGGATCGCGGCCGGCGCCGATTACATCCTTTCCTATGATGGCGCCTTGCCGATGGATTTTTACAAGGCCGCGTATGAAGAGGCGACCAAGGCGGGCAAGCCATTCTTCGCGCGAGCGTACGGTCCCGTATTATTCCCGAAGGATGCCGCGCTGCTGGGAGTTGCGGCGCTGCCGCATTCCGCGGGCGTTGGCATCGCGGTCACCAAGGACCCGTCCAAGTTCAAAGAGGGGCGCGACGACCGCAACGAACTCGATCGCTATGCGGAGATGGACGACGCCAAGGCGCATGAATTGGTGCGGGTCCTGGTGGAACATCATGTGGCGCTCGTGCCCACGTTCATGATCAATTTTCCGGGATATCCCAAGGAATGGGAGCAGTTCACGGCCGAAGCCCGGCAGTTTTTCACGAACCCGGAATTGCTCGCCTACTATCCTCCCGCCGCCGTGCAGACGGCGCTGCGGAGTTACGTCCGGATCGACAAAGGAGAACTGCGCGAGCGTCGCTTGAAGGGCTACGAGAACGCTCTGCGCTTTCATAAAATGTTCGTCGACGCCGGAGGGCGCCTGGTCGTTTCCGGAAACACCAACGACGCGTGGGTGCCGGGAGTGGACTTACATCAGGAAATGCAGATCATGGCCGATGCCGGGCTCACGCCGATGCAAATCATTCAAGGATCGACGAAATATGCGGCGGACATGCTGCGCAAACAAGATGAGTTGGGGACGGTCGAGGCGGGCAAACTGGCCGACGTGATTATCGTGGACGCCGATCCCTTACAGGACATCAAGAACCTGGACAAGATCAACACCGTGATTCAGGACGGCAAGCTAGTGGAGTTGGGCTACCACGCGAATTACTACAGTCCCTTTGATAATGCCGCTGCCCGCACGATCAGTGTGGAAGGACTGCCGTGGGCGGAAGCCATGAAAAAGGCAAGCAGCGGCGCGGAAGGCGGACCGCAGCGAGGAGCCGACGATGGGACGGTTCCGGATCCCGCGTTTGCGCCGCAGCCCGCCATCGAAACGATGAATCCGATTATCGTGACGCAGGGCAATTCGACCGTCGTAAAGCTCACGGGATTCAACTTTGTGCGGCGATCGGCGGTCTATTTCAACGGCAAACTTGTGCCGTCACGGCCTGTGAGTTCCCGGGAGATCGAGGTCACCTTCGACGCGGAAGCTCTGCGTGAGGCCGGCAGATTCGACGTGGTGGTGAAAAATCCCGATCCTCTGGATAACTTCTTCGTGAGAAGCATGTGGGGCAATGGGACATCGAACGTCGCGCACCTCATCGTGAATTACAAATACTAAATCGATTTAAGGCAGCGGTACGATTCCCATCCAGAACATGGTGCCCACGCTTGTGTCGACGTCGTACTTGCGCACGAATTCGAGTTTGCCGTCGTTTTGCACGCGAAAAAGAGCCAAACTCGCGGGAATGTTCGCGCCTCCGGCAGTGATCGCCGTCTGATTCCCGGCGACCAGAATACGGGCGCTCGGATCGAGCGCGAAAGTTCGCGGCTCCGCCCCATGCGTGTCGGCATTCTGAATGCGGGCCGGCTCGCCGCTATGCGGATCGATGGCGTAGACGGCGATGCTGTTCTCGCCGCCCCCGTCCACGGGCTTTCCGGCTGCGTCCACGGTGGCCGAGCGGTTCGCCTGATAGATGAACTTGCCGTTCGGATGCACATGAACCGTGCCGGCGTTTTGCCGAAGAAACTTGCGCGACGGGTCGACGAGGCTGTCCTTTGTGAATACGGGAGTCGCGCTCAGGGACCCGTCTTTCATCGTGTACAACTGGAGCTTGCTTTGCCGTTCCAGCGAGACGAACACCCACGGTTGCGTCGGATGGAAATCCAAATGGCGAGGCTGAAAGTTCACTCCTCCGTTGGGGGCGATTGAAGCGCGATTCGTCAGGACTCCGTCCGCGTAACTGAAAATTTTTATCCCGCCGCGGTCTTCCGGCTTTTCCTTGGTTGGGCCGTTGCCGCGCGTGACCATGATCACGGTCTTATTCGAAGGATCGACGCGAATCTGGTGCGCGTAGATTCCGGTATCCAATCCCGCCGCCTGTTTCACGGGAGAACCGATTGTGCCATCGGGATTCAGGCGATGCACCGTCAGCCCGCTGGGATCGTTATAGGCGACCAATACGTGCGTGCCGGTCCTGTCGACGCTCACGTGAATCGGCCTCGAAGGAAGGGGAGCGACGGAACCGATCGGCTGTAGATCTCCCGTGCGCGGATCGATGCGGAACGCGCTCAGGCCGTGCAGTTTCCCGAGTGGCACCGTGGTCGCTCCCGGAACAGCGGTAGCAGCGCCTCCGTCGCTCCATACGACGTAGAGATATTTTCGCGACGGATGCTGCCAGGCGTACTGGATGTTCGCCGGAAGTCGAATCGAGTTTTTCTTTACGAGAACTGCATTTCCCGCGTCGATCTCATAGCGCGTGAGCTCCGCTCCGGTCGCGGCGTAAAGAACACCGCGAGCGGACTCCCGCGCGGGCGTCTGCGCTTGCGCGAGGCCGGGAGAAACGAGCGCCGCGAGCATTCCGGTGAAAAGCCAGTTCTTCATTCAAATATCCCTTCGTCCAAACACAACGTCCGCATTTTACACCCGGCACGCCAGTTGAATCTCATTTCGTGTGGCTGGGGTGTATACTGACCGGAGCCTGAAATCTCCACGCGGACGCGGGCGAGTCCATTGGATGGAACAGATGATGAGGAAACTTGCTTTCCACGCTCTTGCAGTCCTGACGATTCTGAGAATCCTTTCCCAACCTGCTCAAGCGCAGACGGCTTCCGAGGCGCATCCCAATTGGACCGGTTACTACGTGCTGGCGACCAATCGCGATCTTGCGGGCACCGGGTTCAAGCAGGACGCGCCGGGCGAGAAACTCAACGGGTTCATCACTCCGTATCTGCAGCCATGGGCCAAGGCGCGCATGGACGCGACCGACGGAGTGGCGGACGATACCGGCCAAGTCTGTCTTCCCGACGGAATTTTTCGCTATCCGAGCATGGCGGGAAGATTTCTGTGGCTGCAGGAGCGCGGCCGCATTGTGATGGTATTCGGGATTATCAACACCGCGGGCGTGAGGCGAATTTATATGGATCGTCCGCATCCTCGGAATTTGCTCCCGACTTGGAACGGCGATTCGATGGGCCACTGGGAGGGAGATACGCTGTTGGTCGACACGATCGGTTTTAACGATAAGTCGTGGCTGTTCGGCGGCCGGCAGCCACATACCGAAGAGGCGCATCTCATGGAGCAAGTGCGGCTGGTGGGCAACGGCGCATTCATCGAGATTACGAATACGATCGAAGACCGTCACGCGCTCACTTCCGCCTATCGCTACAAGCGCTATTACAAAAAGCAGCCGAATGACGAGATGGAAGAGAACGTCTGCAACGAAGACGCCGAGACGTGGAAAGAGTTTCGCGACGCTGCATTAAAGAAACAACTCGACAGTTCGCGGCAGGTGAAATGATGCGGAGGAGCCTCTTTTCACTAGCGACGATCGCAATTCTCTGCGGGTCGTCGGCGAACGCGCAATCGGGGCGGCCGGATTTACAAGGTGTCTACCAATCCGTCCCCGATGGGACGACGCTTGCGGGAGGAATGAAGAACGCTGGATCGCCTGCGTCCATCGCGTTGCTGCCGGAGGCCGCTCAACAGGCGAAGTCTTTCGATTTGAAAAAAGATCCGTGGAAGATGTGCCAGCCCGTCGGCCCCTTCCGGATGATGGCGAAGGATCGGATTAAAATCGAACTCGCGCCCGTGAATACCATGCTGGTCATGCTGTTCGAAGATCTTTCGCACGGCATGCGGCGCAGCATCTATTTGACGCGAGGGCATCCCGCCAAACTGGAGCCGACATGGCTGGGAGACTCGGTGGCCCGCTGGGAAGGCGACACGCTGATCGTGGACACCATCGGCCTCAACGATCGAACCTGGCTCAACGATCAAGCCGCGCAACATAGCGAGGCATTGCACCTTGTGGAACGCATCCGCCCCGTGCTCGCCGGGCAATACGTTGAATACAAGATGACCGCGGAAGATCCCAAAGCGCTGGCGAAGTCGTACACTTACACGCGCTATTTTAAAAAGCTCGATACCGAGATCGTCGACGACCCTTGTCAGAACGAAGAGTGAACCCGGGGAGCGATCCACACACTCTCTCTTACTTCGGCTTCGCTTGCGCGGGCAGAGTGAAATAGAACGCCGATCCCTTACCAGCTTCCGATTCGGCCCAGATTCTACCGGAATGCGCTTCGATCACTTTTTTGGACAACGCGAGGCCCAGACCCGTGCCTGGAATTTTCTGCCCATGTAATCGGGTGAAGACGGTAAAGATGGTGCCGATGTACTCCGGGCTGATGCCGATCCCGTTGTCGCGAACGCAAAAGATCCAGGAACCGTTTTCCTCGCGGACCGAGATATGGATCTCCGGAACGAGATCCTCGCGTCGATACTTGATCGCGTTACTGATGAGGTTCTGAAAAACCTCCTCGATGCGGGGGTCTGCCGTCACGGCCGGCAGAGGGTCGTGCGTGATGCGCGCGCCGGTTTCGCGGATAGGGGCGTCCAGGTTCGATAACACTCGCCCGAGCAGTTCTTCGCAATCAATCGTCCGAGGCTCGAAATCCACATGCGTCACATGCGCATAGCGCAAAAGTTCGCTGATGAGAGTCCCCATTCGATCGGCGGCGCTAACGATAAATCGGAGAGAAGTCTCCGCGGCAGCGGGATTCGAACCGTTTTTCAACTGTAATTCCAGCATTTGCGCATGGGTGGCGATGGCGCGCAGAGGCTCGTTCAAATCGTGCGCGGCCCGATACGCGAACGATTCCAATTGCGCGTTGGAGCGCCGCAGCGCGTCCTCGGCTTCCCGGGCGCGCAGAAAAGCCTTGATCGTGGCGATGAGCACCGAAGGTTCCACCGGCTCCGTCAGATATCCGTCGGCGCCGCCTTCGAGGCCGGTGACCATGTGGAAGTGATCGATATTCGATGCCGAAATGTGAATGATGGTGGTGGCCGTGGTCTCCGGATCTTTGCGGATATTGTCACACACCTCGAATCCGCTCATATCGGGAAGGTTTACGTCCAACAGCACGACCACCGGCTTCTGCTCGCGCACCATTTGCAGAGCTTCTTTGCCGGTACCGGCCTCGAGCACGACGAAGCCTGCCTGACGCAGAACTTTCGTGCGTGCGTAACGAGCCGGCAGGTAGTCGTCGATGTTGAGAATGCAGAGCGGGGTGTGGCCCATTCCGTTTCCTTAGCGGCTGGCCGACATTCGGCCGCCACTTAATGAGCGTTGCATAATTTCCACGATGTCTTCACGGCTGGAGGGATCTTTCCCCACAATAGCGTAAGCCTTCTCCAGCAGACAGGCACGTTCGGTGACCGACAAAGCTTGAGAGGTGACGACGATCACGGGGACGTCGCTCAATTTGGCGTCGGCCTTCATCAGATCGAGTGTCTCGAAACCGCTCAATCCCGGCATTCTGATGTCGAGGAAAATGACGTCCGGCATATTCTCGCAGGCCGCGCGAAAACCCTCGGTACCGTTCACTGCTTCGCGAATCAGCGGGGCGGCGCTCTTCAGTCGCTGCTTCAGCAAATAGCGGTCGCGCTCGTCATCATCGACGATCAGAACTTCCAGCGGCCGAGGCCGATTCGTCAGGGAATTCAATTCGCGCAGCAGGTCCTCGCGCGTCACGGGCTTCAGAAGATAGCCGGCGGCCCCCAGATGATATCCCTTGGCCTGATCCTCAATCGTACTGACCACTAAGACGGGAATCTCCGCGGTGCGCGGATCGTTTTTCAACTTTGCCATGAAAGCCCAGGTGCTTTCCGAACGCAGGACGATGTCGAGAACGATCGCGCGGGGAGTGAATTTTCCGAGAGCCTCCTCGGCCTCCCGCGTGGTGCGCGCGGGCAGAATTTGAAATCCGGATTTCGCCAGGTGATGCTCATACATCATCAGCATGTCCGGACTATCTTCCACCACGAGGACCGGAAGCAGGGAAGGATCGGGTTTCCACTCGGCGGACGCGGCTTCGGTCTGCTGTTCTCCGGCTTCGCGATGGCGCAAAGGGACGCGCAGAGTAAACGTCGAGCCCGCGTTCAGGGCGCTCTTGACCACCACCTCACCGCGCAGCACAGTCGCAAGTTTTTTCGCTAACGGAAGACCCAGACCCGTGCCTTTGACGCGCCTTTGGATCGGGTTATCCACTTGCGCGAAGTCGCGGAAAATCAAATCGATATTTTCCGGTGCGATCCCGATCCCGGTATCGGAAACCGAGAACTCGATCTGTCCGTCGCCGGCCAGCGCGGCCGAGACCCGCACCTCTCCTTTCTCGGTAAATTTCAAAGCGTTGGAAATGAAATTCCGAAGAATCTGGGAAATTTTCCCTTCGTCTGAAAAGAGGCGCGGCAGATGGCTGGTGTCGTCGAACACCAGATCGATGGATTGATTCAAGAAGAGCGGCCGCAGCATTCCGCGGAGCGCCGCGAATAAGTCGGCTGCCGCGAAATCCACCGGTTTCACTTCCACCTTGCCGGCTTCCACTTTGGCCAGGTCGAGCAGATCGTTCACCAGTTCCAGCAGATCCTGGGCGGAGCGCTTTACGTAGTTCACCTGCTGCAGTTGCTCCGAATTCAAATCCCCGTCGGAACGGTCGAGCAGCAATCCGCTCAGCGCCAGAATCGAATTCAGGGGCGACCGGAATTCGTGGCTCATGTCGGACAGGAAGCGCGACTTCAGTTCATCGGCACGCCGGAGATGATCCGCTTTTTCGTCCAGCTCGGCGTAAAGCGCGACGACGCCGCGATTGGTATCCTCCAGTTCCTGATTCAGGCGCGCCAGTTCGTTCTGCCGGCTGCGAATGTCCTCGAGCGCCGCGAGCAGTTCCTGATTCTGGTGCTGTAACTCCTGGAATGGATCCTGCGGCCGTTCTTGCGCAAGCGAATTCGTCAGATTCGCGAGATCGGAATCCCGAATCAGGGGCGCGCGCTTGGGCAGCAATTTCTTCAATAAAATTGTCGTGCCTTCGGGCCCGGTGGCGATGTCGAATTGATCCATCAGGCGCTTGGCGCCGATGACGCCCAAGCCCATGCCGGTCGGCGACGTATAGCGGCCTTCGAGAATCGACTCCAGATCTTTGATCCCGGGACCGCGGTCGGAGATCTTGACGATAAAAAGCTGCGGGCTGGTGCGGCCTTCGAGGATATATTCGGCGCGTCCACCGCCCGCGTAATTGAAGGCGTTGCGCGCCACTTCTGAAACCGCGGTCGAGATGCGCGTCTGATCCTGCATATCGAAGCCCAGAAGCCGCGCGATCTGACGCGCGCGCTGCCGTACGGCTACGGTATCGTGTTCGGACCGGATACTGACCGTCAGAATCGTGTTGCTCATCAGGCTGCCTTCGCCACCACCACCGTTGCGTCGTCGTGACCGCGGTTGAAATCGCGGTACAGAACACCGGCGATCAAGCTGGGTTCCCGCGTCGCCAAACCAGCGTAACCGGATACGGCGGTGCTGGTCGTCAGTCCGTCGGAATGCAGCACCAGCAGTCCCCCTTCAGGCCACGGATAACTGAATTCGCGAATTCCCTGCGCCTGGTGTCCGGCGGTGCCGTTCACCGAGACCAGATGCTGATTGGTCTTGGAGCCGGAGCTGATCTGCGCGGAAATGTTGCCCACGCCCGCGTAGGTCAGTTGGCCGCCGCGCGTGTCGATTCGTGCCACAGCCACGGCGGCTCCGCGCGAACTGCGCAGGGCTTGATGGATGCGCTCGGTGAGTACTTTGGGGGCAAGATCGGGATTCGCATGCAGCATGCGCACCGCCTCGCGCGACGCAATATGCGCGTCCGGACCGTGCCCGAGGCCGTCGGCGACCAGAATGGTGGTTTGATCTCCGGACTGCACCACGCCCCACGAATCTCCGCAAACTTCTTCGCCGGGCTTGGGGACGTTGACCGCTCCAATCGACAGCTTTCCTGGACTCGCAACCGGATGGGGAACCTCCGATTTGGAGTTCCACCTCGCCAAAATGGCCGTGCCCTTTTCCGACGCGGTATAAAAAATCGGACGCGCTCGAGAGCCGGATAATCGCGCCCATGCCCTCGCCCGCGGAACTGCCCGTGCTGAATCCATCCCGCAGGCACTGATTCAGATTGCTCATCCCGGGCCCGCGATCGAGCGCCAACACTTCCAGCCAGCTTTCGTCGCCAAGCTTTTCGGCAGGGAATTTGGTGACCAGAATTTCTCCGCGCCCCGCGTGTTTCAACAAGTTTGTGCAGGCTTCGGTCACGACGATGGCGACCTGCTCGGCAAGCGCTTCGTCGAAGCCGAGTTCGCCGGCCAGGCGTCGAGCCGCGCGGCGCGCCTCCGCGGTTTGGCTCTGCTCTTCCACTACAATTCGAATCGATTCACTCATGTTACTTCCAGCGAAGCATGGAGACTCGCGTTCCCTCTCCGATCTTTGACGAGATCTCGAATTCATGAGACAGGCGCTTCGCGCCGCCGAGGCCGAGGCCCATTCCGTGGCCCGATGTGAAGCCGTCGGAAAGAGCTTGCTCAATATCGGGTATGCCGGGACCGTGATCTTCGAAGACCACGCGCAGTCCTTTTTTGCGCTCGTTTTCGACCACTTCAAGTTGCACCGAGCCGCCGCCGCCGTAATCGAGAGTATTGCGCGCGAGCTCGCTCGAAGCCGTGACGATCTTGGTTTGATCGACGATGCCAAAGCCGAGCGACACCGCCGCCTTCCGGACGGATTGGCGCACGCGGACGATGTCTTCAGCCGTGTCGATCTTAAGCGTTTCCGAGCTGAGCGCCTGCATCCATGTCTTCCTCGGCGTCCACCGCGTTCTGCAGCGCGAGCATCCCCTTCTCCACGTCGAGAGCAGTTCGGATTCCTTCGAGCGAGAGGCCCAGCTCGACCAGAGTAATGGCGACAGAGGGCTGCATCCCGACCACCACCGTGTCCGCGTCCAACAGACGCGCCATGCCGGCGATACTCCCCAGCATGCGGCCGATGAAGGAATCCACCATCTCCAGACTGGAGATGTCGATCAGCACGCCCCGCGCGCGATGCTTCACGATCTGCTCCGTAAGATCGTCCTGCAAGGACAGCGCGAGACGATCGTGCATATCGACTTGAATGGTGACGAGCAGAAACCTGCCCATCTTCAAAATGGGAATTCTATCCACGGTGGTTATCTCGTGAGCGCGGTTTTGATTTGTTCGTTGTTCGTGACGCTATGGCCGCTGCGCTTGAGCGCGATGGCGAAAGCGTCCGCCAGCGTGGCTTTGGTCGTCACATTGGTCAGATCCACGCCCAGGTGGATAATCGTTTGCGCGATTTGCGGACGGATGCCGCTGATCAGGCAATCGGCGCCCATCAGCCGCGCGGCGGCCACGGTCTTCAGCAGATGCTGCGCCACCAGCGTATCGACCACCGGCACGCCGGTAATGTCGATGATGGCGAAATCCGAGCGCGTCGCGACGATCGCTTCGAGCAGATTTTGCATCACGATCTGCGTTCGCGCGCTATCCAGCGTGCCGATCAGCGGCAGGGCGAGGATGTTTTCCCACAGCCGGACAACCGGGGTCGACAACTCCAGCAACTCCTGCTGCTGGCGCGTGATCACCTCTTCGCGGGTCGACTGATAGGCGTCCATCGTGATGAGCCCAAGCTGATCCACCAACTCCGTCGTCTGCCAAACTCCGGCGGCGAGCGCTTCGGCATTCGAGCCGCACTCCTCGCGCAGTACCGTGAAATCGGCTGCTTGAGGGAGAAGACAAAAGAGGCGGTTTCCGACGGCGTGTAGCCGTTCCGAGCGCGGCTCGCTGAAAAATCCCGCAGAAGATCCTTGGCCCGATCCCACTCCGCGCCCGCGAGGCTATCGAGCCTTCCGGTCCGCGCCGCGCCGCTGATCGCCGCCATCAAGTCTCGCGACTTGCGGCCCGCTTCTTGCTGATCGCTCGCGGACGACCGTTTGTCTTGTGAAGCCTGGATCGCAATCCATTGATCGGCGATATCGCGCTCTCTTTTTACAAGCGTCTCGGCTAACTTTCCGGGGGATTGGGACACTCAACTCTCCTCATTTCAGCCATCGAATCGCAACACTGGCAAGGGGCCCAGCGACAATCGGCGGCACCGATTGTAGGGTAGCTTAGCATCTGGGTACAGTCTCGTCACCTAGTGATTCGCTGGGGAAATCCAGTGTAGGTGTTGCTAAAGCGTGATGGTAGAAATGATCTTAACGTTTCAAAGGATCTTCGATCCACGGTGGAGTCGCGTCCATCAGCCGTCCTAGCTCTGGTTCCAGGACTGCCATTTTCTCTTTCATCTCCCATGCGACTTTGCGGTAGCTGAAATGGCCCTTCACGCCGCTGCGGAGTCTCGCGATGTACTCGGCCTC
>CAVXVL010000052.1:0-218942 GCA_963765085.1 Terriglobia bacterium | reverse complement strand
ACCATTGTCTTGCTGTAATCGCCCTCGAGGCGGTCGGGCGAATAAACTTTCACCGTACTGCCGTCAATGGTGTAGGCAGGTTCGCCTACTTTACTCACGGTGATTAAGCCGTTAAGCTCCTGGCCAACCATTATTGCGTCTGAAAATTGTACCAACACGTATTGATCGTTATCCTGAACGGCGCTACAACTGTAGCCTGCGAGCGCAAACCATCGCAAACGAACGTCGGGATCTCCCGGACCACGAACACCAAATTAGCGCTGCGCGCACCCCGCTCACTCTCTACGGATAAAACCCAAAACATCGTCCTCCGCCACAATTTTGGGGCCGGCCCGAATCGTGTAGCCGAGTAAAGATCAGCGTTGAAACTGTTATCCCAACCGTTCCTTCGGCAGGCCGATCCTTCTTCGGCACATAGAGAAGCCAGAGAATGATTCCCACTACAAGCCTGATGCCTATTCGCATGGAGAAGGAGTTCCCCTTATTTCCCGTCCGGATGGTTGGCTGCAGCTAACGGGAGCACTCGCCTTAATCCTCTTCGCTGCTCCCCGCTGCTCACCTTGACGCGAGTGGAACGCTTCCTGCGGGATTTTGCCCCCACTCTTATCCGCCGCTTGCCCTTCCTTTTGTTTTTCCAGCAATTTCGCTTGCGGCGATATCGCCGCCGTAAACACTGGCGAGCGCGTTCTTGCGCATCGCCGCGATGGTTTCGCGCGCGGGGACCAATTGCAATTGCCGATCGCCGCCGGACGCCCGACTTCGGAACATCTGGCGCGGAATCAATTTACGCAGTCTCTCGATCAGATCTTGCCGCGCTCGTAGGGAATTCCTTGCGGACAATCATGGACAGCCCATCCATCGGCTTGCCGGCCATAGCGCGTCCAGCTTCACTATGGCGGACATGCGATGCCCGGCCAAATGATAATTGAGCGACGCATATCCGCGGGAAGCCGACTTCAAGCGATCGTAGAAATCCAGCACGATCTATTCAGCGGCATCTCGTAGACCAGCAACACCCGACCCGAGCCATGTATTCAAACTTCTTCTGGGTCCCGCGCTTTTCTTCGAGCAGCTTCAGTATCTCGCCCATGAATTTCCCGCGTGATCACGGTCGCATCGATGATCGGCTCCGTCAATCTCCTCGATCGAAGTCGGATCCGGGAATCGTGGGATTGTTGACCTCGATCACCTCCCCGTCCGTCGTGGTGACCCGTAGCGCACGCCAGGGGCGTGGTGATCAGGTAATCTAGAATTCGCGTTCCAGTCGCTCCTGAATGATCTCCAGGTGCAGCAGGCCGAGGAAGCCGCATCGGAATCCGAAGCCCAGCGCCGCGGAATGTTCGGGCTCACTGAAAGCGCTGTCGTTAGTCGCAGTTTTTGAGCGCATCGCGCAGCAACCCGTGCTCGTGAGATTCCACAGGATAAAGTCCCGCGAACACCATTGCCTTCAGCGGTTCAAATCCGGGAAGGGGCTCGGCCGGCGGATTCGCGCAGTCGATGATCGTGTCGCCGATCTGCGCGTCCGAAACGGTCTTGATGTTCGCGAACAGGAATCCGACTTCGCCGGCCGCGAGCTCATCGCACGGAATGGCTTTGGGGGATTGATACCGACACCATCCACTTCGTGGATCCCATTCTTTTCCACAGCCGAATCTTTTGCCCTTGCGGAGGCGTCCGTCGACCACACGAGCCAGAATGATCACGCCGCGATAGGAATCGAACCAGGAATCGAAGATCAGCGCGCGTAACGGATCATCCGGTGATCCCTTAGGCGGAGGCACCAGTGCACCACGGCTTCGAGCACGTCGTCGATACCGATGCCATTCTTGGCGCTGACCATGAGCGCTTCGCTCGCGTCCAGCCCAATTAAGTCTTCGATCTGCTCCTGCACCGCTCGGGCTGGGCTGACGGCAGATCGATCTTGTTGATCACGGGAATGATTTCCAGGTTGTGATGGAGCGCGAGATACGTGTTGGCAAGCGTTTGTGCCTCGACGCCCTGCGATGCGTCCACCACCAGCAGCGCGCCTTCGCAGGCCTGCAGGCTTCGCGAAACTTCGTAGCTGAAATCGACGTGGCCTGGCGTGTCGATCAAATTGAGTTGATAATCCATCGCCGTCTTTGGCGCGATAATTAGGCGCACGGCATGGGCTTTGATGGTGATGCCGCGCTCGCGTTCCAGTCCATCGAGTCGAGCACCTGCGCCATCATTTCGCGCTGGCTGAGCGCGCCGGTACCTCGAACAAGCGATCGGCAAGCGTCGACTTGCCGTGATCGATGTGCGCAATGATGCTGAAATTTCGGATGTGCGCAGGGATCCATTAAGGTATGATGAGAACTCAGAAGATCGGAACCCTCAATTATCCCACGATGTCGGCCGATTCTCCTACTTGGCAAGAATTGGACGCGCGCGGACTCACTTCGCGATCGTCGTGGCGCGCTTCAACGATGCCATCACCGAGAAGCTTCTGGATGGCGCCCGCGAGGCTTTGCAGAAAGCGGGAGCGGAGGGCCATCAGGTGTTCTATGTTCCGGGAGCCTTCGAACTTCCGCTCGCGGCGATGAAGCTCGCGCGGCGCGGCGGCTTTAACGCAATTGTCGCGCTGGGCGCCGTGGTGCGCGGCGATACGCCGCATTTCGATTACGTGGCGGGCGAAGCGGCTCGCGGATTGCAGCGCGTCGCTCTCGAAACAGGCGTCCCGGTCGTCTTCGGCGTCCTCACCACCGACACTTGGGAGCAGGCCGAGGCTCGCCGGCTCAGCGGCGTCGAAACCCTTGTTCCCCGCCGCTCCGCCGGCGCGCGCCTCGGCCTGCTCCCAGGTGTCGGTGGTCAGGACGCCAAAGGCGACCGGCACACCTGTTTCGAGCGCGACCCGCTGCAGTCCGCGAGCCGCTTCGCCGGCCACGTAATCGAAATGCGGAGTTTCACCGCGCATCACGGCGCCCAACGCGATAATTGCGCGTAAGAGCCTCCGCGCCGCGCGAGCTTCATCGCCGCGAACGGCAGTTCGAAGCGCCCGGGCACATGGAAAACCTCGATCGCCCGCCGCTCCCGCCTTCTCCAGCGCCTCGCGAGCGCCATGCCAGCAGCTTTTCGGTGATCCCTGCGTTGAAGCGCGCGACCACGATCGCGAACTTAAGTCCGCGCGCATCGAGATCTTGCCATCAGTGGATCAGCCGACATCGTGGGATAATTGAAAGACTCCGAAGTTCCCAGTTCTCATCATACCGCATGGACCCTGCGCACATCCGGAACTTCAGCATCATTGCGCATATCGATCACGGCAAGTCGACGCTTGCCGATCGCCTGCTCGAGACCACCGGCGCGCTGAGCAGCGCGAAATGATGGCGCAGGTGCTCGACTCCATGGACCTGGAGCGCGAGCGCGGCATCACCATCAAAGCGCACGCTGTCCGCCTGACGTATCGCGCCAAGAATGGCGAATGAGTACGAGCTCAACCTGATCGATACGCCCGGCCACGTCGATTTCACCTACGAAGTTTCGCGCAGCCTGCAGGCCTGCGAAGGCGCGCTGCTGGTGGTCGATGCGTCGCAAGGCGTGGAAGCGCAGACGCTGGCGAATACGTATCTCGCGCTGCATCACAACCTGGAAATCATTCCGGTGATCAACAAAATCGACCTGCCTTCAGCCGAGCCCGATCGCGATCCGCGAGCAAATCGAGACAGTCATCGGGCTGGACGCGAGCGAAGCGATTCTCGCCAGCGCGAAAAATGGCATCGGCATCGACGAAATTCTCGAAGCCATTGTCCACAAGGTGCCCCCGCCCAAGGGCTCCCAGCAGATCCGCTGCGCGCGTTGATTTTCGATTCCTGGTTCGATTCCTATCGAGGCGTGATCATTCTGGCCCGCGTGGTTGACGGGCGCATTTACAAGGGCCAGAAGATTCGTCTGTGGGCGACCAATAGGATGTATGAAGTGGAGGGCGTCGGATATCAATCGCCCAAGCCGATCCCGTGCGATGAACTCTCGGCCGGCGAAGTCGGTTTCATTTTCGCGAATATCAAGACGGTTTCGGACGCGCAGATCGGCGATACGATTGTTGACCACGCGAATCCGCCGGCCGAGCCGTTGCCCGGATTCGAGCCGTTGAAGGCCATGGTTTTCGCGGGCCTCTATCCCGTCGAATCTCACGAACACGGCGTGCTGCGCGATGCGCTCGAAAAACTCCGCCTGAACGACAGCGCTTTTAGCTTCGAGCCCGAACATTCCGCCGCGCTCGGCTTCGGATTCCGGTGCGGCTTCCTCGGATTGTGCACCTGGAAATCATTCAGGAGCGATTAGAGCGCGAATTCCAGATCGATCTGATCACGACCGCCCCTGGTGTGCGCTATCTCGTGACAACGACGGGCGGGGAAGTGATCGAGGTCAACAATCCGCAGCGATTCCCCGATCCGACTTCGATCAAGCAGATTCGAGGAGCCGATCATCGATGCGACGGTGATCACGCGGGAAGAGTTCATCGGCGAGATTTTGAAGCTCCTCGAAGAAAAGCGTGGGACTCAGAAAAAATTTGAATACATCGGCACAGGTCGGGTGTTGCTGGTTTACGAGCTTCCGCTGAACGAAATCGTTCTGGATTTCTACGATCGCCTGAAATCGGCGTCGCGCGGTTATGCGTCGCTCGATTATCATCTCGCGGGGCATCGCATCTCGCCGATGGTGAAGCTCGACGTACTGGTCGCCGGCGAACCGGTGGACGCGCTTTCCATGATTGTCCACAAGGATTTCGCCTACGATCGCGGCAAGGATCTGATCTCACGTCTGCGTAAATTGATTCCACGCCAGATGTTCGAGGTGGCGTTGCAGGCGGCGATCGGGAATAAAATCGTCGCGCGCGAGACCATTTCGGCGATGCGCAAGAACGTGCTCGCGAAATGCTACGGCGGCGATATCAGCCGCAAACGTAAGCTGCTCGAAAAGCAAAAAGAGGGCAAGCGCCGGATGAAGCGCGTGGGTCGAGTGGAGATCCCGCAGGAAGCGTTCCTCGCGGTGTTGAAGGTGAGCGGCGGGAGCAGCGAAGAGGATTAGGGCGAAGTGTCCCGTTAGCTGCAGCCAACCATCGGACGGGAGATCCGGGACCTCCTTCTATACGCCCTGATCGGCGTCGGGCTTGTAGTGGGAATCATTCTCTGGCTTCTCTATGTGCCGAAGAGGATCGGCCTGCCGAAGGAACGGTTGGGATAACAGTTTCAACGCTGATCTTACTCGGCTACACGATTCGGGCCGGCCGAAAATTGTGGCGGAGGACGATGTTTTGGGTTTTCTGTGCAGGAGTGAGTGTTCGCCGCGCGCGGCTTCGCTTTGGTGTTCGTGGTCCGGGAGATCCCGACGTTCGGTTTCCAATGGTTTGCGCTTACGGCGACCGTTGAGCTCCTGGCGATCGCCTACGTTCTAGGATGGTCCGAGATCGCCACGAAAGGCTTCGACGAAACGACCCGATGTGTCCCGAATCAAACCAGAATTATAGGCACGTCGTAAGCAGCTTGGTGCCTATCCGCTGTCACTAGCGTGAGTGACTCAAATGCGGCTTGTGCCACGAGCATCCGGTCGAACGGATCGCCATGATGCCTCGGCAGCCGGCCAGCCGCGACGGCGTGAGCAACCGTGATCGGAAGCGCGCGGAAGCGATTGAACTGGAGATGCTCCTCGATGTCTCCGTGGACGCGCAGCCTACCGCGCGCAACCTTTATCGAGATCTCCCAAATCGATGCGGCGCTGACGAACACTCGCTCGGCATCGTGAATCGCTTCGCGTCCCTCACGCGATAGATTTTCGTTTGCGCCGAGCCACCATAGGAGAACGTGGGTGTCTAACAGGAGGTTCAATGGGGCTGTCGTAGAATAACGCCTCAATTTCCTTGTCTTCCTTGTCGAAGTCCGGACTGATCCAAATTCTTCCTTTCATCGAGCCGGGCTCCCGTTTTGGCTGGGCAGGTTCCTTGTAGGGCACCAATCGCGCCACCGGCTGTCCCGCTTTGGCGATGACGATTTCCTCCCCCTGGGCCACGCGCTCCAGGAGCCGCGAGAGGTGCGTTTTAGCCTCGTGAATGTTCGTTACTGTCATGACTAGACTAAGCTTAGTCTATTGACGGAGACGTTCGCAACTGATGCTTTGCGGCGAACCGCCGCCGGGGAGGCCTATACTTGTTCTTCGATGGATAGCACGTCTACCGCGACCTCAACTACGACAATTCCGGCAGTTCCCCGCAAGATGTTCTGGCTGATCTTCCTGCTGGGCGCTCTTGCCGCGCTGGGACCGTTCTCCATCGACACATACCTGCCGGCTTTCCCCGCGATTGCGCAGTCTTTCCATTCCACTGTCGGCGACGTGGAAGCCACGCTGGCGATCTATTTCGTCGGCCTCTCGCTAGGCCAATTATTTTACGGACCGTTCGCCGATAGCTACGGGAGGAAGCCCCCGCTGTATTTCGGCCTCGTGTTGTTCATCGCGAGCGCGATCGGCTGCGTTTATTCCACCAGCATCACGATGTTGACGGTCCTGCGGTTTTTTCAAGCCGTCGGCGGATGCGCTTCCATGCTGATCGCACGCACGGTTGTTCGCGACTATTTTCCTCCGCGTGAGGCCGCACGCATTTTTTCTTATCTGATGCTGGTGATCGGCGTCTCGCCGGTGGTCGCACCCATCGTCGGCGGATTTCTGGTCGTGCATGCCAGTTGGCGCGCGACTTTCTGGATCATCATCGTTCTCGGGGCCGCATGCCTGGTCAGCGTCTTCTTTTTTCTCAAAGAAACGCTGCCGCGGGATCGCCGACATCCCGTGGTTCTTGCCGGCGTCCTGCGATTGTACGGCGGTCTGCTGCGCGATCGAGCATTCCTTGTGCACTCGCTTTCCGGCAGCCTCGCGATGGCCGGATTATTCGCTTATCTGGAAGGTTCGCCGCTCGTGTTCATCGAGTTGAACCATGTTTCCGCCGACCGCTTCGGGCTCTTCTTCGGCATCATCGCCGCCGGGCTGATCGGAGCGTCTCAAGTCAATGGATTTCTGGTCAGGCGCACGCATCCCGGCAGTATTCTGCGGGTCGTGCTGTGGATTTCGGCGGCGGACAGTATCGCCTTGTTTACTACGCAGACGATGCACCTCGGTGGATTTCCTCTCCTGATTTTCCTCCTCTTTGTGTGTATCTCCTGCCTGGGATTCGTCTCGCCGAACGCTACAGCTCTTGCGATGGCGCCCCATGGAAAGGTTGCCGGGAACGCCTCGGCTATGCTGGGCTGCATCCAATTCGCGATTGGAGGCCTCGGCGGCATGCTGGTGAGCGGCCTCGATAACGGATCGTCGACTCCCATGGTCTCCGTCATCGCCGTCGGCTCGTGTTTGGCGCTCGCGATGAATCTGCTGTTCGCGCCGAAGAACGAAGTGATGCACTGACTTTTACAGAGGCGATAGCTTGGCGGTCTGCGAGGCCACCGCAGGTCGGGGACCTGCCCACCAAAGTACGGCCTCCCACCAAAGCAAGACTTGCCTCTAAAAGGGCGATGCTACGCCGACTTCACGGCCGCTTTCGCCGGCTGCGTTTCGGATTGCTTCGGTTGGGCCTGTGTTTTCGCCTGCGCCTCGGTTTGTATAGGGCGCGCGGGGAGACCTATTTTTGTGCGAATCGCGGCTTCGATGCGATCCCGCGTCTCCGGATTTTCCTTGAGGAGCCGGCAGGCATTATCGCGTCCCTGGCCGAGCCGCTCGCCTTCGAAGCTGAACCACGACCCGCTCTTCTCTACAACTTCGTGCTGTGCGCCAAGGTCGACGAGATCGCCCTCGCGCGAGATTCCTTGGCCGTAGAGGATATCCACCTCCGCCTCGCGAAATGGGGAAGCGACTTTATTTTTCACGACCTTGATCCGCGTGCGATTGCCGACCGCCTGATCGCCGTCCTTGATGGACCCGGTACGCCGCACGTCGATCCGGACCGACGAGTAGAACTTCAGCGCCCGGCCGCCGGTGGTGGTTTCCGGGCTGCCGAACATCACACCGATCTTCTCGCGAATTTGATTGATGAAGACGAGACAGGCGTTGGCGCGCGAAAGCGCCGCCGTCAGCTTACGTAGCGCCTGCGACATCAGGCGAGCGTGCAATCCCATGAAGCTGTCGCCCATTTCTCCTTCGAGCTCGGCTTTGGGCACCAGCGCGGCCACCGAATCCACCACGATAATGTCGACGACATTCGAAGAGACGAGTGCATTCGTGATTTCGAGCGCCTGCTCGCCGTAATCCGGCTGCGAAACGATGAGATTGTCGGTGTCCACGCCGAGCGCCCGCGCATACTGCGGATCGAGTGCGTGTTCAGCATCGATGAACGCGGCCGTCCCGCCCGCCGCCTGCGCCTGTGCGATCGCGTGGAGAGCAAGCGTCGTCTTACCCGACGACTCAGGCCCAAAAATTTCGATCACTCTTCCTCGCGGGTAGCCGCCCACGCCCAGTGCGGCGTCGAGCGACACGGAACCGGTTGGGATGACGCTGACCTGTAGAACCGTGTTCGAGCCGAGTTGCACCACGGCACCTTTCCCGAATTGCTTCTCCATCTGCTGGAGCGCTTGCAGGATCATGCGGCTACGTTCGGGCGACGGCATAGAAAGTCCCTCGGCAATTGGTGCGCCGAGCTAAGGAAAATTCTCACGGATGTGCAAATCTCTGCACATTTGTATAACAACTGAGTTTCAATCGAGGCAGTCCGTACGCTTGTCCCTTCCGAGCCGCTTGTGGAATGCTGGATCGAAGCGTTGACCGATAACTGTTTGCGAGGTACCCGATGGCGTGCGATCCCGAATCTCTAAAAGACGTTGCGTTGTTCTCGTTGCTCGATCAGGAAGAATTGGATGTGCTGGCCGCGCAGGTGGAGCGCAAGGAATACGCGCCGCTCCAGCGCATCTATAAGATCGGAGATCCGGGCGGCAGAGCGTATGTGATGGTGTCCGGCAAGGTCCGGCTCACGATGATCGACGAGGATCACCAGGAGGTCGTGCTCAGCGAACCGGAAGCGGGCGAGCTCTTTGGACTCGCGTCCATGCTGGAAGGAACGCCGCATAAGACCACGGCCATCGTCGTAGAGCCTGCCGTGTGCATCGAGATCGACCGCAACGACATCGCGGTCCTGCTGCAAGCGAAGCCGCACGCGGGCATGGATATCCTGACGGTGCTCGGACGACACGTGCATGCGGCCCACGATCTGGTTCGTAACCGCGTCACGCGCAACGTAAACGAGGTGATCGAAGAAGAGACCACTTTCGGGGAACGCATTGCCGATCAGGTCGCGCGCTTCGGCGGATCGTGGCACTTCATCATTTCGTTTGGCGTCATCCTTGTGATTTATACTGCGATCAACGAGGCCCTGGGCAAAGGAGCTTGGGACCCTTATCCGTTCATTCTTCTCAATCTGTTTCTCTCCATGCTGGCGGCGATTCAGGCGCCAGTCATCATGATGAGCCAGAATCGCCAGGACGCGAAAGATCGCCTCCGAGGCGAAATGGATTTTGACGTCAATCGCCGCGCTGAAACCGGCATCCAAGATCTGGCGCGACGGTTGGAACACTTGAACGACAAGTTCGACGATCTCGCGGAACGGATTGACGGTGGCCGTACCACTCTTACGGCTGCAGATAGAATAAGCTGAGCCTCGGCAGCCCGGAGGCTTGTAATAGTTTGCGCTCCAGAAACTGCTTTTCCAGCATGCCCAGTTGATCGGCGCTCATTTTGCTGCGATACGCTTTGAGTTCCGCATCGAAGGAGCGCCGCGCTTCAAACAGTGCATCCTCGCTGGCGGAAGCGCGCAGACGCGCAACCATTTTTTCCTCGATGGCCGTGAGCCGTTGTTCCAGTTGCTCCAAATCTCCGAACAGGACATCGAGATCCAGATTCTCCAGTGATGCGGCAAGATCGTCATGACCGGCCTTGCGAAGCGTGGTCGCGTTGGCTTTTACGTAATCGCGCAACGCGTCGATCTCGAACGGCGCGGCTGTTGCATCCGCGTTCTTTCCGACGGCGCCATTCGCGATCGCTTGCGCTTCGGTGGCCACGGCCTGCGCGCAATACGCGAGCGAATTGACCATTTGAATGCGAGCTCTCGCCGGGCGCTTGCGCCATTTCTCGAACGCCTGATCGATCCCTCGCAGCACGGCTTCGAGGGGAATGCCCGCGTTTTTCCACGCCTCGATCAACGCCCAATCGAGCGGCGAAATCAGGAAGAGGCCAGAGCCGCGCGCCTGCTGAAAATGATCCTCGATCTCCGTAAAGTAGTTGAAGTAATTCATGGCAAGCGGCCGTGCGTTGTTCGCGACGATTACGCCGTGGCCCGCGGCTGATGGCGTTCCCAGATCAGACGCAGCCCTTGCAAGGTCAAATGCTCGTCGTAGATCTTCACGCACCGCGAACCGCGGATGATGAGATCGCCCTGGCCGCCGGTCGCAATCGCTTTTGTCTCGGGGCCTAACTGCGCGGCGATGCGTTCGACAATTCCATCGATCATGCCGATGAAGCCGTAATATAGCCCGGCTTGGATGCTGCCGACCGTGTTGCTCCCCACGAGTTTTTCGGGCTCGCGAAAATCCACCATGGGAAGGCGCGCGGTTCTGGCGAATAATCCGCTGATCGACATTCCGACGCCGGGCGCGATCAAACCGCCCAGGAATTCCGCATCCTTCGATACGACGTCGAAATTGATGGTCGTGCCGAGATCCACGACGACGCACGGGCCACCGTACTTTTGAAATCCCGCGACCGCGTTCACCAGCCGGTCCGCGCCCACTTCGCGAGGATTGTCATAACGAACCTTCAGCCCCAAATCCATGGAGGGGCTGACGAACAGTGGCTCGCGTTGAAAATAACGCGCCGCCATCGCGGTGAGCGGCTGATCCACGGCCGGAACTACGCTCGAAATTACCACGCCGTCGATGGCCGCGAGATCCAGCGACGAGAGTGAAAAAAGATTGCGCAGAAGAATGCCCCACTCATCGGGCGTCTGATCGCGAATGGTGCGCAAGCGCCAATGGCCGGTGAGCACGGCGCCTTCGAAAGCGCCGATCGTAATGTTCGTATTGCCTGCGTCCAGGGCGAGAAGCATGAAAGTTTAGGCCGGTCTAACGCCACCGGCGAGTATAACGGTTCCGATTCCATTATCCTGCCGCACGCGCAGGAAACCTGAGGAATCCAGGCCGCACGTGACACCCTCGATGGTCGCGCCCTGCTGATCCACCTTCACGCGGCGTCCGATCGCGTAACTCGACGCGCGGGTGAACATGTCTAGAATCGTGGACGATCCTCTCGTTTTCAGGATATCGGCGTGTTCGTCGATCGAGTTTGTCAGGGCGACAAGAAGATCCTCGCGGCGAACCTGCGCTCCCGCGAGAGCGATCGAGGTTGCGATTTCGCGAAGCTCTTCGGGAAATGCAGTATGACCGACGTTAATTCCGATCCCGGCGACGATCCTGTCGCCTTCCATCTGGGCCAGAACCCCCGCGCATTTCTTTCCATCGAGTAAAACGTCGTTCGGCCAGCGCAGATCGGGCGACAGTCCACTCGTCTGCACGATGGCCTCGTGTGCGGCGAGTCCTAGAGCGAGCATGACGAGCGGCAGAGAACTGTTTCCGGCGGGCGGATCGATCGCGAAGGATACGTATAATCCCGCCCCAACCTCGGAATGCCACGAATGCCCGTGCCGTCCGATCCCGGAGCTTTGCTGGTCGGCTCCCACGATTATCCCCGGCGCGCAGCCTTCGCGAATAAGTTGCGCCGTCGCGGTCATCGTGGAGTCGATGGACGCGTGCCAATCAACACGGCGATCGGGAAGACGTTCGTGGACCGACGCAAGATCGAACGGCCCGCTATAGGGCATAGATTCCGCAGTTGATGTCGACGGCGTCAGCCGAATGCGTGATCGCGCCGGAAGAAATGAAATCGGGACCGGCTTCCGCGTATGCGCGCACCGTGGCGAGCGTCACGCCGCCGGAGATCTCGACCTTCGCGCGCTTATCTATAAATCGAATTTCTTCCGCCGCCTGCGCGGGTGTCATATTATCGAGCAATAGCAAGGTCGCGCCGCAGGCCAGAGCTTCTTCGATCTCCGCGCGCGTCCGCACTTCCACCTGCACGACAATCCCGAGCGGCTTCGCCTTTTCCATCGCTCGCTCACAGGCGATTCGCACGCCTCCGGCGAGTTGGATGTGATTGTTCTTGATGAGCACCGCATCCCACAATCCCATACGGTGATTCACGATCCCGCCCGCGGCGCTCGCCATTTTTTCGAGCATACGTAATCCCGGAGTGGTCTTGCGCGTATCGAGAATCTTCGCGCCGGTGCCTTCCACAGCGGTGACGTATTTCGCCGCGAGCGTCGCGACGCCCGAAAGCCTCTGCATGAAGTTTAGGGCAACGCGCTCGCGCGTGAGCAGCAGACGAGCGGGACCGCGCACGATCGCGATTTCGTCGCCAGGTTTCAAGCGATCGCCACTGGCGTGTTTGAGAGCTACGTCGTCGAAGAGAAGCGTCAGCAATTCCGAGCCCGCCAGCGTCAAGTCTTGCTTTGCGACGAAGTGTCCCTCGGCCTGAAGATCGGCGGGAATTGTCGAATCCGTGGTGATGTCGCCGGTGCGAATATCTTCTTCGAGGGCGATTTCGACAGCGCGTAGGACCTCGGGGTGCGTGACGTCAAATTTCATTCCCCGAGCGCCGCCTTGTTTTTGGCGAGCTGCGCCTCGTACTCGGCGAGCTTGGCGCGCATTCCATCGATCACTTTCGCCGGTGCCTTGCTCACGAAGTCTTCATTTCCCAATTGACGCTTAGAACTGGCGATCACCTTTTCAAGCTGGGCGCAGTCTTTGACCAGGCGCCCTTTTTGATCTTGCGACGAAGTCGCTGTCGCCGGGATCCCGAACTCCACATAGCAGGCTTCCGTGAGTTTCCCAGTCTCGTCAGGATCCATAAACGAATTACTTACATGAACAAACCCGGGAGATGTCGAGAACGGCACGCGAGCCTTACGGCTGAAAGTCGGGAGAGAAACGTTTTCTAGCCGCTCGATTGCGCCCAAACTGTCCTGCAGCGCACCGGACCAAAGTCCGAGGTCGATTCGCCCCGTTAACTTCTCCTTCCTTTCAAGATTCATTTCCGCACGCAAGAGCCTTATGTGCCCGGCTATCCTCATCATCGCGGACATGGCATTCTTCGCTTCCGCATCGTCGAGTTCCGCATCGGCCTCCGGATACGCCTCCAGCGCAATCGACGTCTCATGTCCCCGCCGATGCCAGAGTTCTTCGGTAATGAAAGGCATCAACGGATGCAGCGCCAGCAGCGCTTTCTCATGCACCTGATACGCGAAGCCCCAGTTCGTATCCTGCTTCTTGAGCTCCAGATACCAATCGCAGAACTCGTCCCAAAAGAAAGTCCACCAAGCGTCGGCGGCTTCATGATAGCGATGATGCTCAAACGCCTCATTCGCCCTACGGATCGCGACGTTTAGACGGCTTCCGATCCAGCGATCGGCGAGCGAAGTCCGCAGCGGCTCGCCTTGCTCCTTGCTGAAGAGCAATCGCGACGCGTTCCAAATCTTGTTCGCGAAATTCCGTCCACGCAGAATCACTTCCTCGCTCAACGCGATGTCGTTACCTGGAGCCGCGGCCACCAGCAATCCGAAACGCACGGCGTCGGTGCCGTACTTATCGTTCACCACCAGCGGATCGATTACGTTGCCCTTGGTCTTCGACATCTTCTGGCGCTCGGCGTCGCGCACCAGGCCGTGAATGTGGATCTGACGGAACGGGATCTTATCTTCTAAAGGCGCTTCCGGCGGCCCGGTCAGTTCGATGCCGAACATGATCATGCGCGCGGCCCAGAAGAAGATGATGTCGAAGCCCGTCACCAGCAGCGACGTGGGATAAAACGCCGCGAGATCGGGCGTTTTGTCCGGCCAGCCTAGCGTCGAAAACGGCCACAGACCCGAGCTAAACCACGTGTCGAGAACGTCGGTTTCCTGCGTCAATTTCACCGAGCCACATTTGGTGCACTTCGTCGGGTCCTCGCGCGCGACGGTCACTGCTTTACAATCGCCGCAGTGCCACGCCGGGATGCGATGCCCCCACCACAACTGCCGGGAGATGCACCAATCGCGGATGTTGTACATCCATTCGAAATAAGTTTTCGACCAGTTCGCCGGGACGAAAGTAATGATCCCGTCCTCCACCGCTTTAATCGCCGGCTCGGCGAGCGGCTTCATCTTCATCCACCACTGCTTCGAAACCAGCGGCTCGACCACGGTTTTGCAGCGATGGCATTTGCCGACGTTCAGCTTGTACTTTTCGATCTTCTCTAAGAATCCGAGCGCTTCCAGATCCACGACCACCAATTTGCGCGCGGCATAGCGATCGAGGCTCGCGTATTTCTCGCCGGCTGCCGCCGTCATTTTGGCGTCCTCGCCGATGACTTGAATCATCGGGAGGTTGTGACGCTTGCCCGCTTCGAAATCGTTGGGATCGTGCGCGGGTGTGATTTTCACGGCTCCCGAGCCAAATTCGGGATCGGCCATGTCATCGAGGACAATGGGAATTTCACGATCCGTCAAGGGAAGGTTGACGGACTTCAAGTGCAGCCGTTCCGCGCGCGGATCTCGCGGATTAATAGCGACGGCGGTATCGCCGAGCATCGTCTCGGGCCGCGTGGTCGCGACGACGATGAACTCTTCAGTACCCGCCACGGGATAGCGAATGTGCCACAGGCTGCCCTCGGTTTCCTCGTGTTCCACTTCCAGATCGGACAGCGCGGTCTGGCAGCGCGGGCACCAGTTGACGATGTAATCGCCCTGATAGATCAGGCCCTTTTCGTAGAGTCGAACGAATGCCTCACGCACAGCGCGCGAGAGCCCGGCATCCAGCGTGAAATGCTCGCGCGACCAATCGCAGCTATCGCCCGCGCGCTTCATCTGCTCGATGATGCGGCCGCCGTTCTGCTCCTTCCACTTCCACACGCGCTCTTCGAACTTCTCGCGGCCCAGGTCGCGCTTGGTGAGTCCCTGCTCGGCGATCTGCCGCTCCACCATAATCTGCGTCGCGATGCCCGCGTGATCGGTCCCCGGCAGCCACAGCGTGTGAACCGTTTTGCCTTCGGGCGTCCGCTTCATCCTGCGCCAACGAATCTGCGCGTCGATGATGGAATGCTCGAACATGTGGCCCATGTGAAGCGAGCCAGTGACGTTCGGCGGAGGGATCGCGAGAGAGAAGGACGGCTGGCCGGGCGCAGCCTCGACGTGGAACGTGTTGTGTTCGACCCAATACTTGGCCCAATGCGGTTCGAACCGCTGGGGCTCGTAAACTTTATCGATTTCCATGGGGAAATTTAATTTTAGCAGGCAGGGTTTCAATAAACGGAATTCGCACAAGGAAGAAGCCGACGATTTACTCGACGTCCCACGCCCGCCAGCGGCGCTGCTGACGGGGGAACACGCGGATGAGCAGCATTCCCGCGATAAATCCGCCGACGTGCGCGAACCACGCGACGCCGCCGCCCGTATAATCCGCACGCCCCAGCGATCCAACGCCGCTTCCGAGCTGGATCAGGAACCACCACACCAGCATGACCGCGGCTGGGATTTCCATGGTCGTGATGAAGACGATGATCGGGATCAGCGTCACAATCCGGGCACGCGGAAACTTGATCAGATACGCCCCCATGACGCCGGCGATCGCGCCGCTCGCGCCAATGGTGGGCAGCCGCGAATAGGGATTCGCGATCACCTGCACGATCCCGGCGATCAAACCGACGATCAGATAGAAAACCACGAAGCGGCCCGACCCGATCAGATCCTCGACATTGCGTCCGAACACCCACAGGAACAGCATGTTTCCGAGCACGTGCAGCCAGCCTCCGTGCAGGAACATGGACGTCAAAAGCGTATACAAATGCCCCGAGATATCGTCCGGTATGATGCCCCAACGCTCGATGAACAGCGCCAGACTATCCTCCGGCATGCTGACCTGATACAGAAAGATCAGCATGTTGAGAGCGATAATGCCGCCCGTGGCGATGGACCTGGAGTAAACCCGTTCTGTGGATCGGAGAGGAATCATGCGCGGTGAGGAGCCGCTGATACCCGGCTAATTCCGCGCCGGAGCGTCGGCTGCCGACGAAGTCCCGTTCAGTTTTGTCGGGGGCATTTCGTAGACGTAGATAAGGTGTACGTGCCGGTCGTCGGCGCGCTCCACGACGGAAGGCTTCCAGCCCGGCACTGCATAATCGTGGGAAATGACGCGGGCACCCGCCTTGAGAAAGCGCTCGAGGCGCGGCTTTAATTTCTGATTCGAGGATGTCGCCAAATAAATCGTGACGACATCGGCGTCGCTCAGGTCGGTGTCCAGAAGGTCGCCTTTAATCACGCTGGCCTGATCGGTTAATCCAGCGGTTGCGATATTCGCCCGGGCTTCCGCCACCAGTTTCGGCGAAATCTCCACGCCCACGGCCTTCACTTTGTACTTTTCCGCAGCCGCGATTAAAATACGGCCATCGCCGCAGCCCAAATCGTAAAGGGTTTCGCCCGGCTTCAGATGCGCCAACTCCAGCATGCGATCGACGATTCTCACCGATGAGGTGACGAACGGCGCGAGCTTGTTGGTATATCGGGTATTCTGTGCGGCGGCGGGGAGCGAAGCTACGGCCAAAGCGGCAAATACCAAAGGCCAGCGCATAAGATCAGTGAGCGGTCTCGACGTAACCTCTACCCTGTTTTGATCTTACTATACGTGAGACCATTTCGGACATCGAAAACCACAAATCGCGCGGCCGGGTGATCGTATATTCGGTGCCGCGAAAGACGCGGACCGCGCGGCCGATGGAATCGCGCCACGGAATCGCCTGCGGATTCAGCGCGTAATTCACATAAAAGACCGGGTAATCGATACCGCTCAATGGTTTAAGGGAGTCTTCCGGCACGGATTCATCCAGCAGCACCTTAGGACCCGCGAAGACCACGGCGTCCGGATGATCGGCGTCCTTCATTTCATCCTCGATTAATTGCGTCAGGAAATCGGTGTCGCCGTGCTTTTGCTGGAGCCTGTGCGTATCCACGATTCCTAGCTTGATCGTGTGGAGCGCGTCCCCCAAAGCCGGAAAATCGATGGAATCCTCGCTCTGCTGGCGATATAAAACCCTTTGTTCCTGTATGTTGAAGGCAACCACCGAGAACTTGCCGAATTCCGGCTGGCGGGCGATCCGTCTCAGAATGGAAACCAGCGCGACCGTATCCTGCGGCCGCAGCGAGCTGGCGTTGTAGTTTTGCGGAGCGAAATTCACCAGCAGTTTGATCTTCAGCGGCGAGGGCTCCAGGACGCGGGGCACCGGAGGCTCTTCGGTGAATTGCTCCTGGTGCGCCGGTTCCACTTTGCCGGCCGCCTCTTCCAGGTGCATTTCGCGGTCCTTGGAAGGGAGCGCGGCTTCCATATCCCAATAGAACGAGCACACGCTTTCCGTGCGGTCGCGCATCATCCAATCGACGTGGTATTTTCCTTCGCCGAGGTCCACGGTGCCCTCAAGCTGCGCATCGCCCGAGGCGTCGTCCTCGATTTTCGGGACTTTGAAATGTTGAATGAAGTAGGCCGGTTCACCCTCGCGATCCGAAGGCGTCACGCGGAAGAGAATGTTGAGTACGTTTTCGGTACCAGCGAGTTCCCTTAACGGAACCGTGACGGTATAGCCGGCGTGATAACGCAGGTCGAACCCGAGCACCGGCTTGACGGGCGTCACAGTGCAGCCGATTTCCTTGCGCACGTCCTGCGATTCGAGCACGGCTTCATCCGTGCCCACAAGATGGACCCTCCCGCCCGTTCCCAGCGGAGCCTGCGCGGCCGCAGGAATAGCCAGGGCGGAAATCGCCACCACCGCATATCCGACCGCTCCGCGAGCAATTCGACGGATCGATCTGGGTATCACGCTCTTTACAGCCATCCGCGTCAATCCTCCGCACGGCTATTGCCAAATGATACACCTGTGGGAGACGTCAAGTGGGACGGTTGTTTCATCGGCAATTCGCCGCCCGGTCTATAGGAATTTTCAGCGCGTGTGGCCGTCGCAGGAATCTATGGTAGCGTTGAGAATCATGGCAAGCCGCAGCGTCAATAAAGTGATCCTGATCGGGCATCTGGGCCGCGATGCCGAGACGTCCTACACGCCGTCGCAGACGGCGCTCACGAAGTTTTCCGTCGCCACCAGCCGCCGCTGGAAGGACCAGCAATCGGGCGAGTGGAAAGAAGAAACCGATTGGACCCGTGTGGTCCTGTGGCGCGGTGAAAACGTCGCGCCGTACCTGCTGAAGGGCAAGCAGATTTACGTCGAAGGACGCCTGCAAACGCGCAGCTACGACGATAAAGACGGGAAGAAAGTTTGGACCACGGAAGTGGTCGCCGACGAAGTGATCCTGCTCGGAGGCCGCGGCGAAAGCGGCGGCGGGCCGGACGAAGGCTTCTCGCAGGAGGGCGCTGCTCCCATGCGGTCGGCTCCCCGAGGTCGTGCAGCGGCTCCGGCAGCGCCGTCGAATCAGGGCGTGACGGACGACGACGTTCCGTTTTAGCTAGCTCTCCATGCAATTCTCGATTGTGCTGCTTGCATGGTCGTGCGTCCTCGCGTCCGCGCAGCAAACCTTTTTCTCCGAACGGATCGGCGATCTGGGAATAAACCGCGATCCTGCGGCGTGGGCGTCGCCGGAATCAGTTGTCCGTGACTTGCGATCCGAAGACAGAGCCACTCGGGTGAAAGCGCTGGAACTTGTGGGCGTTCGTGACAACAATGCCGCAGACTACGGTGCGATCGATTTGCGGTACACAACGTTTAGCTCGGGACTTCCGGCAGTCGCCGTCATAAGCATTGATCACAGCTCATTCGATCATGCAGCGGTAGCCGTTTTGTCGGCAGGCCATTGGAAAAGGGTCGCTGTTTTCGAATGCTGGTGCAAGTACGAAACTCCACTCGAAGACTTCGTCCATGTAACTCAGTCGTATGGCGACGGTGTCCAGCTGCAGATCATCGCGCGCGCTAGTGGGGGTGGGACCGTACTATATGAGCAGACGGAAGCGTGGTTTGGATTGCGCAACGGCGCGCTAAAAGACCTTTTGTCGTTCGTCCGCCGAAAGCGGTCGTGCAACGGCGGCGAATGCGATTACGAGCGCCGATGGTTCGACGGGAATCAACTCGTAGAAGGCAGGAGTCCGGCGACGGAATATAGAACGGACGAGGACGGGATGTTTCGGGAACAGCTTCTCGGCTGGGAGGTGCCGGATAGCGCTATTAAGTCCTTCGCATGCACTCCTTACAAATGGGACGCCGCGAAGTTCACGTACGCGCCGTCCGGCGGCCCGCATCATTGCAAGTACGAGCCTCCGCACTGATTTGCCGCTCTGGACGCTCGCGGCGGATATGGCGCACGCGCCTACGCGTGCCGCGTCGAGACTCGTCTCGACGCCTGGGTGATCAACACGCCACCGCAAAAGGTATCGACATGAGTGTCGATACGGCACGCAAAGTGCGTGCGCCACATCCTGCGTCGAGATCGCGCGCACGGGGTCCGCCACATCCTGCGTCGATGCGCTGCTGTGCGCGTTGCCACATCATCCCCTCGACGCCGCGTAAATGTTATTCAAAATATGGACGACCATCGCCGCATACAGCGATCCCGATGTCTTCTTGATCCAACCGAGCAGCAGAGCGAGCAGCCATAAAAAGATCGCTGGCTGAAGCACGCTCAACGGCGACCGTAGGCGTCCCTCGAAATACCAACCAGGAACATGCATCGCGACGAACACGATTCCCGCGCGGACGTTCGCCTTCCCGAACGGCAATCCCGCGCGCTCGAGCGAGGTCAGAAAAAATCCGCGCAGCGTGAACTCCTCGACCACCGGTGCGACCAGCAGGCCGTTCAACAAAGCCGCATCGAGGACCGGAATGTTGAACGACGTACCTCCGAGCACTGCGTCCATTGCATACGAGAACGCCAGCAATCCTAATCCCGCGAGCAATCCGATTCCGATTCCTCGAAGCGGCGTGACGAGATCTACAAACCGCGCCACAGGAATTCGCTTGCGCCGCAGCAGCACGATCACGGGGGTCACCCATAGCGCGACTTTCATCGCGATCCAGTAGGCTGTGTCCGCAGTCTCGCTCCAGGCGAACGCGTTCTTCAATTCCAGATCCACCAGCCACGCAGCGATCCATACGGCGAATAGGAGAGCAGGGAAGAGGAAAACGCCACGGCGATCGAGAGGCTGGTTCTCGGCGGGGTTCATCGTAAATTCGTCTTTACAAATCCTTTACTGTGGGCCTTCTGCCGATACGCTAAAATTCGTTCGATACAGGAGGAAGCCTTGGCTCCATCTTCTCTCACCCGCCGAAACGTTCTCGCGGCGGCGGCGGCCGCACCGCTCGCTCTGACGTCGCGCGGGCAATCGAATCGCACGACCAAGCCCAACATCGTTTACATCATGGCCGACGACATGGGCTACGCCGACCTTTCCTGCTATGGACGGCGCGAGTACAAGACATCGAACATCGATTCGATCGCCGCTGGCGGCGTGCGATTTCTTCAGGCCTACGCGAACTCGGCCGTGTGCTCGGCGACGCGCACCGCGCTGATTACCGGGCGTTATCAATATCGTCTCCGTATCGGTCTCGAAGAGCCCTTGCAGTTCCAGAGCAAATACGGCTTGCCGCCGGAGCATCCGACGCTGCCGTCGCTGCTGAAGAAGGCCGGCTACGGGACCACTCTCATCGGCAAGTGGCACCTGGGAGGATTGCCGGATTTCGGACCGCTCAAAAGCGGCTACGACCATTTCTGGGGTTTCCGCTGGGGTGCGCTCGATTACTTCACGCATAAATATGGCAATGCCAGCACTGATACCGAAGATCTGTGGGATGGCGACGTAAAGATCCATCAGGCCGGCTATTTGACCGACCTTATGGGCGACCGCGCGGTGCAGGTCATCGGCGATTACGCGAAGTCGCAACAGCCGTTCCTGCTCAGCCTCCACTTCAACGCGCCGCATTGGCCGTGGGAAGGTCCCGACGATGAAGCGGAATCTCGACGTATCAAAGCTCTTGTCGATCGCGACGGCGGCTCCATGAAAACGTATGCGGCGATGGTCACACGCATGGATGTGCAGGTGGGACGTGTGTTGAAAGCGCTCGCCGACGGGAAGATCGCGAACAACACGATTGTCGTTTTCACCAGCGACAACGGCGGGGAGCGCTTCGCGAATACATGGCCGTTCACCGGGAAAAAGACCGAACTTCTGGAAGGAGGGCTGCGCATTCCCGCGCTCGCGCGCTGGCCCGGCCACATTCCCGCTGCCAGCACCACCGATCAAATGGCGATCACCATGGACTGGATGCCGACGTTTCTCGCGGCGGCCGGCACTGGGGCCGATCCGGCGTATCCCTTGGACGGAATGAATCTGTTGCCGCAGCTCGCCGCGAAAGCCGCGCCGGTCCCGCGCAAGCTTTACTGGCGTTATCACTTCAACGCACAGCGGGCGTTTCGGGACGGCGACATGAAGTATTTGAAGATCGCGGGCAACGAATTTCTCTTCAACGTGGTCGACGATCCGCTGGAGCGCGCGGATCAAAAAGTGCGCCAGCCCGAAGTTTTCAAGCGCATGGTGCAGGCGTACGACGAATGGAATGCCACAATGCTCCCGGATATAAACGGGGTCAGCACGGGTCCGCTAGGCTATGCCGACGAGCTCGCGGATCATTTTGGAGTGCAGCGCAATAAAAGTTCGCGGATCGAGCCGTGAGCGCGTGCCAGCGCCGTCAGGCTACTCTTCCGGAACCGTCCACTTTTCGCCGACTTCGAAAACTTTGAACGACTGCTCGGGATGCTGCCCGAGCATGTGATCGACAAACGCATTCTCCTCGGCTTTGGTCGCATGCATCGGGACGAGCCAACGAGCACCGATATCCGACGCAAGCTGCGCGGCGTCGCCCGCCGAATGATTCTTCCCGCCCACCGGCACGATCGCGACGTTTACGTTGAACGGACGCAGATGATCGGCCAAGCCTTCGTAGGGTGCGCAATCGCCCGCGTGGTAGACGGTCCAGCGTCCGAAACGAATGAGATATCCCAAGTACGGATATCCTCCGAGCGCGGTCCAGTCGAGCTGTGGATGCGCGGACGGCACGGCATAGACACGTCCATAAAGATTGTCTTTCCAGTATTCGACGCGCAGCCCGGAATCGGTCGTCGTCATCCGCGCGTAGTCGATCCCCGCCGCATGAGCCGAATCTCCCGCGCTTTTCGGAAGCACCAATTTGGCGCGGCCACAGGCGACCAGCATCGGGACAACAGAAGGTACGTCCAGATGCCCCGGATGCACGTGCGTGGCGAGGATCATATCCGCATGACGAATTTGCCTGGCGACTAGCGGTGCGTCGGGACCCGATAAATACGGGTCGATGTAAAAAGTAATCGTCGCAAAACGGAGCACGAATCCCGCGTGGCCCAGATACCACAGCGTCGGCGTAGCCGTGATCGTTTGATCGATTTCCTGAAGCAGTTCCGCGCCGCGTTTCACGTCGTTCTTCAAAGTGTTGCCGCCGCTCTCCTCAAGCGGTCGAGTACCGCTGCCCATTCTAATGTTTCCGGCAGCGGCTCGACGCTGATCACCGGCCACCCCTCGCGGTCGAGCTCGTGGAGAGCCCCGTATAAACGCGAGGCGTATTCAATGGGGTCACCGGGCATCTGCAGGACGCGAGCCGCTTCCGCGCGATGGGTGTGAAATAAATATGCCCCGCCAGGATCGGGTTTGATTGTTAGCACGAGCGGCGTGCGCGGACTGTAATGGCGCTCGTGCATTCCGGGCGCCGCGTGAACGGTTCCGGTTTCGGGTGTCGTTGCTTGCGCTATTTCTTCCGGCGCACGGCCGATTGCGTCGGCGATGGCGCTCAGCGATACGTGGCCGGGACGCAGGAGAGTGATCTTTCCATCGACGATCGATACCACCGTCGATTCGATTCCCACACGGCACGGACCGCCATCGAGAATCGGAATCGCATCGCCGAATGTTTCGTGCACATGCTCGGCTGTCGTCGGCGAAAGGCCCATGAAGCGATTGGCGCTGGGCGCTGCGATGGGAACGCCCGCCGCTCGAATGAGCGCGAGCGCGAGAGGATGATCGGGCATGCGCAACCCCACGGTCGGCAATCCGGCAGTAACGATATCGGGAACCGATGGCTGTTTAGGCAACACCAAAGTGAGCGGGCCGGGCCAGAACGATTGCGCGAGCGCCTCGGCTTCCGGCGGCCAGGCGGTCACAAGCGTTGAAGCCATGGCTACGGATGAGACGTGTACGATCAACGGACTGCTCGCGGGACGTCCCTTCGCCGCATAAATCTTCTCTACCGCGGAGGCGTCTAGAGCATTTGCGCCGAGGCCGTACACCGTTTCGGTCGGGAACGCGACCAGCTCGCCCGTGCGAATTCGAGCGGCGGCGGCGTGTAAAGAGATCGTCACGCAGTCCCGTGGCGCACGCACTTATGCGTGCCGCGTCGAGACTCTTCTCGACGCCATCCGCTTGAATGCTTCAACGCCCTGCTAATCGAGATCATCTTTGTCCGCGCCTGTCGCGACCGTCTTCCCGGTCTTCTGCCATGCGAGGAATGCATGAATGAAATCGTCAAGATCTCCGTCCAACACGCGGTCCACGTCGCCGACCGACAGCTTGGTGCGATGATCCTTGATCATCCTGTACGGAGCGAGTACGTAACTGCGAATCTGGCTTCCGAAGTTGATCCCGAGCTTGGTATCTTCCAGCTTGCGTTCTTCCACACGCTTTTTCGCCAGCTCGTGTTCGTAGAGCTTCGCGCGCATTTGTTTTAAGGCGCTCGCACGATTCTTATGCTGACTGCGTTCGTTCTGGCACTGCACGACGATGTTGGTCGGCAGGTGCGTCATGCGCACGGCGGAATCCGTTCGGTTGACGTGCTGGCCGCCCGCGCCGCCGGCGCGAAAGGTATCGACGCGCAGATCGTCGGGCTTGATGTCGATATTGATCTCGTCGTCGATCTGCGGATAGACGAACACCGACGCAAACGACGTATGCCGGCGCGCGTTCGCGTCGAACGGAGAAATTCGCACCAAGCGATGCACGCCCACTTCGCTCTGGAGCAGGCCGTACGCGTTCTCGCCATTCACTTCGAAGGTCACCGATTTGATCCCGGCGCCTTCACCCTCCAGGCGGTCGGTGATCACGGTTTCCATGCGGTTGCGTTCCGCCCAGCGCAGATACATGCGCAGCAGCATCTCGGCCCAGTCCTGGCTTTCGGTGCCCCCCGCGCCCGGATGGATCGTGACGATCGCGCTCGCCGCATCGTTCTCGCCTGCGAGCAGCATCTGCGTTTCGAGCTTCTCCAGATATGCGGCGAGTTGTTTCATCTCGCGCTCCAGATCGCTGTTGACGTTCTCGCCTTCGCGGGCAAGCTCGAACAAAGTATCCAGGTCGCTGGCGATCGCCGTGATCTTTTCGTCCTGGCCGACCTGCTCCTGCAGGCGCTTGCGATCCTGCATCACCTTCTGGCTTTTTTCAGGCTGCGCCCAGAAATCCGGCGCGTTGATCTGTTCTTCGGTTTTGGCTAGCTGGGCCTTACGGGCGGGCGCGTCAAAGATAGCTCCGCACAGCGTCAGCCTGCTGGCGGAGCGTAACGTACTCTCTTTCCAATTCGTCGAGGGTCATGCACTATCAGCTTACCAGCCGTCTCAAAAACCCGGTAGTGCAATGAGGGTGAGGCGGCATTCGGCGCGCGGTTCTATCGGGTGGCGCGATCGAGTTCCTTGTCAGACTTTGCGACGACGACGGCGCAGAGCGAACAACGCCAGCGCCCCTGCGCTCGTCAAAGCGACTGTCGAGGGCTCTGGAATCTGGCTAAAGCTGTATGTCCCGGACCAAAAAGTCGATGAATCGGAAGCAAGCGTGTAGGTGAAGCTACCGTCTCCTACATACCACTGTTCGACTCCGGCATTGACGGAGCAGGTCCCGGCGATACAGTCATTCCCGAAGGTTGCGTCGGTCAGGTTGCCGCTGCCATCAAACACGAGCCATCCGGTATTTGCTGTTGCCTCCGTATAGGCTACGCTGTCCCAGGTGAAACTCAGCGAGGTCAATAGCCCAGCGGTCGTGTTCGTGCTGCCAGGGGTGATACTGCTGGAATCGAAAGAGAACGTCCCGGAGGCCATATCGCCATTGAGCGGCCCGGACGTCGCCGTGACCGAAAAATCGTAGTAGAGGGTCGTCGCTTTAGCGCCGGGAAGCAACGCGAAACCCAATGCTATCCCGAAAGCCACTCGAATCAGGGACTTGGCGAAGCTCATGACCATTACCCTCCGGTCGCTAGTGAACTACAGCGTTTGACCTAGTCCATTAAATGTAGCATGAATATCAGACCTTTTGGTCCCCGTACCGCCGGAACATCACGAACACAGGGACCCCGAGCAGCACGATCGCGAGCCCCGGCAACGTCGTCGCCGGACGATAGGCGAAGAGCAGCGCGAGAATGATGGCCGCGCCGACGATATAGAGAATCGGAACGACCGGATACCCGAACGCGCGATACGGACGCTCGGCGTCGGGACGTTTTTTGCGCAGCACGAAAACGCCCGCGATCGTCAGGATGTAGAAGATCAGGGCGGCGGAGATGACGTAATCGAGCAGATTGCCGTAGAGATTACCGTAAGTTTTGGTCGCTGTGTTGTAAGTTCGCGGCAACACCAGAAACGCCGTCCATGCGGCTTGCATAAAGAGAGCCTTCCCGGGGACCTCGGCTCGATTAATGGACGTCGCGCCGCGGAAGAACAATCCGTCTTTCGCCATCGCGAAAAACGCGCGCGCGCCCGCGAGAACCATCCCGTTAATGCAGCCGAAGGTCGAGATCATGATCGCGATCGCCATGATCTGCGCGCCAGCGGAAGGAATCACGGCTCCGACCATCGCACTGGCGACGCGATCGAGCGGGGCTTTTTGAATGCTGCCTAACGGCAGCACCGCCAAGTATGCGACGTTTGCCAATATGTAAAGCCCGATCACGATCGCCGTGCCGAAGGCCAGCGAAAGAGGGACATTCTTGCGCGGATTTCGAACCTCGCCGGCAGTGAAGGTGATGTTATTCCACGCGTCGGCGGAAAACAGCGATCCGGTCTGTGCGACGCAGAGCGCGACTAACAATCCAAACATCGTTTCCGGCGTCAATCCCGGCGCGGAAGGCGTGAAGCCGCGTGGCGTCCACATGTCTCCGAAGTTGCCGCTCGCGGCAGTTCGATTCCAGCCCCAAAAAAGCCCCAACGCGACCAGTCCGACGAGCGATCCGATCTTCGCGACCGTGAAGAAATTCTGCACATGTTTGCCGTAGTGCAGTCCGCGCGAATTGGTCCAACTCAACAGGAGAATGACGAAAATTGCCACGAGTTGCGCGGTGGAAAGCGAGATCGCGTAACCGCTGGAAATGTGCAGCGGAGAGATCAGGTAGTTACTTTCCGAAATCTCGGGCCACAGGATGCCGAGGTAACGCGCAAAAGCGACGCCTACGGCCGCGATCGTGCCCGTCTGGATGACCATGAACAGTGTCCAGCCGTAGAGGAATCCCCACAAGGGCGAGAACGCTTCGCGCAAATAAACGTACTGGCCGCCGGCCTGCGGCATCATCGCCGCGAGTTCACCGTAGGAAAGCGCCGCCGTCAACGTGAGCACACCGGTGATCACCCACGAGAGCAGCAGCCAGCCGGGACTGCCGACGTTGCGCGCCATTTCCGAGGAGACGATAAAAATTCCGGAGCCGATCATCGATCCGGCGACCAGCATTGTCGAATCGAAAAGTCCGAGGCTGCGCTTGAGTCCGCGCTCGGCCGCTCGGTCCGCTGGACTCGTCGACGGTTTTAATAATTCAGACACGAATGGCCTTGGGACGAGTATAACTGCTCGACCGCCAAGGCCACTCTGGCCGAAGTCATTTCGGATACGGCAGTAAAGCGCGCCCTACGCCAAGCCCGGTACTCATCCCGTGCATCATCGCAACGGTTCGCGCGGAGCTGATGCTCATGGGACGGGACCACGCAGGCTCCCGCTGGATGGTTCATAATTGTCCTGGACAAATTATGATTACTGTTATTTCCACAAGTGCCAAAACAGGAGCCTCCATTCCGGAGGGCGCTGTGAGCGAGGTTCTCGGCCCGTCGCTTACGCAGACAAACGTGCAAGCCTCCCACTATAAAGTCGATGCCGGTAAGACGCTCCGGTTTCCGGTCAGCGTTCGCTCGCAGCTGATCTATATCCTCGGAGGCGACGGCGCGGAAATCAGCTTCACGTCGGACGGTAAGACCACGACGCATCCGGCGAGAAAAACCTGCGGCGTGTATCTGGAGCCCGGCGAAGAAGCCGCCGTAAAGGCCTCCTCGACTCCTCTTGTTTTGCTTTGCGTCACGGTGCCGAAATACACGGGCAAGCCTCTCGATGCGGCGGCTGGCGCCCCGCGCGGCTATTTCTTCGACGAAGCGAAACTGCAGGTGTTGGTGGACGAAAAGAAATTCCGGATCCGTACGTTCTGGGTGAACAAAGAAACCGGTCTATCCCACTCGTGGGATCTCCAGATCGGCCGCATGCTTTATCTGCCGAAAGCGCACGCGCCGCGCCACGTTCATCATGCTTCGAAAACGGCGACCGCGACGCCGGAGCACTTCTACATGATCGAAGAAGGCGTCGGCTATGTGAACTACGATGGCGGCAGCCATCCCCTCCATCCGGGAGATCTGGTTCTCATCCCGGCGGGAGAATGGCACCAGCTTTTCGCCACCGATACAGGCCTGAACTACTTCGAGTTCCAGGGGCCTTTTGACTTTTCGACGACCATGGATCACGATCCATTGGGCAAGAACTGGTACGTCCAGGGAACCGACGACGGCACGGGAAACCTCAAGCTTTGGGTTCAGAGCTAACCAAACTTTGATCGCGAGCTGGAGAGCGAGGTGACGCGCTGGCTGCGTCCCGCTCTCCCCCCCCATCCGTTCTCGTCAAATTTTCTTTAAGCCTTGCCGCTGTCAAGCCTGCTATCATTCCTTCTGGCCGAATTCCCGTAGTTCCCGTGAGTAGTTCTGAAAGGGTCGTCCATGCCATCTAAGATCAACGTCTCCACGATCATTGACGACGCGGAATTTGGTCCTTTTCACTGGCTCCTGACGATCCTTTGCACCTTGTGCTTGATCATGGACGGCTTCGATGTTCAGGCGATGGGCTATGTGGCGCCCGTACTCATCCGCGAATGGGGCGTGCAAAATTCGGCACTGGGACCGGTGTTCAGCGCGGCGCTGGTGGGCGTGCTGTTCGGGTCGCTCGGCTGCAGCATGCTGGCCGACCGCTTTGGGCGCAGACCGATGCTGATCGGGGGGTGTCTATATTTTGCGGCGGCGACGCTCCTGACCACGCAGGTGCACACAATCCATCAGATGCTCGCCATCCGCTTCATCGCTGGTCTCGGCCTCGGCGGAATGATGCCGAATGCGATGACGTTGGCCGGTGAATGCAGTCCGAAGAAGCAGCGCGTGCTGGTCATGATGATCGCAGGGACGGGCTTCACCGCGGGTGCGGCCCTCGGAGGCTTTTTAGCGGCGTGGCTCATTCCCGCCTTCGGCTGGCGCGCGGTATTTTACTTCGGAGGCGTCATCCCGCTCGTCATCGGGCTGCTGATGTTCCTGTATCTGCCGGAATCGCTGCAATACTTAGTGATTCACGGGAAGAAAAAAGAGACGATAGAGCGCTGGTTGAAGCGGCTGAATCCCGCCGCCCCGCCGCCTTCTGAAACGGCGGAGTATACGTTAGAAACCAAGTCGCGACCAGGCAATCCAGCAGCGGCGTTGTTTCGCGAAGGCCGCGCGGTGACGACAACCTTACTGTGGGTCGTCAACTTCATGAACCTGCTCAACCTGTATTTCCTGTCGAGCTGGATTCCGACGGTGGTTCGCGACTCCGGTCAATCGACGCGCATCGCGGTGCTCGCCGGAGCGATGGTCCAAGTGGGTGGAACCATCGGTCCCTTCGTCAGTACGTGGTTCATCAACCGTTTCGGATTCATCCCTACTCTGACGATTACTTTCTTTTGTGCGAGCGTCAGCATTTCGACGATCGGGCAGCCGGGGTTGTCGTTGCTTCTTTTGTTTGCGGCGATCTTCTTCGCCGGTTGGTGCGTCGTCGGCAGCCAGCCGGGGATTAATTCGCTGGCGGCCATGTACTATCCAACTTATTTACGATCGACGGGAATGGGATGGGGGCTGGGGATCGGACGGATGGGAGCGATCATCGGTCCGTATGTTGGCGGCGAATTGATGGGGCTGCATTGGACCAATCGGCAGTTGTTCCTCGCGGCGGCGGTACCGGCGCTGATTTCGTCGATCGTGATGTTCTCTTTGACGTTCTTCCTGAAACTGCCCGAACCCGAGCAAGCGACGCTACGCCGGCAGCAGATGGTCGCACACTGAATCCGGCAAGTCAGGGGGCGGTCTGAGAGACCGCCGCAGGCCCGCCCAAGCCGCACGACCGGACAGGTTATATCTACTGGAGTTTGAGGACTTCTCAGCCTGCCAATACTCCGGCTTTGCGACGGATCTTCGGCACGGAAGGAGCCGCCGCTGCCGAGTCGTCCATGGGGATGCTGGTTCGGCGTTTTTTGTCGTAGCTATACAGCGCGCCGGCCACCGCTCCCGCGGTTGCGACCAGACCGATTTCACCCGCGCCTTTGGTGCCATAGCCGCCGACTTCGTCCGGCACTTCGATCAGGATCGGCTCGATCACCGGCGTATCCTTGGCTTTGATGATGCCGCAATCGCGCATCATCAGCGAATCCGGAATGCCATTCGTGCTGGTGAAATTCTCGGAAAGCGCGTAGCCCAAGCCCATGTGCACGCCGCCTTCAATCTGGCCGGCGCAGGCCATGGGATTGATGGCGCGGCCCACGTCATGCGCGGCGACGACTTTCTCCAGCTTGCCGTCCTCGCCGAGAATCACGACCTGCGTCGAGTAGCTGAACGTCAGATGGGTCGTCGGATTCTTCAGCGCTTCGGGACTTCCCGGCCGCGTCGTGAAGTTGCAAATATAATCGCCGTAGAAATCCTGCCCCGCGAGTTCTTCGAGCGATTTGGTCTGGCGCGCTTCATTGAACTTCTTGGCCGCCTCGATGGCCGCCGCGGTGGTCAGCGCGGTGCCACGCGAAGCCCACGTTTCGCCCACTTTCTGGCCTAACTCCGGCGCCCACGCGACGTCGATTTTCTCTGCCGCGATGCCGGTCTCTTCGACAATCGACTGGCGGAACGCGGTGAACAATCCCTGGCCCATTTCCGTGTGGCCCGTATACGCGGCGATGCGGCCGCCGGGGAGCACGCTGATTTTGACCGCGCCTGCATCGGTGACGCCATTGCCCAGGCCCGTGCTCTTGATGCCGCAGCCGATGCCCACGTATTTCGCGCTCTTATAAATATCCTTGACGGCTTGCAGCGTCTGCAGGATGCCTACGCTTTCGCGCATGATCTGGCCGGTGGCGAAGGCGTCGCCCGCCAGCAGCACGTTGCGCTCGCGAATATCGTAGCCATCGAGGCCGACCTTTTCGGCCAGCATGTCCATGATGCCTTCCATGGCGAACTGCGCCTGATTGCTGCCGAAGCCGCGCATCGCCCCGGAGTTGGGATTGTTGGTGTAAACCGCCTTCGCTTCGACGTCCACGTTGGGAATGCGATACGGCCCGCCGGTATGACAGGCCGCACGCAGCGCACACTTGGCGCTCGTGCTGGCGTATCCTCCGGCATCCGCGAGAATGCGGGACCGCAAGGCCACTAATCTTCCTTCGGCGTCGCAACCCGCGGTGACATGCATCGTCATGGGATGGCGTTTCGGATGCATCAGCGCGGATTCGGTGCGCAGCAGTGTGGTCTTCACCGGCGTACCTAACAGGAACGCGGCGAGCGCGGTTTGTCCCTGAATCGTGTGATCTTCCTTTGCGCCGAACGATCCGCCGCTGGAGGTCAGCGCGACCTCCACGTCTTCTCTTGCGATTTTCAAAATCTTGGCGATCGCGTCGTGATCGTAAGTCGATCCCTGGCTCTGCGAATAGACTTTGATGCCCTTTGCTTGGGGAACCGCGAGACAGGATTCCGGCTCCAGAAACGCGGGATCGATCGGCTGGGTCTGGAACACTTGATCGACCACGTGCGCCGCCGTGGCCAGCGCCTGATCGACATCGCCACGCGAGTACGCCGTAGTGGGCAGAAGGATGTTGGGAGCGACGAACTGATTGCCTTCGCAATGCACCCACGGAGAATCGGGCTTCATGGCCTCGTACATATCGGTGATGGGCTGCAGAACCTCATAACCGATGTGGACCTTCTTGGCGGCTTCGCGCGCATGATACATGGAATCCGCCACGACGAAGGCGAGCACATCGCCGATGCCGCAGGTGGTTTCGCCGAGCGCCACGAATACGCGCAGATCGGGAGACGTGATGCCCACTCCGCGAGAGCCGGGGACGTCCGCCGCAGTGAAGATCCGCGCCACGCCCGGCATTTTCCCGGCTTCGCTGGTGTCGATGGAAAGCAGCTTCGCGCGAGGATGTTCCGTCAACACCGGAGCGCCGTGCAGCATTCCGGGCAGGCGCATATCGTCGACGAACTGCTTCGCACCCATGGCCTGATCGATGCCGCCGTAGCGCACGGGCGAGGCGCCGATGCCGGTGGGAGGATGAGTGCCGTTCTTGTACGTCGTCGTGCGCACCCGCCCGTACTGCTCGCCGAAATAGTTGTGGCGGCGAGCCGGACCCGGTGTCACATGTTTTCCGTTGCTCCATGCCTCGCCGGCGGTCTGAATGGCGTCGAGGATGCGGGCCCAACCGGTGCAGCGGCAAATGTGACCGCTCAGCGCTTTCGCCACTTCCTCGCGATCATGCGCCTTTCCCTGCTTCACAAGAAGAGACGCGCGCATGACGATACCGGGGATGCAGAAGCCGCACTGGACCGCGCCTTCCTTGGCGAAGGCGTCACCGAGAACCTTTTTCAGATCCTCCTCCAAGCCTTCCATGCTTGTAATCTGATGACCTTCCATCTGCTCCGCCTTACGCAGGCAGCTCAGCACGGGGCGTCCGTTATCGAGCACCACGCAGCAGCCGCAAGCGCCTTCGGGCGCGCAGCCATTCTTGGCGGAAGTGACGCCGCATTCCTCGCGCAATACGTCAAGGAGATGAGCGCCGGGCTCGTATGAAGCCCCCGTCGAATTCCCGTTCAGAACAAAATTGACTTTCGGCATGGATGAAGCGCTCCCGTCGGACTCCGGATCTGCCCGAGCGTATTCCTCGTGCCAAGTCTATCGCAACGTACTTAAAAGATTCTTAAGTGATACGGGCGATCAGCGTCAACGCCGTCCGCCGAAGGAAGCTAGGTAGATTCGCACATATCGCTGGGCAGGATTTTAAGGATCTGAAAATAAGCAGGATATCTTGGTGCCCGGGGTGGGACTTGAACCCACACTCTCCTTACGGAAAAAGGGATTTTAAGTCTTTTATTGATGTTCGTAAGTGTATGCATCTACGCAAGTTATAAGCTCGTACCTGTGAAACTGTGTAAGTAAATGTGTAAGTTCCGCCACTCACGGACTTCTCGCGCGTCTCGGAACATACTCGAATTGGCGACTTCGGAGGTGTTGATCATTCCGTTGCGGAAAAATCGCAAGTGACGCCTTCCCGCGGCTTGAAGCGGCAGTTACATCGCTTCAGTTCAGTTCCCAGAGCGGACCGGCATACTTCAAACGCCTCCGCGTCTTTATGACGCAAGGTCAGCAGAGAAGAAAGATTCTGCCTCGCCTCCGAAAGAGACAGCCTAAAGGCTTTCTCGTAAGTATCTGGCTTGCCGTCTGCCTCCGGCGACCTGTCTTTCCAGTTATTGGAGCGAAGATCTTCCTCGCGGAGTCTTACCACGCCACGGAGATGCATCTCTGCATTCTCCAGGTCACCGCACGTTGCTTCCAAGCGGCCCACACTGAAAACCGGGCTTATATTATTCACTTCCTCTTGCCCCATAGTCTTCTTGAGCACGGATAAGCCGTCGCACGGTCGATGCGCTTCCTCATAAGCTTGAGCGATGACCTGAGCGTGAAACAAGTTATCGGTCATCGACGCTGCGCGCGAGCAAGCCTTCACGACTTCCTCTACATCTGTGCCGTCCCTTACACCGGTGGCGCAAAACATCGTCCATGCGTCCCCGTTCGCAGGATTCAGTTTCACGGCGCGCCTTGCTCTCGGGAGACTCTTCGCACTAAAATCTGCTCCCGCCACAAGTTCGCGACTGATGCTGTTCCGTGCACCCTGAGGAAGCGCCATCGTCACAGCGTCCATCGGTGCCCATGACACCGCCGCAAAGTACCCAATCACCAACATCAGCGGCACGCCGACACCAAAACCTATCGACGCTTTACGCACCAGTCCGAGCTGAGAACCGTTGCGCCCTGCGGTATGCGTAGTCGTCTCGCTCCAATACAGTGAGGTCGAGAATGCCAACCACCACCCGAATGTGAGCATCGGAGAAAGGGTACCGGGGTCGATTTTCGCAACACCGCGATCGTATCCATCGAACATATGGAGAGTAACCGCCACCAGCAAAGTCGAGGTCGCACAAAGGGCGACTGCCCAAAACCAACTTGTCCGCCGACGTGTTCTAAACCAAAACAGTTGCACCAGTAGCCAATATCCCGAGGCTCCGATTACCGAGCCAGTGACAAGAATCGCGTCGGCGCTTAAGTCGTTCTCGCGCAGAATGTCAGCCAAAGGAACCCACACCACGGACCCGATCAACCCCATAAACGGTGTAAATGCGCTCAGGGCCGTAGCGAGCGTGACGAAACCTAGAGAGCGAAGGGCCGTTCTCCGACCTTGCAGCGAAACGACGATGCTGGTCGAATGCAGAGCACCCATGAGCGCGTAATGAAGGAAGTTAAAGTTGGAGATCCAGATAGGGAAGCGAAAATCCCTCACGACCCAAAATATGACCGCCGCGACGGCCAAGGCCGTGAAGTGAGTGCGGTATTGGATCGCCTTCATAGCAGGGCAAAGTGTAGCGTCACTCTATATTGTGCGCCTTACGCGAGCGCACAGTGAAATTGGTGCGGGCGGAGGGACTTGAACCCTCACGGACCTTGCGGTCCAACGGATTTTCTTGCCACTACGGCTTTCGCCGCCCCCGCTTGATTGCAAGCAGGGTTTGGGGTCTGGACTATCCCTTCACCATGTCCCGGATGGTGCCGGGATGTTAGGTGCTGCCCGTCTAGTCTCTACACCTTCCCGACCATTTTCGGCCGGGCTTGGCTCGGGATCGCCATTTTACAGGGTTCCCCGACTTTGAGCAGTTCTGCATCGCCCGTTTCCCGGCGAGCACTCAAGTTTGCGCTTAAGTCCGGTGCGTATGCCATTTCGCCACGCCCGCACGTTCCAAAGTTAGCACGAATGAACGAATGACCCTGTCGGACTTTTAAGTCCCTTGCGTCTGCCAGTTTCGCCACCCGGGCGCGTTGCAGAGTGGGATGCCGCCGGCACTCTCTATTCTAGTACCTGCTCACGAAATCTCGTATGCACCGATCGCAGTTATCCGCCGATCGAATACATTGGGCGAGGAGGCGGGACGAACTTCGGCGTATTGATCTCGTGCCCGATCCACTTGGCTTTTACCCACTCGCGCATGGCCTCGGCGATTTTTTCATCGGGCGAGCCGTCGCGCAGCAGCGCCCGCATGTCCATCTCGTCGATAGCGAACAGACAGTAGCGGAACTTGCCGTCGGCCGTAAGCCGGATGCGATTGCAGTTCAGACAAAACGGGCGGCTGATCGACGCGATAAATCCAATCCTGCCGATTCCGTCTTCGAAAGCGTATTCCGTTGCGGGAGCGCGCGGATCCTGATCGGGAATTTCTTGCAGAGCCCCAATCTCACGCGTGATCATCGCGATCATGTCGTCGGCGGTGAGGACGCGGCCCTTGTCCCACAGGCTTTGATTGTCCAGCGGCATGAACTCGATATAGCGGACTTCAATTCCGCGCTCGCGTCCGAAACGCGCCAGGGGAACGATATCGGGCTCGACCAATCCCTTCACGGCGACCGCGTTCAATTTCACTTTGTAGCCAATGCGTTGCGCGGCGTCGATGCCCGCGAGCACTCGATCGAAATCGTTGCGGCGCGTGATTTTTTGGAATCGTTCGCGGTCGAGCGTATCCAAATGGACGTTGATGCGGCGCAAGCCGGCGTCGAAGAGTTCTTGCCCTTGCTCGGCGAGTAGAACGCCGTTTGTGGTCAGAGCGAGGTCCTGAATTCCTTCGATGGCCCCCAGCATCCGGACCAGCGTCGCCAGATCGCGCCGCAGTAAAGGCTCGCCGCCGGTGATACGGATCTTCCGCACGCCCATGCTGACCGCGACCCGCACGAATCGCTCGATCTCTTCGAAGCGCAGAATCTGCTCGTGCGGCTGAAACTTGACGCCCTCTTCCGGCATGCAATAAAAGCAGCGGATGTTACAGCGATCCGTCACACTGATCCGGAGATTGTCGTGCGTGCGGCCGAAATTGTCGACCAGTGAGTTCACTTTTGACTCGGTTTCACCGCGAGCATACGCTCGACGGGCGTGCGCGAACGGGCGATGATCTCAGCGGGAATTTCCACGCGAGGCTCCAGATTCTCCAGTGAATCGCGCAGCTTTTCCAGCGTATTGAGCTTCATGTACGGGCACTCGCTGCAATTGCATTGTTCGTTGGCGACGAAATAAAACTTCTTGCCGGGAGCCGCGCGTTCCAGCGAATACCGTACGCCGCTCTCCGTCATGACGATGAACTCTTCGGCGTTCGACCGCGCGCACCAATCCACAATCGCCGACGTCGATCCGATAAAATCGGCCATCAAGAGCACGTCCTGCGGACACTCCGGATGCGCGACTACCAGAGCATTTGGATATTCGGAACGAGCCTTGGCCACGCGGCGCGCTGGAAAGGTTGCATGTACTACGCACGTTCCCGGCCAGATCTTCATGTTCTTGCGCCCGGTCTGCTGCTGGACGTAATTGCCGAGGTTTAGATCCGGCAGGAACATCACCGGTTGATCCGCGGGAATGGAATTGACGACGTCCACCGCGTTGCGCGAAGTGCACAGAATGTCGCTTTCGGCCTTCACTTCAATCGAAGTATTGATGTAGGAAACGATGGTGTATCCGGGATTGTGCTGTTTCCACAAGCGCAATTCGTCTACCGGGCACGCGTCCACGAGGCTGCAGCCCGCGTTGCGATCCGGCGCGATCACGATGCGTTCCGGATTGAGAGCCTTGGCGGTTTCCGCCATGAACCACACGCCGCACAGCGCGATCACGTCGCCTTCGAAGTTCTGGGCCACGCGCGCGAGTTCCAGGCTATCGCCGATCGAATCGGCCAGTTCCTGGATTTCGGCATCCTGGTAATGATGCGCGAGGATCACGGCCCGGCGCGATTTCTTGAGCTCCGCGATTTCCTCGATGACGGAAGAAATACCAACCATGGGGGAAGAAAAACCTCTTCACCTAATTGTAACCGGACGGCGGGCGTCCACCCAACGTACCAGCAGGTACAGCGCGATTCCGATACCGGCCGCCAGCGCCAGTAAGTGCCACAAATGACTCTTCAGCCACGCCGTGGAATTCTCGCCCAATTGCTGCCCCAGGTACGCCAGGGCGAAGTATCGCGGGATGCGTCCTAACGCCAGAACCACCATCAGGCGGCGTCGCGGCACAGACATCACGCCCGCGCAGGCGGCGAAAACTTTGAACGGCAGGATCGGAATGGGCAGCAACGCCGGAATGAAAATCGTGATCAATCCATAGCGCGCGAACCACTCCCGGAACCTGGTTCCGTTCGCGCCGGACGTGTACTTCATCAGAAATTTCTCGCCGCCCTTGCGCGTGATTTCGTAAAAGATAAAGCTGCCGATCAGCGAGCCGATGGTTGCGAGTGCCGCGCACAGCATGGCTTCCCGCGGCCGAGCGATCGCCAGCACGAGGAGCAGGGCATCGGTGCCGCCGGGGCTCGGGATTCCCGCCGATTCGATCGACGCGAATATCAGCAATCCGAGCGGTCCCCACGAAATCAGGACGTCGCGAACATGGCGCATGGATTATCCGATCAGCTCCAGCAGATCCTCTTCGCCAATCACCTCGACGCCCAGTTCGCGCGCCTTGTCCAGTTTCGAACCGGCATCTTCGCCCGCGACCACATAGCGCGTCTTGCGGCTGACCGAGCCGCTCACCTTCCCGCCCGCTTCTTCAATGCGCGCCTTCGCTTCCTCGCGCGAAAGGTGCGGCAGCGTTCCCGTAAGGACGAACGTCAACCCGTCAAGCTTACCGGATTTCCGCGTTACCGCATAGTGGAAGGAGAATCCCAGCTCGCGCAGTTTGGCGACGAGCTTCTTATTATGCGGTTCCCGAAAGAATCGTGCCAGGCTCGCCGCGACCTTCGGGCCAACCTCCTCCGCCCGTTGCAATTCCTCTTCGCTCCCACTCGCGATCTTATCCAGATCGCCGAACGTTTCCGCCAGAATTTGCGCGGTGCGCTCCCCGACGAAAGGGATTCCGAGCCCATTGATCAACCGCGGCAAGGGCGCGTTGCGTGACTTTTCAATATTCGCGAGAAGCTTGGTCGCCGATTTCTCGCCCATGCGCTCGAGATTCATCAGTTGCTCAAGCGTCAGCGCGTACAGATCCGTGACGTTGTGCACCAAGCCCGCGTCCACCAGTTGATCCACTAGCGCATCGCCCAAGCCGTCGATATCCATCACGCCGCGGGCGGCCCAATGTAGAATCGTCTCCTTGAGACGCGCGGGGCAGTTGGTGTTGATGCAGCGGCTCGCCGCTTCGCCTTCCGCGCGAACGACTTCGCCGCCGCAGATCGGACAGGTTTTCGGCATCCGGAAAGCATGCCGATCCCTCCCGTGCTCGACGACGCGTACGACCTTCGGAATCACATCCCCTGAACGCTCGATCAGAACCGTATCGCCCACATGCACGCCGAGCCGCTCGATCTCATCTTCGTTATGCAAGGTCGCCCGCGAAACCGTGACCCCGCTCACCACCACCGGTTTCAAATGCGCGACCGGCGTGAGCGCGCCCGTGCGCCCGACCTGCACCTCAATCCCTTCCACCACCGTCTTCGCCTGGCGCGGCGGAAATTTGAAGGCGATCGCCCATCGCGGAGCCTTCGCCGTCCACCCGAGCCGCTGCTGCTGATCGACGCGATCCACTTTCGCGACCACTCCGTCGATTTCAAAAGGCAACGCGTCGCGCTTCTCCTCCCACTCCTTGCAGAACACGACTAATTCCTCGATGTCCGCGCACACTTTCCAGTGAGCGTTCACCTTCAGACCCATTTCCTTGATCTCGCGCAGCGCCTCCGATTGCGACGCCGCCGGCGGAATCAGGAAATAAGCGAAAAATTCGAGCTTGCGCGACGCCGTGATCGATGGATCAAGCACGCGCAGCGATCCAGCGGCCGCGTTGCGAGGATTGGCGAATACCGGCAACTCCGCAGCCGTCCGTTCCGCGTTCAGCTTGTCGAACCCCTTGCGATCGAAAACCACTTCGCCGCGGACTTCTAAATCGCCCTTCTGTCCGCGAAGGCTCAGCGGGATCGATCGGATCGTGCGTGCGTTCTCCGTGACATCCTCGCCGACGCTGCCATCGCCCCGCGTCACGGCCTGCGCGAATTTTCCGTGTCGGTAATTCACGGCCAGCGACAACCCATCGAGCTTTAGTTCCGCTACGTACCGGAACTCCTCGCCGTCGGGAAGCAGATCGCGCACGCGCTTATCGAAGGCTCGTAGTTCGATCTCATTCAGCGCGTTATCGAGCGATAACATGGGGCTCGAATGCGCTACTTTGACGAAGCCTTCGCGAGGTTTGCCGCCCACGCGCCGGCTCGGCGAATCTTCGCTCGCGTATTCGGGATGCGCCTCTTCCAGCACTTTCAGCTCGCGCATCAGCGCGTCGTACTCGGCGTCGGTGATCTCCGGCGCATCCAGCACGTAGTACAGATTCTCGTGATGGCGCAGCGTCTCGCGCAGCTTTTCGATTTTTTGTAAGACGGAACTCACGGGGCGCTATACTCGAAACATCGCGAACTATCGGCAGCCAGTCCTCATCTATAATCCGACCGCCGGTAAAATTCGGCGGGACCCTGAGGGCATTCTACAAAGTATCACTGGCATCCTTTCCGGCGCTGGGTGGAATCCCCAACTGCTGGCGACGACTGCGCCGGGCGACGCTACGCGCCTGGCCCGCGAAGCCGTCGAACGCGGCGCCGATCTTATTCTGGTCCTGGGCGGGGACGGGACGATCAACGAGGTGGTCAATGGCATGGCGCGATCTTCGGCCGTGCTGGGTGTGCTTCCCGGCGGCACGGCGAATGTCTTCGCCATGGAAACAGGTCTGGGCTCGCGACTCACCCGCGCCGCACAACGGTTAACGGAAAGCGTCGAACAGCGCATCGCGCTTGGACGGTTCACCAACGATCAAGGCCCTCGCTACTTTCTGCTGATGGGCGGCGTCGGACTCGACGCGTCGATCGTGATCGACGTAAATTCCGAATTGAAAGCCAAAACAGGCAAATTCGCTTATTGGGTCGCCGGCCTGGGGCGAACTTTCGCACGTGTGGATCAATTTGACGCGCGCGTCGTTCATTCTGTAAGCGACCATCCTGAGGATGCTGCGAGTCAGAACGGTTTGGCCCGGAATGGTTCTCTCCCTGGAGATACGCGCAAACGCTCCGGATTTACGCTGGTATCGCGCGTGAGGAACTATGGCGGCGATATGGAGATCGCTCATCGCGCGTCGCTTCTGCGCGACGATTTTCACGTCGTCATGATGGAAGGTTCGAATCCGCTGCGGTACGCGAGCTATCTCGCGGCGGTAGGCGCGCGCTGTCTGCGCCTGCTGCCCGGCGTTACCGATGTGCACAGCGAGTCCATAGAATGCGGCGCCAGCGCCCCTGTGCAGCTCGATGGCGAATACGTCGGCCGCACTCCCGGCCGCTTCGCAATCGAGAAGAACGCGCTGAGCCTGCTGCTCCCCGTCGGATATCGTTGAGCTGCATGTTGCTTACCCGCTTGCGAAGCCTGGCGAGGACATCGCCAGAGAACGGCGAGAGTGATCGAGCGGGCCGAAAAGTTTTCTATGTTGGTCTATCGGGCGCAGCGCGCCGGCCTGCGGCGGGATCTCAGCCCGTCCAATACCAAGCACCCATGCCGAGATCTCTCCCCTCGATCTCTCATTGTTTAACATGACTGAGGAACACCCCACGAGCATCGCATGGAAAACCTGACGCACACGATGGTCGGCCTCGCCATGGCGCGCTGCGGCCTCGAAAAGACCACCATCCGCGGCGCCGGCATGATGATGCTCGCCGCCAATGCTCCGGATATCGACGCAATTTTCTGGTTCAACCGCCAGCACTATCTCGACTACCACCGCACCTACGCGCATTCCTTCGCGTGCGCGCCGGTCTTGGCCTTCCTTCCCATGCTGCTGGTGCGCGCGCAATTTTCGTGGAAAGCCTACGCGGCGGCGATCGCCGGAATCGTCAGCCATCTGCTCCTCGATTGGACGAATCCCTACGGGATCGAATTCCTGCTCCCGTTTTCGCATCGCCGCCTGATGCTCGACATCACGAACATCGCGGACTTGTGGATCTGGATTATTTTATTCATCGGTCTTCTCGTGCCGATGCTCGGAAAATTAAGGAGCAAGAAAACCGATTTTCCGCACGCGCGAGCGTCGAATTCGCCACGCGCCGCTTGGGCGTGGGTTGCTCAGCCGCCCTGATTACCTACGAAGGCGGCCGCTTCGCCCTGCACGCGAAAGCGATCGAGATGCTGGATTCGCAAACGTACTCGTCAGAATCGCAAAAGAATCAAGCGCCTTATCAAACCATCGCCGTGCCTTTGGATTTCGTGCATCCCGCGCTGTGGAAGGGAATCGCGCGCTGTCGGGGCTTCGACATCATCGTGCCGTTGGACGTGCAGGACGCGTTTGATCCCGCCGCCGAGCGCGCTAACCTGGATACTCCGCCCGGCGATCCCGCGGTCGAAGCAGCGCGCAAGCTACCCGAGTTTCAAACCATGATTCGGTTCTCGCAAGCGCCGTTTTGGAAAGTCACGCCCGTGTCGCAAGGGAATTTAGTGGAGCTGATCGATCTGCGCTACGGCACGCCCGATAATCCCGGCTTCGCGTCCGCGTCGGGTATCGTGCCCAATTCCGCGCGCTAGATTCTCGCTTTATTTGTTCAAAAAATACGTCATTCCGAGCGCAGCGAGGAACCTGCTCTTGTTTCGCAGCTCAATCCTTCACTACCGGCAATCCGGCCTCCAGCCACGCCCTCCATCCGCCCGCCAGCGACCACACGTTCGTATAACCCATCTTGCCGAGCGAATCCGCCGACAGCGCCGACCGGTATCCGCCGCCGCAATACAAAACGATTTTCGCCGACTTATCCGGCACGACGGTTTCAATGTCGCGTTCCAGAATTCCCCGGCTTAGGTGCGTGGCTCCCGCCGCGTGGCCGTCCTCCCACTCGTGATCCTCGCGCGTGTCGATCAGCAAGGCATCCAGCTTGCGGCACTCGCCGGCCGTGATCTCGCGAATTCGCGTCTTGGCCTCGTCGACTAATGCGACGAATCCCGGATTGTGCGTCTTGTGGGGAATACTCATGCGTTCGCCTCCTCGAGGGGACAGACTACTCTGTCCCCCGCGTGTCAATTTTGAACTCACGGACGCTCCTGCGCGTGGACAGAGCGGGCTGTCCCCTTTTCCAAGTCGCTGACGCGGCGAATCCGAGCGCCCGCCCCCTTCAGCTTTGCCTCGATCGATTCATAACCGCGGTCAATGTGATAGACGCGATCCACCGTCGTCTCACCCTTTGCGGCGAGCCCGGCGAGAACCAACGACGCACTCGCGCGCAAATCGCTCGCAATCACCTGCGCGCCCGAAAGCGGCATTGGTCCGGCGACCAGAGCGCGACGTCCATCCAGCCGGATGTTCGCCCCCATGCGCGCCAGCTCCTGCGCGTGCATGAAGCGATTTTCGAAGATCGTTTCCGTGAGAATCGAAATCCCTTCCGCCTGCGTCATCAGCGCCATGAACTGAGCCTGCAGATCGGTCGCAAAACCGGGATGCTCCTCGGTGGTCACGTCGACGCTCTTCAACTTTCCGGAAACACGGACGCGCAGGGAATCGGAAGAAATCTGCGCCAGTTCGGCGCCCGCCTGCTCCATCATCGCGATCAACGCTCGCAAGTGTTCCGGCTCGCAGCCTGTGACGGTGAGATCGCCGCGGGTAATCGCGCCCGCGATCAAAAATGTTCCAGCTTCTATACGGTCCGGAATAATCGCGTGACGAGTTCCTGAAAGCTTCGCGACTCCCTGCACCCGAATGATGGACGTTCCCGCGCCTTCGATCCGCGCTCCCATCTTCGTCAGCAGCGCGCATAAATCGACGACCTCCGGCTCGCGAGCCGCGTTATTGATGACCGTCTCGCCGCGTGCGAGGACGGCGGCCATGATCAGGTCCTCGGTCCCCGTCACCGTGATGCGATCGAAATGGACTTCCGCGCCGCGCAGACCTTGTGGGGCGACGGCTTCGATATAACCGTGTTCCTGACGGATCGTCGCGCCCAGTTTTTCGAGTCCCGCGACATGCAAATTGATCGGCCGTGTCCCGATGGCGCATCCGCCCGGCAGGGAAACCCGCGCGCGCCCGCAGCGTCCCACCAGCGGTCCGAGCACCAGGCTCGAAGCTCGCATCGTCTTGACCACATCGTACGGCGCTTCGGGACGTTCAATCCGCCCGGCGTCCACTTCGACGATCCCGTCCTTCACGGAAACGCGCGCGCCGGTGTGCTCCAATAGATCTTCCATCGTGCGGATATCGCGCACGCGCGGAATGCGCTCCAAGAAAACGGGCTCATCCGTCAGCAGACAGGCGGCCAGCGCCGGCAGCGCCGAATTCTTGGCTCCGCTGGTCGCGATTTCGCCGGTGAGCGGCGTTCCGCCCTGGATAATAAACTTTTCCAACGACCTCTCCGTTACTTCAGCGCCTCTCGAATTCGCCCGCCGGCCGCCGCCAAAAGACGTTCGGCTTCGTCGCGAGGCACCCCTTTATTGTCCATCACGATGGCCACGCGAACGTTGTTGCCCGACAGATCGAGTAGCTCCGCCGCGCGTTCGGAGGAAGCCCCGGTGATTTTTTCAATGATCCTCCGTGCCCGAGCCTTCAGCTTCCGATTCCCCGGCTGCACGTTCACCATCAGGTTTCCGTACACGTGCCCCAGTCGGATCATGACCGCCGTGCTGATCATATTGAGCACGAGCTTCGTGGCCGTGCCGGCCCGCATGCGCGTGGAGCCGGCCAAAACCTCCGGTCCCGGCTTGGGTTCGATCGGAAGATCGACCGATCGGGAAAGCTCGGAATTTTCCGAACAGCTAATGCCGCAGGTAATCGCCCCGAGTTCACGGGCTTTTGCGATAGCCCCTAGTACGTAAGGCGTTCGGCCGCTCGCGGCGATCCCCACAACGACATCCGCTCGGGTGAATCCCGAGGCGAGCAGATCGCGGGCTCCCGCCTCCGGATCGTCTTCAGACGTCTCGCTCGCCCGGCTAAGTGCTGCTTCGCCCCCTGCCATGATGCCGCGGACTTGTTCCGGGGGGACGCCAAAGGTCGGAGGGCACTCCGAGGCATCGAGAACCCCCAGCCGCCCGCTCGTCCCGGCACCAATGTAGAAGATCCTCCCGCCCTGGGAAAGCGCGGCCGCAATCAATTCAATGGCCCGCGCAATCGCGGGTATTTCCGCCGCGATGGCGGCCGGGATGGCCCGGTCCGCCTGATTCATAAGTGCCAGAAGATCTTTTGTTTCTAGCAGATCCAGAAGTTCTGAGCCTGGATAGACACCTTCGGTTAATGCCTCTCCCTCGCTCATGATCGAGCGGCCTCCTTTGCTCTGTCAAAGATGCAATCGGCACGTCGAATCGGCGCGGTTGCTCGAACGCGTGGGTACACCCATCCATAGTGAACCAGGCGGGCCGTTGTGTGCTAGTACTTGTCTTCCTTTGGTAACCCCGTCTGGCTGTTAACCCATCCTATTATCAGATATTTGAAGATATACGCCTATGCCCGCCCTTCTACTAACATATTTGGCGAAGATCCTTGACACTAGCGTAAACCTCAACATATACTGGACCATCAGCGTAGACCGCTGGCGGCACTAGCTGTAGGCGCGAACGGTCCAGTCGGAGGACAAATGAAGAAGTTACTAGCGGTAGGCGCGATGGTTGTGCTAGGCGGTCTCGCTAGCTATGGGGCGCCCGTTTGCGCTACGACCGGCGGTAGTGCTGTTTCCTTCGGTGACGGAGTCACAGCCGATCTAACGGGTAGCTGCGTGATTGGTGGCGACACGTTTTCGAATTTCAGTATCACCGGTAACAATGGCGTGGTTCCAACCACGATGTCTGCCAGCGTGAGTACCCTGGCAAACACGCTTATTTTCGGTTACACCGGCATCACGAGCACGGCCGACGTTTACTGGCAGTTTGAGATCACCGGATCGCCGATCATCGACATCATCCTCCAGGGCGGAAGCACTTCACAAGTAATCGAGACGGTCTGCGACTCGACCTTCACAGGTGAGGGATGCAACGGAAACGTATTGAATATCACCGCGAACAGTACGTCGACAAACGGCAATAACGTCACGGTCGCGATCAGTCCGAATACGAACTGCTCACAAGGCAACTGCACTTACTGGGTCAACAAGGATGTCACCGGCGGCAGCGGCTTCAATCAGACGATCGTCCCCGAACCGATGACGATGTCTCTGATGGGGATCGGTCTGCTCGGTCTCGGACTCGTGCGACGCTATCGTCGTAAGTCCTAACGGCAGCTGAGTTTCTAAATCCAAGGCCGGAGACGCAAGTCTCCGGCCTTTTCATTTCCAGCTGAAACACCGGCCATAAACACAAACAGCGCACCCGGCCAGAAGCCGGTGCGCTGATGAGTGGAGAAGCCTGCTTGGCGGAGTCGCTTAGGCGCTGAACGAGCTGCCGCACCCGCAGGTGGATTTTACGTTTGGATTGTTGAACTTAAATCCGGACCCTTCCAAAGTCTCGACGTAATCGACCTCGGCACCGTCGAAATAAACATGCTCGCCTGATCCACGAATACCTTGAGATCGCCGAAATTGTACGTTTTATCCAGCATCCCGGGCGTATTCTCAAACGCCATGGAATAACTGAATCCAGAGCACCCGCCGCCGACAACGGAGATGCGCAGTCCGGTTGGTTTAGGCTCCTGGGTGTCCAGAATCTCTCTTACTTTCACGACCGCGGTTTCCGTGAGTTGTACCATTTGCCTTAATCCTCTCCTCAATTGTACTATGATGCCGAGGCGGACCGGTCCGGATGCAGCTTTCTTGACCCCGCCGTCGTAGGCTCCGGCTTTTTTTGAGCGTAACGCACTCGAGGCGGTGCGCGTCGCACGGTGTAGCTATGACGAGCTTGATCGGAGTATTATCGTTTCCGGCGACGGGTGGCGCGACCCGGCCGAGGATCCGTGTGGACCACAGGAATAGCGAAGAGGCGGAACTCGTAAAGCGCGTCCAGGCTCGCGACGAGATCGCGTTTCGAGAAATTGTCGAACGCTATCAGTCCAAGGTTTTCTCCATCATCTACGGCATCCTCCGCAACCGCAATGACGCCGAGGATATTGCCCAGCAGGTCTTCGCCAAGATTTACTTTTCCATTAAGAACTTCGATTTCCGGAAGTTCTTTGCTGACCTGGATTTACAAAATCACGGTGAACGAGTGTTACGATTATCTTCGCAAGAAGCGTGTTCGTAAGCTTGTTTACGAAAGCGACTTCAGCGAAGAAGATGCACAGCGGATGGAGGCGTCCGAGCCGGCCACCCATCCACGCGCGCCCATCGATACGCGTCTGGCGCAAAGGGATCTGATTTTAAAGTTGCTGAGCAAACTGTCCGAAGAAGATCGTAGCCTCATGCTGTTGAAAAAGAAGTCGAAGGCCATTCCGTGGAAGAGTTGGCTCAGATGACAGGGCTGAACGAGAATACGATTAAAGTGAAGCTTTTTATAATGCGGCAAAAACTCTTGAAAGCCGCGTCCCGTTTGACCCACGCCAAATCTTTGGCGCGCTAGAACGAAAACGAAGCGGGCTTAGACCCGCGCTTGTGTTGTAGGGTGTTGTGAGTGACTGAGGGAAGAAGCCATGCATCACGAGATTTACGAACATCTTGAGGATGTCCTGTCAGGGGCGCCTCCGTTTTTGGCCGCAAGTCATTTGAAGCAGTGCCAGGAATGTCGCGACGAAGTGCACTCCATGCAGGCTCAGGCAGCGCTGGTTCGGCAGTGGAAAGCCTCTGCTGAAGTTGAGCCGCGCGCGGGTTTCTATGCCCGCGTTTGGAGCGAATCGACGCGGAAGGCCCGGTCTCCATCTGGAACTTGTTCGTGGAGTCCGCCTTCGGGAGGCGAATCGCCGTCGCTTCGCTGGCCTTGGCTGTGCTGCTCGGCTTTTATATCGTTTCCGCGGAACGCTCGGCAGAGCCGATGGTCGCGAGTCAGCCGGGCGCGCAGGCGGCCGGCGCGATGCCATCGACCATCGCTGCGATCGCGGGCGAAGACGCTCCGGGCGTCGTCTTGTCGCGCCTCGATCAGGAGCCCCCCCAGGCGCAGTCGAACAACGCTCAGGCGAACGCCGTTCAGCCACAAGGCTCTCAGCCGAATGACGACATGCTCGTGAATCTGGTCACCTACCGCGAACAATAAAATGTACCGAGCGGCGGCTGAGCGAAATCCGAAAGTTCTTTCGACACTGGCGTTCGTTTTTCTGGCCGGTATGGCATGCGGCGCCTTATTCATGCGCGAAGGCTTGCACGAGAGGCTGCATCGCACGGTTGCCGCAGCAAGCCCCCCATCCAGTCAAGCTTCCCGCGACGCCGTCGTTCAGCGCTTCCGAACCCAGCTGAATCTCACTCCGGAACAAACTCAGCAGATCGCCTCCGTCCTCGACGATTACCGCCATTACTATCAGAGCTTGAGCGATCAGCTCGACGATGTCCGCTCCACCGGAAAAAATCACATCCTCCAGATTCTCGATCCTACGCAGCGCGAAAAATTCGAGAAGATGATGAGCGACGTCTATCCGCAGCTCGAAACCAAATAACCGTCGCCGCATTCACCCCTCCTTTGGACGTGGTCCGAAAAGTCCGCGCCCCACGCGAATATGGGTTGCGCCCTCCTCAATCGCGACTTCGAAATCGTGCGACATACCCATCGATAATTTAGCGATGTCGTGCCTCCGCGCGAGTTCGGCGAGCCGCCGGAAATACGGGCGCGTCTGCTCCGGATCGTCGTTCCAAGGCGGCATCGTCATCAGTCCTGACAGCCGCAGATGCGCGCAGCCGCCGATCGCCGCGATCAAGTCGGATAACTGCTCCGGAGCCGCGCCGACTTTATTCTCCTCCGGCGACAGCTTCACTTCGATCATGACCCCCCGCGTCACCGCGAGTGATCGAGCCGCTTCATCCACACGCCGCGCGAGCTTCGCGGAATCGATGGTTTCGATAACGTGAAACAGCTCGCTCGCTAACCGCGCTTTGTTACTTTGCAAATGCCCGATCAGATGAAATTGTGCGGCTTCGAGCGAGGGACATTTCGCTAATTCGGAGTGCTTCGCCTCAAACTCTTGCACGTAGTTCTCGCCGAACGCGCGTAGACCCAGCGCGTACGCTTCACAAATGATCTCGGCAGGGAATTTCTTGGTGACGGCCACCAGCGTCACGTCCGATCGACGGCGTCCCGCGCGCGCGACCGCCCGCTCGATCCGCTCCTCGACCTTTTCTAACCGTTCCCGAAGCACTGTGCTTCTCGCAGTATAACCGGGGCCGCCGCCGCGCCCAATTCGTGGCCCGCCTTGTCGATCGCCACGAGCTTGGCGCGCCCCGGAATCAGGGCGATCGCCGCTTGTAGCTCTTCGATCCGTCCGAAAGGATCGCGTGTCCCGTGAATGAACAGCGCGGGCGTGCGTAGTTTTTCGAAATGCGCGGTGCGGAGTTGCTCGGGCTTCCGCGGCGGATGCAGCGGATAGGAAAGCAGGAGCAGCATTTCCGTCACGCCCGGCTCTTCGGCGGCCAGCATGATCGCTTGCCGTCCTCCATAGGAATGCCCGCCCAGGATCACGCTCTTCGTGATCTCACGCATGAACTCCGCCGCTTGCTTCAATCCTTCTCGATCGCGCGCCGAGCCTCCCGGAATCGGAGGGCCGGCCGGTTTCAACTGGCGATACGGAAGATCGTACCGCAGCACTGCATAGCCAGCCTGCGCGAATGTCTCGGCGACCGCGACAAGCAGAGGGGAGTTGGCATTCGATCCGGCGCCATGTGCGATCACGAGACCTTGTTTCTGCCGCGAGTCAGGAGGACGATGCAGCCATCCCCGCACCAATTCGCGTTCGATCTTCTGTGGTGCGGTCGTTCCCTCAATCACGCAGAATCTCCACGTCGATCTCTCCTTTGCCCCACACCGTTTGCCGTCCCACACCGGTCCACCGCGCGGCGTGAAGGTATGGCAGGAATTCGGCGATGCTCCCTTCGTACTCGGCGAAGCCCGTGAATCCACCGATCGCGTGCCTCTGCCCGGTGCCCTTGCTGAGCCGCTCCTCCGTTACGGTCCGCAGTTCGCACCGCGTCATCCGGACGCCGGCGGCGCGATCTCCGAAAGCGCGAAAATCGAAACTCAGCGGCCCAGGTCCGTACAACTCTCGCAGCGTGGAAATACGATCCCGAGCGCGCGCCAGCAACACGCCGAACTCAGGCTCCCGCGCGCCCTTCAACTCGGTGGGTGTGAGGAATCGGACACGCACGCGCTGCGGTCGACGATCTGCGCCGCTGCCTTCCGGCGGGTCCACAACGTCCGCCGGCGGAGCGAACGCGAGCTGCAACAAAGGGCGCGCGATGAGTTCCAAACCAAGCTCCGCCATAACGCGGCGAACCAAATCCATCGCGGACGGTAAGAAAAGATTGATTCCGATTTCGCCGGCGCGGAGCCGGAAAACAAAAGGACGCGGCAAATCGCGCAGGCCGCTGGGCGCGCGACCGCCCGCCTCGCTGCGGCGAAACGACTGAACCGTCGGCGTGAAAAACCGGGCGTAAGCGTCCGCGTCCAGACGCTTGAGCGTGCTTCCGAACGCTCCACGCAGGGCGTTCGCCGTCCATACGCGCTGCGGAGAGCGATCGTGAAACTGCAGAGGGCACAGATCGAGCGTCGGGCTTTCGTCGGGAAAAGACGCGCTAAGGTGAGAAGTGATGATTTCGCTCGCCGACATTCAGGCCGCCCGCCAGAGGATTCGCGACCGCATCTACTTCACGCCCGCGCCTCTCTCGGCCACCTTATCACGCGCGACCGGGAACGCGCTCTATTTGAAACTGGAGAATTTGCACGACACGGGATCGTTCAAGGAACGTGGCGCATTGAATCGCATCCTCACGATGACCGACGAGGAGCGGGCGCGCGGCGTGATCACGGCCTCGGCCGGAAATCACGGCCAGGCGGTTGCGTATCACGCGGCGCGGCACGGCATTCGCGCACGGATTTGCATGCCGGAGTTCACGCCGATCGTAAAAGTAACCGCCGTCGGAAACTACGGCGGCGAAGTAATTTTGTGCGGATCGAATTACGATGAAGCGGTCGCCAAGGCCAAGCAGCTCGCCGCCGAGGAGCACCTCACTTATCTTCCGGCGTTCAACGACGACGCGGTGATCGCAGGGCAGGGAACCATCGGGTTGGAGTTGCTTGAACAGATTCCGGATCTGGAAGCGGTGGTCGTACCGGTGGGAGGCGGAGGATTGATCGGCGGCGTCGCATGTGCGATCAAGGAAACTCGGCGCGGCGTGCGCGTCGTCGGCGTGGAGACCAGCGCGGTCCCTTCGATGAAAGTCGCCTTGCAGGATCACATGCCGCATCTGGTGCCGGCCGCATCGACCATCGCCGACGGTATCGCCGTGCGCGAGGTCGGTTCGCTGACGCTGCCGATGTTCGAGAAATACGTCGACGAACTGGTGACCGTGGAAGACGAAGAAATCGCCATGGCGATTCTGTGGCTGCTGGAGAAGGAAAAGACGGTGGCCGAAGGTGCCGGCGCGGCCGCGCTCGCGGCGATGCTGCGGCACAAAACCACGCTCAAAGACAAGAAGGTCGCGGTGGTCATTAGCGGCGGCAATATCGACGTGCTGATGATCTCGCACATCATCGAGCGCGGCATGGTGAAAGACGGACGACTGGTGCGCGTGCGCGTCGAACTCCCGGATCATCCGGGAGGCCTCGAAAAGCTTGCTGGATTAATCGCCGCGCTACGCGCGAATATCGTCCAGGCCACGCACGATCGCGCTTACTATGGCGTCGCGCTCGGGAACACGATCATTGATTTGACGATCGAAACTCGTGGCCCCGACCACGTCGAGCAAATCTTACAGCGGCTGACCGACGCGAAATATTCGTTCGTAAGAGTGCGATAGCCGGAGCAGGTTAAAATCTGCGCGATTGTGAATCGAGACAGCACCCAGGATTCCATCCAGCCCTACCCCGCACTTTATAATTGAAGAATGGGCTTCCGGCTCGGGATCGACTATAAGCCGCGAGGCGATCAGGCGACGGCCATCGACGCCATCTTGCGTGGCCTGCGCGACGGCGAACAGCACCAAGTACTTCTCGGCGTCACCGGTTCCGGCAAGACGTTCACTGTCGCCAAAGTAATCGAGGCCACGGGGCTTCCGTCGCTCGTTCTGGCGCACAACAAGACATTGGCTGCGCAGCTCTATCAGGAATTCAAGACGTTTTTCCCGTCGAACGCCGTAGAATATTTCGTCAGTTATTACGATTACTATCAGCCCGAAGCGTACATTCCCGCCGGCGACGTGTACATCGAAAAGGAAGCCACCATCAACGACGAGCTCGATAAATTGCGCCTTTCCGCGACGCGATCTTTGTTCGAGAGGCGCGATTGCATCATCGTCGCGAGCGTCAGCTGCATTTACGGTCTCGGCTCTCCCGATGCGTATTACGGGATGTTGCTGATGCTCGAAAAAGGGCAGAAGATCGAGCGCGAACACATCACCAAACGCCTGGTCGATATTCTTTACGAGCGCAACGAAGGCGACTTCAAGCGCGGGTCGTTTCGTGTGCGCGGCGATATTATCGAAATTTTTCCGACGTATGACGATCTCGCCTACCGCATCAGTTTGTGGGGCGACGAGATCGAATCGCTGGAACAAATCGACCCGCTGAGCGGACAGGTGAAACAAACCTACCTGCGTCTGCCCATTTATCCCAAGACACACTACGTGATGTCGCAGGAAACGCGCGACACCGCGATGCGCAGCATCGAAAACGAGCTGATCTGGTGGAAAGGCGAGCTGGAGAAGCAGGGCAAGCGGATCGAGGCGCAAAGGTTGTGGCAGCGCACCAAGTTCGATCTCGAAATGATCAAGCAGATCGGCTACTGCCACGGCATCGAGAATTATTCGCGGCATTTCTCGGGACGTCTGCCGGGGCAGGCTCCTCCGACGCTGCTTGATTATCTGCCGAGCGACGCGCTGATGTTCATCGACGAAAGCCATCAGACGGTCCCGCAATTGGGCGGAATGTATCACGGCGACCGTTCGCGGAAAGAACAGCTCGTGAAATACGGCTTCCGTCTGCCCAGCGCGCTGGATAACCGGCCGCTCACGTTCGAGGAATTCGAGAATCGCGTGCACCAGGTGGTCTATGTTTCGGCCACGCCCGGTCCGTATGAATTGACGAAGACCGGCGGCGCCGTGATCGAGCAGGTCATCCGTCCGACCGGTCTCGTCGATCCCGAAGTCATCGTGCGGCCGATCCGCGGACAAGTGGACGATTTGCTGCACGAGGTTCGAGAACGCGCCAAACGCAACGAACGCACGCTGGTGACGACGCTTACCAAGCGCATGGCCGAAGATCTGGCGGAGCACTATACGGAGTCCGGCGTGAAGTGTTCCTATCTGCATTCGGAGGTATCCACGCTGGACCGCATCCGGATTTTGCGCGATTTGCGCCGCGGCGTGTACGACGTCTTGATCGGGGTCAACCTGCTGCGCGAAGGCCTGGATTTGCCGGAAGTCTCTTTGGTAGCGATTCTCGATGCGGATAAAGAAGGCTTCCTCCGCTCGGCTGGATCGCTCATCCAAACCATGGGCCGCGCGGCGCGCCACGTTCGTGGCGAAGCGATTCTCTACGCCGACGTCATGACCGATTCCATGCGCCGGGCCATCGACGAAACCAGCCGCCGCCGCGCCATCCAGCGGGCGTATAACCTCGCGAATAACATTGAACCGCAGTCCATTATTAAACCGATTGATGCCGATCTTGTCGCCGTGGCCGAGGGCGATTATGTCACCGTGCCGCTCGAATTGGAAGAAGATCTGACCGGGGTTCCGCCGGAGCGCATGGATCAATTTATCGTCGAACTCGAAGAAAAAATGCGAGAAGCCGCGCGCAAATTCGATTTTAAACAAGCGGCCGTCTATCGCGACCGGCTGAAGGAATTAAAAGGCAGGACATTGGCGGAAATTTCTCTGTAACTCGCGCCGTTTCCATGTGAATAAGAGCGCTTAAACTGTTAATAATCCCAGGGTGCCTCCGGCCCGCGGAAGGTATACACTTAACAATCACATGAAGGTCCGCAAGTTGGCGGGACTGGTCGGCGCAGGTGGCGTCGGCCGGTCATTTTTGGCCCGCATGCCCGCCATATTCGAGCGCATTGGCCCAGTCAAAGGAACATCGCTGCGCGTCTCACGGCGCATCGCCAATGGATTACGGACCGGCGCGGGCGTCGCCGACTACTCGGCGTTCGAGAAATGCGAGCTCATTTGGATGGCCGTTCCCGGAGCCCTCGCTCGATCCATCAGCGCGGAGTTGGCGGGGGCGATTTCGCTGCAAGCGAAGACCATTGTTCTGTGCGATGTCATGCGGGATAGTTTCTGGCCCAGCCCGTTGCGGACGGCGGGAGCGCGAGTGGCCACTCTCAACTGCATCCCTGAATCGGACGAACGGCTCTTTGTTGCCGAAGGCTTTCCCGAAAGCGTGGCCGAATTGCGGAGACTGCTGACGCTCGAACACCGCAAGTTGATCGAATTGCGGCCTGCGGCCAAGCCGCTGTATTTATCCGGAATACATCTGAGTTCGCACCTCCTTCTACCCTGGATCGCGGGCGCGGTGAAGAGCCTGCGCGCGGCGGGGTTTTCGCGGGAGGAAGCCACGGGCGTCGTGGAGGTCCTCGGCACGAAGGCGCCACGAGCTTACGGAAAAGCGGGGCCGAAGGCCTGGAAGCGCGCGTGCCGCGGAACGTCTGCACCGCGCGATCGACTATGAGATCGAGGCTATTCGAATGACCGATCCTCGAATCGCTGCCCTATGCCTGGAAAGATTTGGAACCGGTATCAATTTTTTTGCGCGCCAGTCGCGAAGGCCATTCTAAAAAGATCGGGGCTGGGTAAAGTGCGAAACGGCTCGAAAGCGCGCTGATTCTTCTTCACGTCGCGATGCGATTCCTTCACCCGGTAACCGGCGCGAGCCAGGCGTTTGCGAATTTCGCTCGCGATCAGCACGCTGCGGTGATGGCCGCCCGTGCATCCGAACGCGATCGTCAGAGTAGCTTTTCCCTTCGGCAATATAATGCGGGATCAGGTAAATGAGCAAATCGGAGATACGGTCGATAAACTCCTGCGTCTGCGGAAACGAGCGGATATACCGCGCCACGCTCGGATGCTTGCCGCTATAGTCCTTAAATTCCGGAATGTAATTGGGATTCGGCAGGAAACGCACGTCGAAAACCAGATCGCTGTCGGCCGGCACGCCATGCCGGTAGCCAAAACTCGTGACCTGCACCAGGATGTCGGGCGCGCCGCGCGCCGCGCCGAAGCTGCGATGAATCGTCTCCCGCAGCTCATGCACGTTGAACTTGCTGGTTTGGATGACGGGATCGGCGAGCTTGCGGATCGGAGCCAGGCGCTCGCGCTCGCTGCGAATGCTGGCGGCCACGCTTTGATCGGCGCCCAGCGGATGCGGCCGGCGGGTCTCGCTGAAACGCCGCAGTAGGGATGCGTCGTCGGCGTCCAGGAAAATGAGCCGCGTATCGACTTCCCGGCGGATCTTCTTGAACAGGGCGGGGAAGCGTTTAAGCGCCGCTCCTTCGCGAATATCGACGACCAACGCCGCGCGCCGGATGTTCGGCGAATCCTTAGCGAGTTGCGCGAATTTCGGAATCAGCTCAATCGGTAAATTGTCAACCGAGTAATAACCGATATCTTCCAGCGCCTTCAGAACCGTGCCCTTGCCCGATCCGCTCAAGCCGGTGATGATCACCAGTTCGGTACGCGCCGGCGCCGGGGGAGTTTTTTTCATTCGCGTGTTTTAAAAAGGACAGAACATCTGTCCAGACGCACATGCGCCGATTCAGTCAAGATTTTACGGAAGGGATCGCATCCCTGTAAACATCCTAACGCCAACCGGGCGTCTTTGTGTTGTGCGACGCGAACGGAGCGCTTAGGCTTCGACGAGATCGAAATGGCCGTCTTTGCGGCGCAGCAGCACGGACACGGCATCCCTGTCGGCGTCGCGATAAACCAGGTAATTGCGCCCGTCTTCCATCTCCAGCAGAGCTTCATCCACGGTCAGCGGCTTGCGCTTTTCGTGCTGATTCACGCGGTAGATCCGGGACACTCTTTCCGACGAGCTTTCCGAAACAACGGCATCCGGTTGTCCCGCCGGTTTCGCCGCCGCGCCGGCTGGGACGAACCTTCCCGCGCCATTTCGCGCGCTGTTTCGTCACCTGCTTCTCGGCCTTCTCCAGCGCTTTGCACAGGGCCAGGAATAGATCGGCGTCCGAACCGAGGCCGACCATCTGAATGCCCAGGTAGTTCAGCGTGATCTCGGCGTTGTGGAGATGGCGCTCGTTCGTGACGACGACGTGAGCCTCCTTTTCGCCCGACGGCCCATCCAGCAGCTTGGCCAGCTTAGCCAGCTTGACGTCGAACTTCTCCTTCTGTACGGCGGGCAGATCTTTCTTCAGACCACGATAACTAATTTTCATTCGACCTTTTGGACCTTTAATCTATTTTCGAACACTTTACTTTCGAACGCGGCGCTGATGGGTCGAAGGGATGCGCATATCCTCGCGATATTTCGCAACGGTGCGGCGCGTCACCTCGATGCCTTCGGCTTGCAGACGTTCGGTGATCTGTTCGTCCGTGAAGGGATGGGCGTGATCTTCCTCCTCGATCATCTTCTTGACCCGGCGTTTCAGGATCAGCAGCGGCGTCGCGCTGCCGGAGGGTCCCTGTACGGCTTCCGAGAAGAAATAACGTAGTTCGAAAACTCCCTGCGGCGTGTGTGCGTATTTGTTGGAAACCGCGCGGCTGACCGTGGAGGGATGCACGCCGATCTCTTCGGCGATTTCCTTGATCATCATCGGCTTCAAACAGTCGATGCCCGATTCTAGAAAATCGCCCTGGCGCCGCACAATCGATTGGCAAACGCGCAGGATCGTGTGCTTGCGCTGCTCGATGTTCTTCATCAGCTGGATGGCGCTCGCGTAACGTTCCTTCACGTAGTTGCGAACGTCTTTATCCGGTTCCTGATCGCGGTCGAGCATTTTGCGATATTGCGGATTCAGGCGCAGCACCGGCAAATCCTCGTCGTTGATCTGGATCAAATAATCTTCGCCGTCTTTGGTGATGTACACGTCCGGCTCAACCTGGCGCGCTCCGGGACCCGAATAACGCAGGCCCGGACGGGGATCCAGGTGCCGAATGACTCCGATGGCGATATCGATATGTTCCTGCGGACGGCGCAGCACACGCGCCAGTTCGCGGAACTGTTTCGTCTCCACCAGCCGCAGGTGATCCGCGACGATATTCCATGCCACGCCGCCTTTGGCGTTGCGGCTTTCCAATTGGAGGAGCAGGCACTCGCGCAAATCGGCTGCGGCCACGCCGGCGGGTCGAGCGTATGGACGACGTTCAGCGCTTCGGCGACATCTCGCGGCAGAGTGGCCCTCCGAAGCCGCGATTTCCTGCGGAGTGAGAGTCAGATATCCGTTTTCATCCAGGTTGCCAATCACGCTTTCCGCCGCATCGCGGACGCCTTCGGTGAGCGCGACCAGCGCGAGCTGCGAATGCAGATGATCGCTTAAAGTGACGGGCGAGGAAAGAAACGTTTCGAACGAGGGCTTTTCCGAGACCTCCGACGCCGGGCTCTTATACCCGGGGTCAAGGTAATCGTCGAAGTAGGAGCCGAAATCGATTTCATCGAAAGGATCGGCGGGTTTGACTTCGGGAACTTCCTGGGTGGCAAGATCCGCCGTGGAGGCGCCCGCGGCCAGACCGTCGGCGACCGCCGCACCGTCGCTCGCGCCGGCTTCGGAATAAACACCCTCGGAAGAATAAACGCCATCCGAGGAATAACTTCCTTCGGTCTCGGAACCATCGATCTCGGGCGGGCCGGCCGTCACTTCCAGGATCGACCCGTCCGCCGGATCGGCAACGCGTTCGGCTTCGAGCAGCGGCCGAAGCTCTTCCGGACTCAGTTCCTCGCCGCCCTCCACCGCCTCTTCCAGCACGGGGTTCTGGGCGACTTCCGCCGAAATCATGTCCTTCAGTTCAAGACGGTTCAGCTGCAACAAACTGACCATCTGGACCAGGCCAGGCGTCAGTATCTGCTTCTGGGCAACCCGAACCTGCAGGCGAGGTGAAAGCGAACCCATCTCAGCTCCCATCCTAGCACCACAAGCGCCAAACCGGAACGAAGGCGGAATGTGAATTCTGCACCCTGGGGGGCATAGCAGCACCGCCGCGTCGTGCGCCGGTTCGCCTAGGAAAAAGCGGCTCGGAACCGGCCTTTCCGGAGTCTTCGCTATAATGGCGGCGTCCCCCTCATGCGGTACCTCTCGGGCGATGCGCAACACATCGGATCGCGGCATTACCAGCAGGATTGCTACGGCTTTTCGGACGGAAAAGACCCGGAGTTTTCGCGGCATGCCGGATTCCTCGCAGTCCTGTGCGATGGCATGGGCGGGATGGAGCGCGGAGATCTGGCGAGCCAGACGGCCGTCCGCGCGCTGCTGGACGCCTACGCCCACAAGACTCCCGCCGAAAGCATTTCGGATGCGCTCGAACGCAGCTTGCGGGAAGCCAACCGACGGGTGCTCGCGATCGCCGACGAATTGAACAGCGAGGCAGGCGTGGGGACGACGCTGATCGCGGTGGTCGTGCGGGACCGATTCATGCACTATGTCTCGGTCGGCGATAGCGGGTTGTTCCTGGTGAGTGGGGGAGCCGTGCAGATGCTCAACCGGCCGCACATTTACGCCAATGTGTTGGATCAGGCGGTGGCGCGCGGCGCGTTGTCGCCGGAGCAAGCGGCGATCCACCCGGAACGCGAATCCCTTACCAGTTTCGTGGGCATCCGCACGCTGCATGAGATCGACCGGGAAACCGAGCCCAGGCCCTTGCGCACGGGAGACACGATTTTGCTCGCCAGCGACGGGATGTTCAAGACGCTGGCGATCGCCGAAATCCAGGACTGTTTGACTGGATACCCGCAGTCCTGGCCGAGCGTCCTGGTCGAGCGCACGATCGCCAAAAGCGTTCCGTCCCAGGACAACGTTACCGTGCTGTCCGTGACGCTGGCGAGCGATTCGACGCCGGGGTGGGTTCCGTTCTCCCCAGGAGGCGTCTTCGACGCTGCCTCCGCGCAAGAAGCGGAATCGAGTTCGTTTCTGAGAGTTCCCGCGTGGCGCGGGAAACGCTGGCCATGGATTCTGGCCGCGCTGGTGTTGATCGGAGACGCGGCCCTGATCGCGTGGATTTATTTCGTTCGATGAGGCCCCCAGCGGCCCCTCTGAAATTCAGGAGAAAAAGATCCGCCAGGTGGTGACGGTCAACGCATGCGTCACCATCGACGCCCGAATGCTTCGTGCTTGCCGGAAAGCCAAGCCATAGAAGATTCCCGCCACTCCTGCGAGCAATGCGAAGCGCCAGTTGGGAAACGACCCGTACCATAAATGTACCGATCCGAAACACGCCGAAGCCACCAGCAGCGCGGCCCATTCGTTGTGCAGCCACTCGCCGAGCCACTGCTGCAGCAATCCTCGAAAGAAGAATTCCTCCCCGAGCGCGAGCACCCACAGTGTGCCGAAGAAGGTCGCGATGGCCGCGAGAGGAAGCCGCTCCCAACCCGCGTAGCGCAGGTGCGGGCGCGTGAATCGTAGAGCGTACCCGACGGCGCCGGCGACTGGCAGAAGCATCGCGAAATACAGCGCGCCGATTCTCCATTCCGACGCTTGCGGCCAAAATCCAAAGCCGATGTTGCGCGTGCGGCGGATGCTGACCATCGAGAATAGGCCGGTGCGAAACCACATCAATTGCCCGAGCACGGCGAGGGGGAGTTTCGGGAGTGGCGCGAAGTATTGATGCGGGATGACTTTCGTCAGCCATACGGCCGCCATCGCGATCAGATAAAAAATGTCGGTTAGCGCGGTGTGCGGGAAGACGATGTACCAGAACGAAGCACCTGCGGCGAGGATCGTCAGGATCGCGAGCGATTGCCAGCGAAAAGATCCGAAGGCGAGCGAAGCGGCGGCGTACGGCACGACTGCTGCCAGCGTCAGGAGGAATGCCAGTCCCGCCGAGGGCAGCTTTTCCAAGCGCGCGCGCAGGCGTTCCGATCCTAGAACATAGTAGAACGAGACTTCCAGGAGCAGCGCGGGCAGCGCGAGCGCGGCCGCGTGAAAAGGGATGCCGCGGGCTTGCGCATAGAGGAGTCCGGCCACGGTTCCGGCCGCCCACAGGAGCGGAAACGCGAGAAGCATGTTTGCGTTTCATCGTAGCATTTGACGATGCGACGATTTCCTGGAATCGCTTGTTGATTACTGGCGTCCGCGTTACCCGGGATTCGCCGCGCGTGAAAATGCGAAAGGCAACGCGCGAGGCGCTGCCTTCACAAATCCCGGCCGAAATCGGATTAAAAAATCAATTTGAGCGCAAGCTGCAGGTTGCGATTCTCGGTGCTGGGGCCTCCAAATAGATTGTTGTTGTAGTAGGTTCCCTTTTGCGCCGTGATGAACTGCGTCGCCGACGCGTCCGTGTTGGAATTGACGATGTACAGATTCGAGTGATTGAAGACGTTATACGCTTCGGCGCGGAATTGCAGCCGGAAGCGCTCGTTGATCTCGAAGTTCTTGTAGACCGCGAGATCGAACGACCAGTTGCCCGGACTGCGGAACACATCCCGGCCGGTCATGGTGGCCGGGAACGGACCGAAATCCGAAACGCCGACCAGCGGGTTGACATAGCTGCTGTCGAAGTTTCCGAGATTCAGATAATTGAAAACGTTCGGAGTGGAAGTCGCCGTCTGTGTGTAGGTGCCGTGGAATGGCGAGTCGTACATGACGCGCGGGCAGAAGACGTAGCCGGCATTGGTGCAATCGTACACGCTGAAAGGCGTACCCGTCCGCACACTGTAGTTGGGAACAATCGTCCAACCCCCGGCCACTTCCCGCATCGCTTTACTGCTGCTTTTGAAGGGGACGTCCCAGAGAGCCACGAGCAAAAAGCGATGGCGTACATCGAACTCGGCGTCGCCGCGATCCAGCCCGGGGTGCAACGGATCGAGCACGCCCAGGTTTCCGGAACCGGTGGTGGTGTCGCTGAACGTGTTGCTGATGTTGTCGATCGCATGCGACCACGTATAGCTCGCGCGCATCGTCAGACCTTGTTTATGGAAATTCCGCAGCTCGAGACGGGGAGTCAGGCCGTTGTAGTTGGAGAAGCCGCCATTGGTGCGGTAGTTGATGTAGGAGTATTGAGGATTGAGGCGCGCCGTCGTGGTCCCGGTTCCGGTGTACACCAACTGCGATCCAGGAATGTTCAGACGGTCGATCGTGTAGAGGTCTTGGCCCTCGCTACCGGAATACTCGACCGCCGCGATGACGTCGCTCGTGAACTGATGTTCAATGGTCGCGCTCCACAAATGAGCGTACGCCGTCGCGATGTGCGGGTTGACGGCGCGCAAGGTGGAAGGCGTGAACGCCGTGCTCCCGGACGATCCGGCGAACGGCCCCAGCACGTTTGTTTCGACGGGAATCGACGGGAGATCCACGCCGGATACAAGGCCCGTTACGGCGTAGTTGGGAGGGTTTTGAATGACGTTGAAAGTCACGTTGCCGAAGTTCGGAGAGAAGCCCAGACCATATCCTCCGCGCAAAGCCGTCTTGCCATCGCCGAACAGGTCGTAGGCGACGCCGATGCGCGGCTCGAAATTGAGCCAGTGCTTGGCCCACAAACCGCCGACCGGATTGGCGGGGTTATTCGAGGTGTAAAGTTGCCCCGTCGCCGACTGGATCTCGACGTTCGAACCGCTTCCAAAGAAGAAGTTCGAATCGAGGGCCTTATTCTTATCGCCTTGCGGCCCATAGTACTCCCACCGGACGCCGAGATTCACGGTCAAACGAGGGGTGACCTTCCAGCCATCCTGAACGTACAACGCGGCCTCGTGGAATTGATTGCTGCGGCTGAAATTGGGGGAGCCGATCGGGAGCGTGAGGGTACAGGCGGGGGTCACGATCCCATTGCTGCAAGGAAATTTCCCTTGCGGATAGATCGCGGCTTCGAACTCATGGATGGTGCCGGTAAGCAGCGCATTGATCGAGTTGGAAACGTTGGTTCCCAACGCTTCGACGGTGTTCTCATAGGCGCCGAAGGTTTCGTTGTCCTGCAGGTAGGTGAACAGTCCACCAAAGCGGAGGTTGTGTTTGCCGAATACCTTGGTAATATCCTCGTTAATCTGGAAATAGTTTTGAGGACCGCCCGAAGGTAGCGCGGCGCCGGGTTGGTAGCCCGAATACCCGGGATAAACGATGCTGGCGCCTCCCAGACTGTCCGTGGCGCTTACGGTCGTATAAAGGGTCGGCTTGGCTGCGGAGACGAGCGGCTGCACTTTGCTGATGCGATTAAAACTGATCTTGGTCTGGGAGACCACGGTGGGCGAGAGGATGCGCGTATAAGAAAGCGCATAGGCGTTCTTCGCGTCGTTCTCCCCGGTGTTATAGCCCGCGTAAGGGCTCGCGTTCACATCGCCCGCCGTGATGGTTTGGTAGTAGCGGGCGTAACGAAAATAAAGCTGAGAGGTGTCCGACATCACGTAATCGACGCGGCCGGCGAAGGAGAAAGTATTGCCCGGAGCGCCGCCGCCGGAGTCGGCCGGAACACCGAAGGAAACCAACTGGTACGCCGGGGTTCCCGCGGGAATCAGGGTGCAGATAGCCGCGTTCGTGCAAGCCTGCCCGTAGGTGAAGGTCTGGATCGGCACAATGCCGGGGGCCAGAGCTCCATAAGCGTTGAAGTAGGCCTGAGTGGCGGGAGCCGAAGCCGCGATTAACTGCGGGGTGGGTATGGTCGCCTGCTGAATCTGGGAACTGCGAACGCGCAGGTATTCCGGATTGGCGAAGACGAACAGCTTGTCTTTTTTGATCGGACCGCCGAGCGAGAAGCCGAATTGATTCCGGGTGAAGACCGAGATGGGAATTCCCGTAGCGTTGTTCTCGAAGGTATTCGAGGTCAAAGCGGAAACGCGATTAAATTCGTAGGCGGTCCCGTGAATCGTGTTTTCGCCGCGCTTGGTATCCACATTGACGATGCCCGCGAGCGCGCGCCCGAACTCGGCGGTGAATGTATTGGTGAGCACCGTTACTTCGCCCACGGAGTCCAGAGGCGTTTGGAGAGCGACCGTTGTATCGAAATTATTGCTGTTCGGGACGCCGTCCAAAAGAATCGCCACGTCCGCGGAGCGTAGGCCGTTGATCGAGACGCCCGCGCCGCGAGCCGGCGGATTCCCGGTATCTTCGGAATCCGAGTTCGTCGTATTGCCGACGGTTTTCACCAGATCGTAAGGATTGCGCGTGAGCGTCGGGAGGTCGACGATTTCGCGTCCACTGATGTTTGTGCTCACCGACTGATTCTCGGTGTTCACGTGCGTGGCCTGCTCCACCACTTCGATGGTCTGCGTTTGTGCGCCAATCTGAAGGTGGAAATCGGCACCCACCTGCGAGCCGACCGTTACGGTCACAATTTGCTTGGTGGTTTGAAAGCCATTCGCCGTTGCCGACACTTCATAACGGCCCGGCAAAAGACTGGGGAAAACGTAGATTCCTGCCGCCGTCGTCGTCACGGTGCGGGTCGTTTTAGTGGCGGGTTCGACCGCCGTCACGGTCGCCTTGCTGATCACCGCCCCGCTTTGATCGAGCACGGTTCCCGTAATCTGGCCAGTTTCGGTTTGTGCGCGCATAAACAGCGCGCAGGATAAGACGGCAAGCACCGCAGAAGTAAGTCTTTTCACCGCTAAAACCTTTCCGGTGGTCCGGCTCCGGCTACTTCGGCTTCATGGCTCTGGCAATCGCAAGACTTGGCTGTTCAACTCACCTGCTTCGTGGCGGGAGATCTTAAGACCACCTGTCGCAACGTACAGAATCGATAAGTTGGCTCCCTCTTTTGTTACATACTGATGTATATCTTAGCGGATTACAATCGTTTTCTTCCATTTCTTGGTGCATTCCGCCCGATTTTATATATCCCGGACCGTCTAGTACGGTCTGTTCCGTGCATGCTACGGCCCGGGATCGAGCCCGTCTTCCCGCCGGCTGAGGCGTGTTAACATAGTCGAGGATTCTCTCCGGGCGGTTCTTATGGTTTACCTACTGACGACGCTTCACGTGATTGTATGTGTTTTCCTGGCTGTGGTGGTGCTGCTCCAGAGCGGTAAGGCGGCCGATCTGGCCGGCGCTTTCGGCGGCATGGGTTCGCAGACGGTGTTCGGTCCGCGCGGTTCGGCGACCGTACTTTCGAAAGCCACCACGCTCGCGGCGGCGCTATTCATGCTGACGTCGCTGTCGCTCTCGATCATCTCCACGCGCAACGGCAAGGGAGCTCCCGGGATTTTCGACAAGAGCGTGAATACCGGCCAGCAGCAGAAGAGCGCTCCTCCCGCCAATGGGAAGCAGACGCAGACGATTCCCGTTCCCTCGGCCGCGCCCACCCCAGCGCCAGCACCGGCCAGCAAGTAAAGCTTCCGGATCGTCCAACGAATTGGCAGACGCACGTTCGTGCGCTATGCTAGAAAAGCAATCCGAGCCAGAAGGTTTGTGCGCGTGGATTTGCGATGAGCGGTCGTGGCGGAATTGGCAGACGCACTGCCTTGAGGTGGCAGCGGGAGCAATCCCGTGGAGGTTCAAGTCCTCTCGACCGCACCAAGATTAATCGCCGCCGTATCAATCAGATGCGGCGGTTTTCGTTTATACGCTATTTGTCGGCGCCGAACGTAATGCTGGTTTCCGCGCCAAACTTCTTATAATTGCGGAAATCGATCACATTGCGGGTGCAGTCGCCCGTACCGCGGCGGCAGCTTAACGCTTCCGAATGCACCGGCAGCAGGTACTTTCCGTCCCCAATCAGCACGAAATCGTAATCCACCGCCGATTCGACGGTATCCAGCGGAAAACCTTGCGGGATTTTTTGCGCGGAAAGTTCGACGCGCAGCGCGCGATAGGTTTCCTTGTCGATCCAAATCGTGCCGTCGTAAGCCGGTGAATACGATTCCGACATCGCGTACACATGCCAGTGCGAATTCGGCTGGCGGACCGAAAAATCGTAGCGGAAAGCCGAGCGATTCGCGATCGTGCTGGAGCGCTTATTGCGGAAATCGGCGTCCGTATCGTCCGAGAGAACGTCTTGCAGGAGGCTCGAAAATTCGCCGGTGGACCACGCGCCGGTTTTTTCAACGGCTTCCCGCGGCGCATGCCCGTTTACCAGCACGTTCTTGTAGCTCTCCTTGCCCTCTTCGGAAACCACGTCGGCGGTCACCGTATCGATGGCCTGCCACGACGTGTGCCCTCCGCGCGCGGACTCCGTCGCGAACCGCGTGGTCACTTGTTTCACAACGTAGTTCGGAAGCGTTTCGCTGAAGGAGAACGCCGCTTCGCGCGCTTTCTCGATGACGGGATCTTCGTCGCCGTTCAGGCGCGCGGCGCGCGCGGGGGACGCATTCGGATCGAGGCGCGGGGCGTCGGGCACGCGCGTCACGCCGTTCACATCCTCGGCATGCAGACTCGGACGCGCGTCGGCCACCGTGACAGGATCGGAATCCGTGGAAGCCGGACGAGAGCTGCTACTGCGTGCCGTGGGCTTTCCGCGCTGCAGCGTGGGCGCTCCGGCATCGTCCGCGTCAAGCGGCGGCGGCTGCGGAGTTCTGGACGTCGCCGGCCGGTTTGATGCCGATGAGCTTGAGGTCGAGTCGTCCGTGCTCGCCGACTGCGTCGAAGACGGCGTGCTGGAGCTGTCGCTCGAACTCGGTTGCGCCGCGCGATGGAGTTTGGGGCGATCGTCATCTCCGCTATCCGAACTGCTGGACCGGCTCGATGGAGACGAAGAATCCACCGGACCCGAGGCCCGCTCGTGATCCTTGGCCGAGGCCGCCTTTACCAGCGCGACCTTCGCCGCGCGATAGTTGCCGTTATCGTCCTGCGAGGCGTCCACGCTTAACTGGTCGCCCGGTTGGAAGTCCGCGCGCTTTGCGGTGCTCGGCGGACGATCGCCCGAGTCCGCGTCGGACTGGGATTTGTAATATCGAGTGGAACTGAACAACTCGATGGTCATCGAGCGTTTGTCGTCCGACTCGAGCACGAGTTCGCTGGTCGAGATCCTGCGTAGGGTGCCGGTGAAATTTTGAGTGGGCGCTTGATCCTGGTTGGTACGAGTTCTGCGGCCGCCGCCCGGCATCGGGAAGCCGATCCCGCCGCCGCCGGGATACCCACCGCCCGGATATTGGCCACCTGGGTATTGACCACCCGGATAACCGATCTGGCTGAAACCGCTCTCGGCGGCCAGTAAAAGAAGGACCAGCGTCGAAATCAGGGAGTAGATCATACGGTCTTCACATCCGGAAGCGAAGGCTCCCAGATGCTCAAAGTATACTCCGAACGATCCGAGCGATCTAGCGTCGCAAAGGCCCGCGGCGTTCCGGCTGTGATTCGAGGACCGTCTACTTCGCTGCGGTGACGGCCGGTTGCTTCAAGCTGCTATAGATCGCTTCCACGAACATCTCCGTGGTCCACGGACCGGTGTTGCTGCCGTAGCGCGTATCGTAGTCGGCGGTGAGGCGAGCGGCTTTGACCTGTTCGAGCGTCGCGCCTTTCTTGATCATGTCGCGGACGCGGTCGCGGATGATGACCATCATGTCGCGATACTCCAGCACTTCATGCTCGTTCGAAACGTAGCCGTGTCCGGGAATGACGATCGTCCCGCCGTCCTCTTCATGTTCGTAGACGGTGCGGCCGAGGATGTCGTTGAGCGCGTTGATTTCTCCCTGCACGCTGCCCTCGCGCTTCAGATCGATGACGGGATAAGCCGTGGTATTGAAAATATCGCCGGTGGCGATGACGTCGGCGCGGCGGAAGACGACGATCGCCTCGCCGTCCGTGACCGAGTGGGGCTCCCAGAACATTTCGATGGAATCGTCGTTATGGAATTTGCGGCGGCGCTCTTCCAGGAACGTGTCGGTAGGCAGCGCCTCCTCCGGATATTTCAGATCGTTGAGATAGTTCTGCGTGTTCTGGTGCGCAATCAACGTCGCGGTGTTGCCCGCCTCCGGATGTGCGTTCGAGAAGAACGAACCGACCAGCGAGGGGTCGCGGCCGGCTAGCGTGAACTTCCCGTTGCCGCCGGTGTAGTCGGCCTGGTAGCCGGTGTTGGCGATGAATTGGATGAACGAGTCGGGCGCGAGTTTGCGGATGGCATCAATGAGCTTGTCGGTCATTTTGCCCGCGCCGGTATTGACAACGAGCGCACCCTGCTCGCCGAGCTGCACCACCACATTCCCGCCGTCGCCGACCAGGAGATATACGTTGTTGCGCAGGGGCCACACGTGAATCTGGCCGTCGGTGGGATTGGGGTCCTCTGCTTTGCTGGTTTCGTTGGTCTTGCCCGGCTCGGGCTTCAGCAGCGCGAGGCCATCGGCGTCGGTGGCGGTCTTCATCTTCGCCATGAATTCGGGATAGACGCTGGCGGCGCCGCTCTTGCCGGAGATGAGAGGCAGCTTGTAGACCTTTTCAAACTCGTTCGCGAAGGGCTGCGCACCGAAGAGGTAGTGCGGAACGTAGTCGGGCTTGCGGCCGGTGATCTGCTCGCCATCGTCGCAGGCATAGAGCCAATTGCGGTGATCGGCGATGTTGCGATAGTAATCGTTGCTGCGCACTTCGGGTTCGCTGAGGAAGACGGGATCGGTGACGACGGTGACGTTCGTCAAGTGATCGCCGTGGCGTACGAAGTAATCGACCAGGGTGGCCTGGTCGCTCTGCGGCGTGCCGTTGCGGCGCAACCATCCCTGCTTCATGTGCGTGGTTTCCACCACGAGCACGTTGCCGACGAATTTTCCAGTCGAGAAACCGCGGAAGGTGTGCGGAGCCCACGCGGGCGGATGCGGGCGGCCGTCCATCCAAATCACGCGGTGGCCTTCGGTGGTCTGGCCCCACACGTGGATGGCGACCAGGCGATGATAGTGCGGGTCGCGCTCCTCCCAGATGGCGAAGTTTCCGGTGGCGCGCATTTGATAGGGCGCGACGTAGGCATCGCACTGGTGATGGCGCAGAGTGACGCGCGAAGGATCGTAGGACAGAGCCCACAGACGCCCCGCTTCGTTCAGCGCGAAGCCGGCATAGTCGCCCAGTTCGGATCCGCCGCCGCGTTCGAGCGCGTCCTCATGCATGGGAGGCGTCCAATAGCCGCCGAGGTCGATCGCGGGAGCCTCCGCGGTCGCGGCGGGCGCGGGCGTCGGTTGTTGGGCACGTCCGTTCGCCTGCTGGGCTTGGGCCGCGGGCGTGAGAGAAGAATGCGTGGTGAAGACGACGGCGCCTGCGACCAAGGCCGCCACGAGAATCGATTTTTTATAAGTGAGCTTATAAGTCATAGGATTCCTCTTTGCGTCCTGTTCTAGTGAGCCGCGCACGGCGTGGGGCTCCAGCCGGCGGCGTCCTTTTGTCTCTTGAAATGACTGCTGGTCCAAAACGGCGTCGCCAGATTTGCGGGATCGACCACCTCCGTCTCAAAGACCAATAAAGAATCGCCGTTGGGATGTTCGAGCCGGTCAACGTATTCGGTGACCACCGTGTTTTCGCTATAGGGAACGCCGTTCTTGCGGAGGTATCCGGCTTTCATTTTGGTGGTGACTACTTTGAGCGACGCTCCTGGAGGCGCGCCACCGCGGCCGGGTCCCATCACCGGGATGCTGCGGTCCCAAGTGGCGACCGAAACGCCTTGCCAGTCGCCGCCGTCATCTTGAGACCCCTTCGTCGGCTTGAAATGTAAGATGCGCGTTTGGGCGCCGGCGTCGGTTTCAATCTTGAGTGTTTCGTCGTCCACCCAGGTGATGTGCAGACGAGTGGGCATGCGCATCAGGCCGGCGACGCCAAAAGCTTTGCATTGATCGCCCGCGGCTTCGTCCTTGGTAGGATCCCATGCATTCGCGGCGGCGCGTCCTGCGGCGTTCACGGGGACGCCGGTGAGATCGCCCTTGGGAGGCGTGGCCATGCGATAGCGCCAGTCCTCGGTGACCAACGAAACCCAATATCCAGTGGGATCCCAGGGAGCCGCGGCTTTCGCGACCGGAGGAGGCGGAGGAGGGCCCGCCGGACCGCGACCGCCTCCACGCCCTTGGGCGTAAGCGCCGATGCTGGCGCAGCTCAGCAGACATAGGATGACGGCTACAGAGTTGTGACGAATGGATTCCACACGGGTACGCAAGATAGCTTTACCAACCTTCTGATTTTGTTGACGAAATATTAGAGTAACGCAAAACTTTCAGCCGGACTGAGCGCCCGTCTGCCCCACAAAAGCTCCGCCCCACGAGCGCTTTCTCGCCAAAACATTCGGGCCCCACCGAAGTTTTGAACAAGTACCAGATTACATCAACCGAGATGAGATGACGCGATCGGAGCGACGGGAGGTTACTGTCGGGACTGTATTTTTGCCGGACGAAGGGGGGCGATTTAGCGGCTGAGATGCAGCCAGCGCTTCATGTCGGGCGCAAATTCGCGGAGAACGTTGATCCCTGCGTCGATCAGAATGGTGTCCGATCCAGCGACGAAGATCGATCCTCCGTTATGGTAATTTTCCGGCCACCACATGCGCGACACGGCGGCCGCTCCGTAGTCGCCGAAAAATTCGCTGTAGGCAGGCATGTACCCGCCGTAGTGATCGGGACGCCAGACGGTATGCAGAAAGGCATCTCCCAGCCGGCCTCCGTAGCTGGACCGTTTGGAATGGTGATAGCGGGTGTCCTCGCCATCGACGGCCTGGACCGGGCCCATGATGCTGCGTTGAATCAGAAATTGCCCGACGTGCGATGCGTACCGCTCTCCGTAGACGCCCCATCCCTGGCCCCATTGGCCGGGACGGTCGCGCGCCTGATCGACGGCCGCTCCGATGGCCGCGTAAATAAGATTCGAAGGCTCGAAGAGATGCTTCGCGTCGTAACGCACTTTCTCCTTCACGCTGAGGTCGCGCCAATGAGGCGACGACGGTCCCGAAGTCGCGACGGGAGCGGTCTTTGACGGATTGGCCGCAACAGCATCCAGCGATGCCAGAGGAGTCGCGACATCCTGAGCGATCATCGCGAACGGCGCTGCCACGGCGAATACAAACGCTCGGTGGAACACAAACTAGGGATGCGGTCCGGCGATAACTTCGTTTCAATAATTCGGAAGTGCCGTGCTTGCACGCTTTTCGAGCAAGCAGGAAGCGATGGGTGACGCAGCCTTTTGAGAGAATCGGCTCTATGGCGATGGTTCAGATCTTTGGTATCAAGAATTCGCAGGCCTCACGGGCCGCCGAGCGTTTTTTCAAGGAACGCCGGACCGAGATCCAATTCGTCGATCTGAAACAAAAGGCCATGGCGCCTGGTGAAATCAAGCGCTTCATCGAGCGCTTCGGGCTAACCGGATTACTCGAGAGCGAAGGAACCGCATACGTGGATGCAGGGCTGAAGTATTTGAAACTCTCCGACGCGGAATTGCTGGGACGCATCGAGCGCGAACCGAAACTACTGCGGCTTCCGCTGGTTCGTTGCGCCGGGCGGATCAGCATTGGCAATGACGCGGAAGCGTGGAAAGAAATGGCGGGGAACGCGTCGGAGCGCGCGCGCTAAATCTCGTCTGTTCGGGAACGGACCGGAATTCATTCGAACGCTGCTGGCCGGCCGCGTTGCGCCAGGTACAATATATCGTGATACGATACATCTAGGTGACCACACTCTCCCTTCGCGATTATCAGGAACTGGCCGAATTTCGGTTTCAACTGCGCCGCTTTTTGCAATTCAGCGAGGAGCAGGCGCGCGAGCACGATCTGGAGTCGCAGCAACATCAGGCTTTGCTGGTCTTGAAGGGACTGCCGAGCGGCGCGCGGCCGACCATTGGCGAATTGGCGGAGCGTTTGCTGCTGCGGCATCACAGCACGGGGAGCTGGTCAATCGGCTGGAAACGGCCGGTCTGGTAAAGCGCGAGGCCGATCCTCTGGACGGGCGCGGGACGTTGCTCCGTCTGACTCCCCGGGGCGCGGCGAAACTACGCTCTTTATCCTTCGCGCATCGCGAAGAACTACGCGTCAAGGGGCCGCAGCTGGCGCGAGCTTTAAAAACGATCCTCCGCGAAAGCAGGCTTTCTTCCTCAAAATGACTGGTCATTCCGTTTCCCCATCCAAGGAGAGCGCCGGGCACTTATCCGAGCTCGGCGATTTTACCGTCACCCCTCGCGTTTTATTGATCTCAGGGCTCGCGGTCTGCATTGGCATCGTCAGCACGTTTGTCGCGTTCGCGCTGTTGCGGCTGATTGGATTGTTTACGAATCTTTTTTACTACCAGCGGTGGAGCACGCAAATGGTTTCGCCCGCGCACAATACGCTGGGCTGGATCGCCGTGCTGATCCCGGTGGGCGGAGCGCTCATCATTGGTCTGATGGCGCGCTTCGGCTCGGAACGCATCCGAGGACACGGCATTCCCGGAGGCCTTGAATCCATCCTGATTAACGGCAGCCGCGTGGAGCCGCGGCTGGCGGTGCTGAAGCCCTCTCGGCCGCGATTTCTATCGGCTCGGGCGGACCGTTCGGCGCCGAGGGGCCGATCATCATGACAGGCGGCGCCATCGGCTCGCTGATCGCGCAGTTATTCCACTTCACGCCGCCGAACGCAAGACGCTGCTGGTGGCGGGTGCGGCGGCCGGTATGTCGGCGACGTTCGCGGCGCCGCTCGCCGCGGTCCTGCTCGCCGTGGAACTGCTGCTATTCGAGTGGAAGCCGCGCAGCTTCATTCCTGTCGCGTTTGCGAGCGCGACGGCGGGGGCGTCTGCGACGTTACGTCATTGGGGCTGGGACCGTTGTTTCCCGTCGCTGCGCATCCGGTGTTCATCGGACCGGCGGGTTTGGCCGGATGCGTCGTCGCTGGATTGCTCGCGCGGACTGCTCGCGGCGATATTGACCGCGGCCGTTTACGCCGCCGAAGATGCGTTTCAAAAGCTTCCGATTCACTGGATGTGGTGGCCGGCCATCGGCGGTCTGGTGATCGGCCTCGGCGGATTGATCTTCCCGCAAGCGCTGGGCGTCGGCTACGACACGATCGGCTCGTTGGTTCAAGGAGACGTCCCGCGCACGACGATCGCGGGAATTCTTCTGGTGAAATCCGTGATCTGGGCCGTCGCGTTGGGCTCCGGAACTTCCGGAGGCGTGCTGGCGCCGCTATTGATGATGGGCGGCGCGCTCGGCGGTCTTGAGGCGGCCTTCTTTCCCCACATGGGGGTTGGATTTTGGCCGCTGATCGGCATGGGAGCGATCCTCGGCGGGACCATGCGATCCCCGTTTACGGGAGTCGTATTCGCGCTGGAATTGACGCACGATTTCAATATGCTGCTGCCGCTATTGGTGGCGAATACCCTCGCGTACCTGGTCAGCGTAATGATTCTGAAGCGTTCGATTTTAACCGAGAAGGTCGCGCGGCGCGGCTTCCATCTGACGCGCGAATATTCGATCGATCCTTTGGAAATCCTGTTCGTGCGTGATGTCATGCGGACCAACGTTGCGGCGTTCTCCGTTTCAACAACGCTGACACAGGCTGCGGCTCATTTGCGTCCGAACCATCGCCCGAAAGGGCAGCATCTCTATCCCGTGCTCGACCATGAGAAACTGGCCGGCGTGATCACGCGTAAGCGTCTGCAGGAGCTTGCGGCCGCTGGCGACAAGAATGCCGTCGAGTACCGGGGACTCGGCGCCCTCGTCGGGCCCAATCCCGTGGTCGCCTATGCGGGCGAGCCGCTACGCGTGGTGGTGAATCGCATGGCGGCCAGCGGTTTCACGCGCATGCCGGTGCTCGACAATCCCGAAGACCGCAAGTTGGCGGGCATGGTTTCCCTGGAGGACCTCCTGCAAGCCCGCACGCGTAGTCTTTCCGAAGAGCGCGATCGGGAGCGCGTGCTGCGCATCCGGCTTCCGTTCGCTGCCGCCGTTCCGTCGCGTACGATTCGCTAAGGGTTGGCGGCCACGAGCCTCGGGAGCGACTGCGCGAGCAGCACGACGCCGATCACCGCCCATCCCGCATAAACATAAGCCGTTCGCCAAAACCCAAGCTGGAGCGGACGAGCGTTCCGCAGAAGAGAATCAGGATCACCAGCAGCGTCGTGCCGTCCATCCTCAGAATCTTTACCGGCCTTTCGCACGCATCCGCTTTGCAGTGTGCGCCATCCGCCCCGTGTGGTTCGCGGCGCTGAGCGAGAAGTGGGAAAATAAACCCATGTTCTTCTTCGGACTGCGAGGGGCGATCCTGCTGATGATTGCCGCCATCCTCGTCCTCCGGATTGCCTTCAGGTTTATCGGCACCAGATCGAACACGGTTTCCGGTCCGCGATGGAGTGGAACCCCTTCGCGAAATGCTTTCTGCACGCACTGCGGAGCTCCCCTGCAGGGCGCGGGATTGTTTTGCGGAAATTGCGGCGCACGCCGCGAGTAGCCCTAATTCGATCGTCCGATACGAACCCAATGGACGATCGAGAGGACGCTTCCCGCGATGCAAAATGCGATGAACGCACCCATGAACCACAGAAATTCAGGTGAGTCCGCGATGCGCAGGATGCGCCGTCCGAAATAGATCGCCGACCAGCCGACTACGGAAAATCGGACGACACGCGCCAGGAAGACGATGCTCAGCATCCGGAACCTCGGATACTGCAAAGCGCTCGCGACCGCGATGGTCGCGGTGAAGGGAAACGGTGGCGGCGCGATGCAGGAGACGACGATCGCCCAGGCGGCGCGCTTGTCCATCTGGCGTCTGAGATACTCCAGAAGTCCGGGGCTAACCAGGCGCTTCAGGCCCTCCTCTCCGCCTTTTCGGCAGACCGCGTCAAGCAAATAAACGCCGATGACCGAGCCGCCACCGGCGGCGAGCGCGCACCACACCAGCTGGCTGTGATTTCGTGCAACCAACAAGACGGTGAGCAAATCAATACCAACGGGGAGGAAGAGAAAGGAACTATCGGCGACGGCCAGCAGCAGGAGCCCGAAAACGCCGAACTGCAGAAAGAAACCCAGCAAATGCCGAATGAATGGACTCACGCGGTAGCGTTTCCTTTCCGTCGGGTAACTTCAAAAGCATCGCCTGCCGATGGCTTTGAGCAATTCGCGGGCCGACGCGCAGGGGGAACCCGGAGGGCCAAAGGACCGAAACAGGAATACACTGGGAGCGATCCAAATAAGGGCGCCCTTTTCTTCGCGCTTCCGACCAGCTCTTTAAACATCAGACGTGGGTGAACAGCTAGTGACAACGCTTGATAACGAACTGCGCATGGAACATGATTCGATGGGCGACGTAGCGGTGCCCAAGGGAGCGCTCTACGGAGCTCAAACCCAACGGGCCGTCGAAAACTTTCCGCTCAGCCGCTTGCGATTTCAGCGGGCGTTTCTGCGCGCGCTCGGGCTCATCAAGGCGGCCGCGGCCGCGGCCAACCGGCAATTGGGCGAGCTTCCGCCGGCGAAGGCAAACGCGATCGAATCCGCAGCCACACGGGTCGCGCAGGGGGAGTTCGATTCCCAGTTTGTCGTCGACGTTTTTCAGACGGGAAGCGGCACCTCCACCAACATGAACGCGAACGAGGTGATTGCGCATCTGGTGGAACAAGCCGGACAGAAGGTGCATCCGAACGACGACGTCAATCGAAGTCAATCGAGCAACGACGTCATTCCGACCGCGATGCATGTGTCCGCGGCATTGCTCCTCCATGAACGCCTGCTTCCGGCGCTGGGGGAGCTTCGGGCTGGGCTGTGCGCGAAAGCGAACGATTTCCGGGACGTCGTGAAGATCGGCCGCACGCATTTACAGGATGCGGTCCCGATGTTTCTGGGCCAGGAGTTTACCGGCTACGCGCGGCAAGTGGAACTTTCCGCGGAGCGCATTCATGCGACGCTGCCGGGACTTCACGAATTGGCGTTAGGCGGAACCGCCGTCGGAACGGGACTGAACGCCCCGGCCGGATTCGGCGGGATCGCGATCGCGAACCTCGCCGAAAGGACGGGCTTGCCCTTGCGGCCGGCAGCGAATCGCTTCGAGGCCCAGGCGTCTAAGGACGCGGTTTGTTCTCAGCGCGGCGCTCCGGAACTACGCCATCGCGCTGATGAAAATCGCCAACGACGTGCGCTGGCTCGCTTCCGGTCCGCGGTGCGGCTTGGGCGAATTAAGAATGCCAGCGGTGCAGCCCGGGTCCAGCATTATGCCGGGGAAAATAAATCCGGTGATCGCGGAAAGCGCTCTGATGGCTTGCGTTCAGGTGATCGGACACGACGCGGCCATCGCGTGGGCATGCGCGGCCGGCAATTTCGAACTCAACACGATGATGCCGATCATCGCCTACGATCTGCTCGATTCCGTCGAACTGTTGAGCGCGGCTTCGGAGAACTTCCTGCGGCGTTGTATCGCGGGGCTGGAAGTCGATGCCGGACGGACCACGTATTACGCGGAGCAATCGCTCGGGAACGCTACTGCCTTGGCGCCGCAAATCGGATACGAAAAGGCCGCTGCATCGCGCAGCAAGCGTATCGAAGCGGGCAGAGCATCCGCGACGCTGCGCGAGAAACCAGCGGCCTCTCCGAAGTTCAGCTTGATCTTCTGCTCGATCCCAGGCTGCAGGCGCAAGGCGATATCGCGGAGGATGGCGGTGTTCCAACCCCCGATCAAAAAATAGATCTGATGTCGGAGGAGTCCTTTCCGCGAGCGACCCTCCCGGCTATTGAGGCGGTCGACTGGATTCCCGTTTCTGCGCATCCGGCGCGGCGCCTTGCAAAGCCCGCCATATCGCTACAATAACCCTTCAGCGCACTAGCCTTGCATGATATCCTTGCGCATCGGAGGACGCGTCCATGAACTGGTACTACGCCGATCAAGGTCAGCAAAAAGGTCCTGTCGAGGAGTCTGCTCTCGATGAGTTAGTACAAGCGGGTGTCATCCAGAACGACACACTGGTGTGGCACGAAGGCATGGCCGGGTGGGAGAAACATAGCGCGGTGCGCGGAGCGACGGCGCCTCCCGCTTTTCCAGCCACCGGGGCCGTTCCGCCTCAGACTTACGAAACCCGATATTGCGGCGAATGCGGCCGGCCCTTTCCTGCGAATGAACTGGTCGCGATCGGTCCGGTCTCCGTCTGCGCGACCTGCAAACCGATTTATTTGCAGAGGCTGCGAGAGGGCGGCGGCCTCGCGGTGGGCGTTCGCCGCTACGCCGGGTTTTGGATTCGGTTCGCAGCGCTGCTGGTGGATGGAATTCTGTTGAGTGTGGTCTTTTTGCTCATCCGCATTCCCTTCGGGATCGCGATGTTCACGCCGGGATTCGGCAGGAATCCGGGTGCGCTTGCGGCATTTGTCGGAACCTCCCTAATCATCACGCTGCTGAGCTATGTGATCGCCGCCTGCTATGAAATTTTCTTCCTGACCAGCCGCGGAGCCACCATCGGTAAGCTCCTGTTCGGGCTGAAGGTGATCCGTGCCGACGGAGGGCCGCTTTCGACGGGACTTGCGACCGGCCGCTATTTCGCCGCCCGCTGGCTCAATGTGTTCACGCTCGGTATAGGCTACATCATGGCGGCGTTCGACGACGAAAAACGCGGGCTGCACGATCGCATCTGTGAGACCCGGGTCATCCACTCACGGTAGCCGGATGCGCGAACGGCCGAATCCTCGATGACCTCTCAAGCAATTGTTTGCGGCGCGTGTTCGTGGCCGCTGCCGGAAGAGTTGTGGTCGGGCGAGGAAGGGAAAACTTGTCCGAATTGTCATGCGCCCGTCTTCGTGAAAATTTTCCCCGCATTGATCCAGTCGAAGACCGGAATCTTTCCGCAGCGTCTCGGCGAAGAGACCGAAGCGAGCTGTTTCTACCATCCTCAAAATCGCGCCGCCACGCCGTGCGACGAGTGCGGCCGGTTTCTGTGCAATCTCTGCACGCTCGAAATCTCCGGCGCGAAACTCTGTCCCGTATGTTTCGACGCGAACGTTCGCGGCCGCAAGCTGCAGCATCTGGAAACCAGCCGTACGATGCACGATAGTATTGCGCTGACGCTGGCCACGGCTCCAGCTGTCATGATCTGGCCGGTGGTCATCACGGCGCCGCTCACGTTTTTCTGGATTTTCCGCCACTGGAACTCGCCCGCCAGCATTCTGCCGCGGACGCGCTGGCGATTTTATCTCGCGGGGGTGTTCGCTCTGACCGAAATCGGGCTCATCGTCACCGGCATCGTGGTCTTTCGGATGGTGCGGCGTTGAGCGAATCCGGAACGCAAGAAAAATACCTCCCTTTGACAGGGAAAAGTCGCACGTGGACGGGATTCTCGCAAGCCTGGCTCGGAAGCGATCATCTTCTGATCGTCCAGTCTATCCGTTTTGTGGAGCGCTACCGGCGTTTCGCATTTTCCGATATTCAGGCGATCGTCGTGACCGAAGTGGGTCGGGGCTCCGTCTGGCGAACGGCGATGGCGCTCTTCCTTTTTGTCCTGGCCGTTGCTTACCGAGCGTCGACGTTTGGCCGGGATTTTTTCGGAATTCTTGCGTCGATCGCGTTCGTGCTCGCCATCACGGAATTTGCGCGAGGTCCGCGCTGCCGCTGCTTCGTGCAGACCGCCGTCAGCCGGGAGCGGCTTTTTTGTGTGTCGCGGATGCGCACCGCCCGTTCCGTCTTGGCGACGGTCGGGCCGGCGATCGAATCCGTGCAGGGCAATCTCACGCTGGAAAATCTCGCACCAGCGCCTTCGACCGGGTTTTCTATCGATCCATTACCCGCGCCGATTTTGCATCCGCCCGCCATCCAGCGCACCTTGGGATACGCGCCCGAAGTTCTCTTCGTCCTGTTGATGCTGGACAGCGTGCTCATGTTCATAGCGTTGCGGTCGACCGTCGGAGTGGCGTTCAGCATTTTGCCGATCCTCTACTTTGCGGAATTCCTGATTGGCATCCTCGCCCTGGTGCAATCGCGCGCCCGCAACACTGCGTTGCTCATTGTGTTGATCGCCGCGTTTCTGTGCGTGCTCATCGACCCTTTCGTTTTGAGCGGTCCAGCGATTTGGCCGAGCCTCATCCCCACTTTTCGCCAGGCTTCCACGGGAATCATCTCGTGGAATATCCCGATCCGGGCATCCGTGAATTCGATGCTCATGGCCGCCGGCTGGAGAGCCGGGATTGGCGTGGCCGGGCTGCTGGTGTGCTATTTCGAAAGGACGGCGATTCTTCCATGAGCTCGCTCCTCCAGCAGCGCTGCCTGATCCACGCCGATCGCGAAGCGGCCGTGCGCTGTCCGGCATGCGGACGATACTATTGCCGTGAGTGCGTCACCGAACATCGCGGGCGCATGCTGTGCGCAGCTTGCGTGACGCGTGAGGAAGCCCCTCCCGAGCAAAGCGGACCCACGATAGTAAGCTGGAGTCTTTTTTCCGTCGCCGGATTGTTTTTAGCCTGGATGGTTTTCTACTATTTCGGTATGACGCTCGCCCGCGTGCCTTCCGCCTTTTTCGGGGGCACTCCTTGACGAAGGAAAGGGGATTAAGAGAAAAGAAAGCCATCGACTTGATGGAGGAGGCCGTTCAGGTCCTTCGCACGGCATCCATCGCGAGCCTGGCCGTGTACCTCGCCGGCGCGATTCCTTTCTTCCTTGGATTCCTTTTCTTTTGGACGGACATGACACGCAATCCGTTCGCAGCCGAACGGCTGGCGGCCGAATCGATGGGTGTTGCCGCGCTGTTCGTGTGGAAGAGCGTCTGGCAGGCCGTGTTTCAAGCGCGACTCTACCGCCAACTTTCGTTGGACTCACCTCCGCCCCTGAATCTTCCGCGACTGATTGCGGTGCAGTGCGCCTTGCAGCCACTGAGCCTTCTGGTGATTCCCATCAGCGCCCTGGCCACGGTCCCGTTTGCCTGGACCGTGGCGTTTTTTCGCAATGCCGGACTTCTTGCCGCGCTCGGCGAGACGCGGGTGGTCGCCGCGGCGTCGCGGCAGGCGAAATTAGAGACACGACAAAACTGGCTTCTTCTCTCCCTGATCAGTCTGGCGGCCGTGCTGTTGTTTGCGAATGTTTTGATCTCCATCGCGCTCCTTCCGCAAATGGGGCGCAGCATTCTCGGAATGGAAGGCGATTTCGCGCGGCTGGGAGCGCGTCTCCTGAATTCGACCACGCTGGCGGTCGCGGCGTCCGTGATGTGGCTGGCGATCGATCCTCTGCTGGATGCGGTTTACGTCCTTCGCTGCTTCCAGGGCAAATCGCGCGTGACCGGCGAGGATTTACGGGTCGGCTTGCAAAGCGCGATGCGAGCCGCTGCCTTGACGCTGCCGCTGCTGACGATCGTTTTCGCGACATGCGTGACGCTGCCGAGCGCGCGCGCGCAGTCGCCGGAGGTGGGAACGAAAGTGCGCGGCTCGATCGATCCGCAACAATTGGATCGCACCATCCACGAAGTCATCCGCCGGCGGGAATTCGCGTGGCGCGCGCCGCACCCGGAAGGACCGGAACCGCAGGGCCGCTGGGTCAGTTGGATGCGCAGCGCGTTGGAAGCACTCGGACAAGGTGTGGAGTGGGTCCTGGAACATATCCGAAACTGGTTTCGCGGAAAACCGGAGGATGACGCCGATAAAGCGCTGCCCACCGAGAGGCCACCGATCGAAATCTGGATTGCGGTGGTCGCCATCGCGTTGCTGGCCGCCGGAGCGGCCGTGTTCGTCGCGGGCCGGCGGAAGAAAGCAGTGAAAGCGCAGCCGGTGAAGCCGGTTCCCGCGACCATCGATCTTGCCGACGAATCCATCACTGCGGATCAAATGCCGGAGAGCGCGTGGCTGCGCCTCGGCGAGGAATTGCTCGCGCGAGGAGAATGCCGACTGGCGCTGCGCGCCTTCTATCTCGCCGGTTTGAATTCCCTGAACGTGCGTGGATTCATCTCGATTCAACGATGGAAATCAGGACGCGATTATCGACGTGAACTGGAGCGGCGCGCACGCGCTTCGAGCGACGAGAATCTGTCTCCGGCCTTCGCCCGGAACGTTCTTCTGTTCGAGCGTGGCTGGTATGGAAGAGATGCCGTGGAACGCGCCGACGTGGAAACTTTCGCGCGCGAGTGGGCGGAGATGAGGCGTTATGCCGGCCACGCGTAACGGAGCTCTGTGGGCGATCGCTTTTCTGGCTGCGCTGTTTTCCTTCGGCGCGTGGGAAGTGATGATCGCTCCGCTGACAACCGGGGACATTTATCCGCCATATTCGACTTTGCGTGCGGACCCCATGGGCGCGAAGGCGCTCTTCGAAAGTCTGGCGGAGCAACCGGCGCTGGACGTCGCGCGACTTTATGAAGGACGCTCGCCGATGCCTTGCGAAACGACGCTCTTTATTTTGGGCGTCGACTCGGTGGAGTGGAGCGCCGCGCCGCAGCCGGTATTCGACGAGTACGAGTCGCTGCTGAAGAACGGCGGGCGTATCGTGATTGGATTTCTTCCGACGCGCGCTCCCGGAACCCTCCGAATACCGATGTGATCCGCCAACAGTGGAATATCCGCCCGCGTTATCGAGCCGTCTCTGGTCAGCGGCACGACTCCGGGGCAATTCCCAAGCAAACGGCGCTGTACTTCGAGCCCGGTTCCGAATGGAAGGTTTTGTGGGCGCCCGCCGGCGATCCAGCCGTGGTGGAACGCGACCTCGCGGGCGGAACGATCGTTCTCATCGCCGACAGCTTCCCGCTCAGCAATCAAGGTCTGTCTACGGAGAGTAACGCCGCACTGATCGCGAAGCTGGTTGGTGGGTCGAAGCACATTCTTTTCGATGAGAATCAATTCGGCGTTTCGGAAACGGGCAGCGTCGCGGTGCTGCTCCGGTAAGTATCATCTGGAAGCCGCGCTCGCGATGTTGTTCGCGATCGCGGGCTTGTTCGTATGGCGCAACGCATCGGCTTTTCTTCCGCCGCGTAATCCTCGCGCGGCCGCACGCGTGACGGGTCGAGATTCCCAGGAAGGGCTCACCGCCCTCCTGCGCCGGAACATTCCCGAAGATCAGCTTCTTTCCACTTGTTGCAAGGAGTGGAGCCGTTCGAGCCCAGAGCGCGAGCGAACAAAATTAAGGTTGACCGAAATGGAACACGCCGCGATGGAGAAAAATCCAGTAGCCGGATATCGCGCTGCTTGCCGCGTTCTGACGGAGAAAAAATGACCGAGAGACTCGACCGGCTGCACCAGACTTTGCTGTCGACCAAGCGCGAGGCGTCCAAAGTGATCCTCGGGCAGGACGACGTAATCGAACAGGCGCTCATCGTGATCCTGGCCCGGAAGCATGCGCTGATCGAAGGCGTTCCGGGCATCGCGAAGACTTTGCTCGCGCGCACGCTGGCGCGTTTGCTCGGATGCGATTTCGCGCGCATCCAGTTCACACCCGATTTGATGCCGGCCGACATCACCGGCACGAACGTATTTCACTTCGGCCGCAATGAATTCACGCTGGTCAAAGGGCCCGTATTCACTTCGTTCCTGCTGGCCGACGAGATCAATCGCGCGCCTGCCAAGACGCAATCGGCTCTGTTGCAGGCGATGCAGGAGCGCACGGTCACCATCGATCGTGAAACGCACGCGCTGCCCGATAGCTTTACGGTTTTCGCGACGCAGAATCCGATCGAATACGAAGGCACGTACCCGCTTCCGGAAGCGCAGAAAGATCGATTTCTTCTCAAGATCACGATGGCGGCTCCAGACCGCGAGCATGAACTGGAGCTCGCGCTGCGCATGTTGTCGGATGAGACGCCCGAAGAATCGCTCGATCGCGGTGCGGTGCGTCCGATCTGAATCCGGGCGAACTCCTCAGCGCGCAGGAAGCCTTGGCCGACGTATCCATGCGTCCCGAACTCGCGGCCTACATCGTCGATCTGGTGCGGCAAACCCGCTCGGAGGAGAGCGTGCTGGTGGGTGCAGGGCCACGCGCGACGCAAGCTTTAGTGCTCGCGAGCCGAGTGCATGCCGCGCTCGATCAGCGGTCATTCGTCACGCCGGACGATGTGAAAGCGCTTGCCAAGCCGGTGTTGGAACATCGCATGATTCTTCGGCCGGAATTCGAAATCGAAGGAATGACGACGGCGGAAGCGGTCGACAAAATCGTGCGGAGCGTAGCGGTCCCGGTGTGAGGACCGGTTTCTGAAAGCAGCGCCATGACAGCGGGCATCGTTCCATCGACGCGACTCATTGGGCTCGTGGCCTTCGTGGGATTTCCCGCGGCGGTCGTCGAAGCCGTCGTCCCGCAAACTCGGGGCGCGGCCATCGTCATCATCCTGGCGCTTGCGATCGCGGCGCTCCTCGATGCGCTCCTCCGTCATCGCGCCTTGGACGGCGTGAAAATCGAAGTGCCCGACCGGTTGCGCTTCGTGCAGGGACGGGAGGCGCGAGTTCCTGTTACAATTCGCAACGACTCGAAGCGTCTGTGCCGGGTAAGGATTGGATTCGCGATGCCCGAGGGGCTGCAGGCGCAGCCGGAGGAGCAGTGGATCGATGCGCCGGCTGGGGTTTCGGTCATGCAATGGCTGGTGAAGCCGGATCGGCGCGGCAGCTATAAGATCCAAGACTGCTACCTTGAATCGAATTCACCGCTCGGCTTATGGGCCGTTCGCGGCACACAGACGATCGCGCTGGAGATTCGTGTTTATCCAAATCTGCGAGACAGCGGCGCGCTGAAAGCTTTGCGGCGCGGCTCGGAAAATCTCCATCTCACCCGGCAATTGGGCCGTGGACGCGAATTCGAGAAGCTGCGCGAATATTCTCCTGGCGATGGCTCCGACGAAATTCATTGGAAAGCCACCGCGCGCCGCGCCCGGCCGATCACGAAAGTTTTTCAGGTGGAGCGGACCCAGGAGATTTACGTCGTGATCGATGCCTCGCGACTCTCCGCGCGTACCATCGGAGCGGAAACCGCGCTGGAAGCTTCCATTAAAGCAGCTCTGACCGTGGGCGCGATCACGGAGCGGCGCGGAGATTTGTTCGGGCTCGCGGCCTTTTCCGATCGCGTCGAAACCTTCGTCGGAGCGCGCGCCGGGAAGCTGCACTATTCGACGTGCAGGGACGCGATCAATAACCTGCGCTCCCGGCCGGTCTCTCCGGATTTCGAAGAGATCGCCACCGTTCTGCGTTTGCGCTTGCGCCGGCGGGCCTTGATCATCTTTCTCACGGCGCTCGACGATCCGCTTCTCGCCGAACATTTCCAGCGCTCCGCGCGCTTGCTGGCGACTCGTCATCGAGTGCTCGCGGCCATGCTTCGCCCGAACTCCGCGCGTCCCTTATTTGGCGACGGCGAGATCGAATCGACGGAAGATATTTATGCGGCGCTCGCCGGACATTTGGGTTGGAGCAGGCTTCACGAGTTGCAAGGCGCCTTGGCGCTGCGCGGCGTGCATTTGGCGTTGCTGGAACCGGAATCTTTCGCCGAAAGCCTGGTGAATCTGTACGACGATGTGAAGCAAAGGCAGCTCTTATGATTCTCGATCTGCCACGCTTTGTCGAAACCGAACGGCCGCAGTGGAAATCGCTGGAAGCGACCCTCGATTGGCTGGAGAAGAATCCGGGCGCGCGTCTCAACATAGAAGAGGCGGCGCATTTTCATGCGCTCTATCAACGGGCCGCGGACGATCTGGCGCGCGTTCGTGCTTTCGCCGCCGAAGGCCAGTTGCAGACTTATCTTGGATGGCTGGTGAGCCGCGCCTATGCGGAGATTCATGAGTCCCGGCCGCGCTCTCGTTTTCGGCCGTGGAAATGGTTCACATTTGAATTCCCGAATACTTTCCGCCGGCATATCCGAGCGTTCCAACTTGCCGCGCTTTTAACTTTGATCGGCAGTATTTTCGGAGCGCTCGCGGTGCAATACGATCCCGAGGCCAAGTCCGTGCTCATGCCGTTTGAGGGCTTGCGCATGACGCCCGCGCAGCGCGTCGCGCGAGAACGCGAAGAGCAGGGCCGGCAAATGACCGGGAAGAAGGGCACGTTTTCCGCGCAATTAATGACGCACAACACACAGGTCGCACTGACGACTCTCGCCCTCGGTATGACGTTCGGATTCGGGACGACCATCATGCTGTTTTACAACGGCGTGATTTTGGGTGCCATCGCGCTCGACTACGTTGCCGGCGGGCAAACGATGTTTCTGCTCGGATGGCTTCTGCCGCACGGCGTCGTGGAAATTCCCGCCATCTTAATCGGCGGGCAAGCGGGACTGGTCATCGCGCACGCATTAATCGGTTGGGGCGATCGCAGCTCGCTCACCGAACGGCTGCGCCACATCGCGCCCGACGTAGCCACGCTCGCGGGGGGCGTCGCCGTGCTGCTCGTATGGGCGGGATTGGTGGAATCCTTCGTCTCGCAGTATCACGAACCGGTTGTGCCGTACGCGCTGAAAATCGCCTTCGGTTTGATCGAGGCCGTGTTGCTGACGCTGTTCCTCCTGCGTGCCGGGCTTTCGCGCGAGGCGACCGATGCGCGCTGAAATTCTCTCGATTCAGACTCCGGAAGGCATCGAGTTTACGCTGCCGCTCGCGGGACCGTTCAGCCGCATGCTGGCCTTCGCCGTGGATTTCGCGGCCATCGTGGCGGCGGGGACGTTGCTCGTGCGACTGGCCGCTCCACTGCAAATCTTCAGCCCCGATGCCGAGCAGACCGTGGTCACCGTGCTGTATTTCGCGACCACACTGCTGTATGGAATTCTGAGCGAGTGGCTGTGGAGAGGACAGACGCTCGGCAAGCGGCTGCTCGGTTTGCGCGTGGTCGAAGCCACCGGCCTGCGATTGAGGCCGTCGCAGGTGGTGATCCGCAACCTGCTCCGCTTTGTCGATATGCTGCCGGGATTGTATTTGGTGGGCGGTGCATGTTGCGTCCTGAACACCCGGCGTCAGCGGCTGGGCGACATCGCCGCGAACACCGTCGTCATCCGCATTTCCGAAGGCGGCGAGCCGGACGTGGACCGGATCCTTGGACGCAAGTTCAATTCGCTGGCCGAGGTTCGTCACCTGGCTGCCCGTTTGCGCCAGAAGGTTTCTCCCGAAGTGGCGCAGATTTGCCTGGAGGCCATCCTGCGGCGCGATGAGATTCAACCCGCCGCGCGGCTCGCGCTGTTTCATGAAATCGCGGAGTATCTGAAATCGGTGGTTCCTTATCCGGCCGATGTCGTCGAACAGTTGACCGATGAGCAATATGTCGCGAGCGCGGTCGACGTATTGTTCCGGCGCACGCCCACGAACGCCATCGCGGCGAATTCAAGAAAAGCGTCTTGATCGCCTCGATTCATCACATTACGGGCTGATGAATCGCCCTGCCGATTGACACGCCCTGCTGCGCCGATTAAAGTTGGGGCATGGAACAAGAACCGATAGGCAGCCAACGTTTCCCCAATCCTGCGCAGGCGTTCGTGCCATCCTCGCTCGCGGCCGAAAACGCCCGATTCATGAGCGGCGTCTACGGCTGGATGACGAGCGGACTCTGTGTCACAGGCGCCATCGCGTGGAACGTGTCGGGCAATCCGGAGCTCGTGCAAGCGATTTTCGGCAATCGGCTGCTGTTTTGGGCGCTCATTATTGCGCAGTTCGGCGCTGTCTTGGCGCTCTCAGGACTGATCAATCGAATGAACGCTCTTACAGCGACAGTGATCTATTTCGCCTATGCGGGACTCACTGGGCTTACGCTGTCTGCCATTTTTCTCGCGTACACAGGTTCGAGCATCGCGGAAGTATTCGCCGTCACGGCATGCGGATTCGCGGGCCTCAGCACATTCGGGTACGTGACGAAGCGCGACCTCGGTCCGGTCGGTGCGTTCTGCATGATGGGATTGTTCGGGTTGATTGGCTTCGCGCTGCTCTCTATGTTTTTTCCTTCGATGATGGGCGCGGGCGGTAGCTTCGTCTTCTCCATCGTCGGGATCATCGTCTTCGCGGGGCTCACCGCCTATGACACGCAGCGAATCAAAGCGATGAACGTTCTCGGCAACGAAGGAACGGATGCCGGGCGCAAAACGGCCATTTTCGGCGCCTTGATGCTGTATCTCGACTTCATCAATTTGTTTTTGAGCCTGTTGCGTCTGACGGGACGCAGACGGTAGGTTCTACTTTACGACCAGATGAGATAAGTCCTTCTCATTTTCCTGGCAGATATAATCGAGCAGATCGGTATCGAGTTGTAGAATCTGAACCAGCTTGACCGTCCACGGCTTGGTGTACGCCTTGGGATCGTCCACGGTCAGCTCTATTTCCAGACGCCCGTAGTTCACGCGGCGAATGCGTTCGGTCACCTTCGCCATATCCGTAATCGGATCGCCGAACGTATCGAGCCAAATACCATCGCGAAATCCGGCGGTCTGTACCACCAATGTGTCGCCTTCCCATTTGCCGGTGGAGTAGCCGTTCCACGAAGGCTGCGGGTCGCTGGGGAGCGGACGCCCATCCGTGAAAATCTGGCGATAGCTCGAGTTGTACTCGTGGGCGATTACCAAGAGTCCGGGAACTTGCACGATTTTGCGGAAGAGCGGGATGGTGTGCAGTTCCACGATGCCGATCGGTAAACAGTGGCTGAGCGGATCGTCCTTGCGCCCCGCGGCGGTGCGCGCCTTGGCCAGATCGAAAGCCCAGGGCTGATAGGGTAGTCCGCCTTTCAATCCCCAGCCGATGTTGCCGAACTCCTCGCCCGCGTAGAAATCCACGCAACCCTCGGGCGGGCAGGGCTTGTTGTGCTCCACGTCCCAGGTGCCGGTGAAATCGGGCTTGCCATCGGAGGTTCGCGGGGCAGGCGCGGAAAGATTCGGCTTCCCGTTCGCCGTGCGAGGGACGCCCGCCGTCGGATAGCTCCACTGCGCCGCGAGCGGAACCGACAAGGCTGTCGCTAGCGCCAGCTTCCACGCAGCGTTTGGGACACTAAGCGGCTTCATTTTTCCCAACAATTTATAGCATGTTTGTGTGGTCGATCGGATTTCCGCCCAACCGAATTTGCTATGATCGCACTGCCGGACGACCCGCCGGCGGGAGGACTGCCTTGCCTTGTTTGCTGCTGTTCGTTGTCCTGCTGTTTCCCCGCATTGCGCTGGTTTTGCTGTGGTTCTTTTCGACGTATCTCCAGCGCGCTTTCCACTCCGCGTTGCTGCTGCCGTTGATCGGATTCATTTTTCTGCCGCTGACGACGCTGGTATATGCGTGGGAGATCAACAGCGGGATGCCGACAGCGGGAATCAATCTGCTGTGGCTGCTCATCGCCGTCGTCATCGATCTCGGCGGCTTGGGCGGGGGCGCACATCGTCAATCGCGGCGGGGCTGATTCGCCGCCGGGGCCTTCGTTTCTTTAGGCGGCTGGACTCTTTTCCCCGCGTACCAAGGTGCGCTCACGGTGAAGATCCGTTCGTTGCCGCGCACCAGCAGCATCCATTCCAGAAGCCTTCCGCGCTGATTATGCAGGAAGTATTCATACCACGCGTTCTCCACCAATTCGGGTATCACGACGATGATGCTGCGCGTGGGCTCGCGCGCGGAGAGATCGAGAATGAACTGCACCAGCGGAACGATGATGAGACGGTAAGGCGAGGGCAAAACATGCAGTTGGGGAGGCTGCTTGCCGGCCGCGCGAAAGGATGCCTCCACATAGTGCTCCCATTCTGACTGAAACAATTCGGGATGTTGCACGAGGTCCACATGGATGGCGATGACATCGGGCGAAAGCCACGCGGCGAATTCGATGCCCTGGCGCGTGATGTTGCTCCAGCGATCGACCGGGATGACGACCAGAGGAGGTTGGCTGAGATTGGCCGCCTGCACGGGAGACCTGCTGCAGATGAGCAATTTTACGGAATGATAGTGCCGCCGCACCGTACGGAAGAATACGATCGTCAGCGGGATGAACAGCAGCGTGATCCATGCGCCCTCCGCGAATTTTGCCACCAGCACGACGAGCACCGTGATTCCCGTGACCCACGCACCGAATCCGTTGACGCACGCGTTTTTCACCCAGCCGGGGCCGCGTTTCTTGCGCCAGTGCATCACCATCCCGGCTTGGGAAAGGGTGAATGCGAGAAAGGCTCCGACGGCGTAGAGCGGGATGAGGCGATCGGTGACGCCGCGAAAAATAAGCAGCAGCACGCCCGCCAGTACAGCCAGCGCGACGATGCCGTAGGTGTACACGAGCCGCCGGCCGCGATATCCGAAAGCGTGCGGCAAATAATTGTTTTGCGAGATGGCGCGGCACAGACGCGGGAAATCGGCGAAAGCCGTATTCGCGGAGAGCGAAAGAACGACCAGAATCGACGCCATCGTCAAATAGTAAAAGACGCCCTTCCCGAACACGGCGGCGGTGAGCATCGAAAGCATGCTCTGATAACCGGCCTTGCCAGGGTCCGTGGCCGCGATCCCGTAGACGTTCACGAGATACGAAATTCCCGCCAATAAAATCGCCAGAAGAAAAATAATGACCGTCAGCGTGCGGCGGGCGTTGTCGACTCGCGGCTCACGGAACGCCGTCACTCCGTTGCTCACCGCCTCCACTCCGGTCAATGCCGTGCAGCCGCTGGCGAAGACTTTCACCAGCAGCCACAAGGTTACGGCTTCGGTCATGGGCGGCGGAGGAGGCAGGGGCGTAACAGGCATCGGATGACCCGCGCCCAAGAGAACGCGAATCATGCCCGCAACAATCGTGATGAGAAGTGTGCCGACAAACAGGTACGTGGGAATCGCGAAGATCACGCCGGCTTCCCGAACGCCTCGAAGATTCAGAATCGTGATGACGATGAGAATGCCGATGCAGATGGAAACCGTGTGCGGCAGCAACGAAGGGACGGCGGAGACGAGAGCTCCGACGCCCGCGGAAATGCCGACGGCGGCCGTCAAGATGTAATCGGCCAGCAGTGCGGACGCAGCCAGCAGTCCGGCGCGCGCGCCCAGATTGAAGCGCGCCACGGTATACGATCCACCGCCATTCGGATAGGCGGCGATCGTCTGGCGATATGAAAAATAAACGATAACGAGTAGCGTAATAATCGCCGCGCTGATCGGCACGATGTAACGGACGCCCATCAGCCCCAGGGGAATGAGAAGGCTGAGCGCGGCTTCCGGACCGTACGCGGCCGAGCTTAAGGCATCGAGACCGAAAATCGGAATGCCTTGCGTGGGTCCGATTTGCTCCGCGCGTTCGTCGCTCGTGCGAATCGGTTTGCCTACCAGGACGTCAAGTATATTCATGGGCGATCGGGGCTGCGGTGCACTAGAATTTGGCCGTCGTCGGGAAAGTCATGCGGCACGCGGCACGAACTGTAAGGCGGATTCGTTGATGCAGTAGCGCAGGTAAGCCGGAGCGGGACCGTCGTCGAAAATGTGTCCCAGATGCGCGTCGCAGCGCTTGCAGAGAACTTCGATTCCGACGTCCAACGCCGCTTGCCGAGTCAGCCCCGGCTGCGGCGCCTCGCGTACATTCTCCTCGGCGATGGGCTTATCGAACGCGGGCCAACCGCTTCCGGAGTCAAACTTCGCGTCCGAAGCGAAAAGCGCATTCCTGCAACAAATGCAGCGGAACAAACCTCTTTCATGCATTTGATAATACGTGCCCGTGAACGGCGTGTCGGTCGAACCATTCCGCGTGACCGAGAATTGTTCGGGCGTCAGGCGGTTCCACCAATCCGACTCGGAGCGGACTACTTTGCGATCCTGCGCAAGTCCGATGCGCGCGCCGATGTCGGAGAACTCCACGACGGAAATCGCCTCACCCGCGGGAAGAGGATCGGGCAAGCGGAGAAATCGCTGCCACAACAACGCTCCGGCTCCGCTTACAGCCACAGCGCTCATCCACGCGATGCGGCGTCTACTGGGCCTGTCGACGGTAAGTTTGTCGATACGAGTATCGAGCACGGTCTACATTATCCCGCGATGCAAGGGCTCCAGGCACGGTGTCGGCCGTGCCATCCGAAGGCTGTGCGGCGGACAAGATGGTAAGCGAGAAATGGCGCTAGAGGAACGCAATCGCGCGGCCCGCGAGAGCGATCCCGAGCCAGCAGACGAGCGACAGATATGCAGCCGCTTTGCCCCGTGCCGCGCCGTCCACGCCATCGGCGATCGCTTTCTTGTGAATAGTCAGATGCACGACCACGGCCAGCACGACGAGCAGCATTTTATACGCGAACGGCTCGCTTTTCCCGAGCCTCACGGCCTCGCCGGAAAACAGGCACAATCCGGACGCGATCATCGTGAGAAACGAAGTCCAGAACCACGGCTTCAGCAGGCGGTCAAGCTCCTCGGTTTTCATCTTAATCAAACCAAATCCGAGCAAGCGTAAATCGACCACGACCATGGTTCCGAGAAGCACCGCGAGTGCCATGATGTGAATCGTTTCGATGATCGCGAATCCCCACATGGTCTGCTTGACCCAAAATCCCAATGCCGTGCTTTCGCACCAATCGAAAAACGAATAGGGCAAAATTTTGGAGAGCAGCATGGGCCGTTATAGATACGCGGTCCATCGTCCGGCGATGATGATGCCGAACCACAGGACCATCGACACGATGCCGACCATTCTCGCGGGGCGCGGCGCGACCACGGCTTCATCCCAATCGGCGACGCCCGGATAAACTTTGGAGTGAAAATACCACACGTTCAAGCCTGTCAGCACCAACATGACCGCCTTCAACTGAAAGGAGAGAGTGGTGAAACATTTCACCGGTTCTGAGATGAACAGCAGCAGGCCGCTCACGAACATGATGGAAAAACCGGCAATCGCCCACGGCTCCAACGGTCCGACAATTTCCGAGACGCGATAACGTTTCGTAACCAATCCCATCAAGCGCAGGTCCACCCACATGATGGTTCCGACCGATAGACCGAGCCCGAGGATGTGAATCGTCTCGATGATCGGAAAGGGCCATTCGCCTTCGCGCAGCCACACGCTCACCGCGGAATCATTGAGCCACTGGACCAGGCTGAAAAGGTGCATGCGATGTGCGACAACGCCCGGCGAAGCGGCTAGGAAATTCTAGCTCCTGAATCGCGGGAACAAGGCGAGCGCGTTTTCACGCTCCACCTGGTGCATCTCCTTCGCGTTGAAGATGCCGCACTCCATCAGTCCTTTGACGTGATCGCTCATGGCGCGCGCCGGATAATCCGTCCCGAAGACGATCTGTGAAAGAGGAACCACTTTGCTCAATGCGCCCATCGCCACGGGATTCGAAGTCCACGCGGTGTCGTAGAAGAGCTTCGCCGCCTCCGGCGCGAAGCCTTGCGGGAACTGCGTCTTGAACTTGGGATTGCGAGCCGCGGCCGTGAAGCGCTCCACCAGATACGGCATGGTGCCGCCGCCGTGCGAGAAAATCACGCGCACGTTGGGGTAGCGCATCGCCGCGCCGTTGAACAGAAGATTCGCGATCGCGCGCGTGGTGTCCGTCTGCCATTCGATGGTCCCGTCGCCGACGTTCTTCAAGAGATTGCCACAGCAATTCGCGGTGATCGGATGCGTGAACACGATCGCGTTGCGGCGGTTCAGTTCCTCGAAAACCGGATTGAAGGCCGCGTCGCCGATCCATTTGTCACCGTAGTTCGTGTACATCCCGACGCCGTCCAACTTGAGAGTGTCGAACACATAGGCGATTTCCTTGAGCGTCGCATCGACGTGCGGCATGGGCAGAAACGCGAACACGCCGAATTTTCCCTTGTGGTCGGACATCAGCCGAGCCGCGAATTCGTTGGACGGACGCGCGATCTTGTCGACGGTCATGGGATCGTAGTGCGGAGGCACCGACACCATCGCGGTGGCGATGCCGTTCTTATCCATTTCGGCCAGCGCGATCTCGGGAGTCCATTTCGCGAAATTCCCGAGCTCCGCCGCGCCCATGGTTTCGAGCACGATGGGTGGAGTCATGTGGCCGTGGATATCGATGCGGTCGGATCTTCCTCCCGGAGCTTGCGCGAAGATATTTCCCAGCGGCAGGCTCGCGCCCGCGCCGAGCGCCGCCATCGATTTCAGAAAGTCTCGTCGATCTGAATTGTTCATCGAGATGGCCGTTAATTGCGATCCGTGTTGACCAGGTGACTGCCGTCGTGCTCCACGCAAGGGGCTTCTTCCAGAGCGTGGCCGCTGGCCAAACCATGAATCAGATGGCGGCTATAAACCCACGGGCGAGTGAAGACTTTGGGATCTTCAATGCTGATCTCCCAATCGATCACATTGCCTTCGCGCGTCAGCTTTTCCACCACGTGCATGGCGTCGCTGTGAATCGTGCCGTTCTGGCTGAGCCAGGTGTCATCCACGAAGTTGGTGACGTCGATAACTAATGTGTTTCCTTCCCAATGGCCGATCGAATCGCCGTAGTAGGAGGGGTTCAGCGTGATATCGTGTCCTCGGCCATCCAAGGAGATGACGCGAAATGCATTCTGTTCGGAAGAGTTCACAGTGTCGTAAAGAAACGCGACGGTCTTCGTCGACGCGACGATTTCCGTCGGCGGTCCGACGCGCGGGAAGCCTTTGGGCGCGCAATAAAACGCCGGGTCCATTTTGCTTTGATGATCCGCCAGGTCCTTCACTTTGGCAACTAACTCAGCTTTGTAGGGAGGGAGGTTCGCGCCTTCCATGCGCTTCTTCAACTGGGCGGCCTTTTCGGGCGTCTGCCGTGGACCTTCCTCCTGGCGCTGCGTGAAGGCGGTCTTGCCATCCGCGGTCACCTTCCCCTGCGTTACCGCGTAGCCCCAACCAGCCGGGCCCCAGAATCCGGTCAGATCCGTATGGCCGTCGGAAAGATGCGGAGTGGGAGCTTTCTCGGCTTCCGCGACGGCGGCGGGAGGCGGTTCCTTGAAAGGCAATCCGGTTCCATCCGGATCGGCGCCTGCGAACGGTTGGTCCTTATCGAGGCCGTAACCGGTCTTGACAATTTTGTCGGCGACCGCGCCGGGCGGAAGTTTTTTCTCCTGGGCGCCCGCAGGCGCGCACCACATACCGATGGCGGCCAGCGCCGTCGCGCTTTGCACGAGGAACCTACGTTTCATTTTTTACTCTCCTCAGTCAACTATCGTTGAGCTTCGGCACCGCCGAGTTTGTCGGCGACCTATTTATTTGCCTGTTCGATTTCGGCAGGATCTTTGCCGACCACGATCGTTTTGCCATCGGCAAAATGATATGCCTTCACCAATCCCAGGTGCTGGCTCCCGTCTTTCGCGGCGTACGCGTCGATGGTCACCGGTTCGCCGACGACGAACATCGTTCGCAGCACGCCCGAACGGCGCAGATTTCCAGGAGGCCCCGTCTCGAACGAATAGTTCGTCACGACACCCTTGTCGTCTTTGACTTCGAGGTAGACATAAGCATGCGGGTTGACCCACTCGATTTTAGTGATCGTTCCCTTCACCGTGAACGATTTTGACGTGTCAAACTCGGCGGTGATCGAGTGATGCGCCAGCAGCGGCAGAGCCGCCGATCCTAAAAGCAATAAACATACGGATGTAAATTTCATGCATTCTCCTGCTTCTATCCTGCTTGGAATCTGTCCCGACCTGAGCCTTTTACTTTTGGCCGGTTTCCTTGCCCTTTAACGTCTTCAACTGGTCGATGTCCTGATTATTCGTGCAAAAATACTCTTGCAATTTCTCATGCCCCAGCGTCCACATGCGCGGGGCGGAGGTCCATGGTTTGGCTAATACTTTCGGATCCTCGATCGTCACTTGCACGAACAAATGATTCAGGTCCGGCCGCGTGAATTTTTCGACCACGTGTTCCTTATCGCTATGGAACCAGCCCGTAAAATTATTCCACGTCCGCTCATCGATCGCGATGGTATCCACGATGAGCGCGTCGCCCTCCCAATGGGCCACTTCGTCGCCCAGGAAGCCGGGGTCCGGGTCGGGATCGTGTGTGCCGCCATTCGTCGAGATGACACGGAAGTTGTTGTTGAGCTCGTTCAGTTGCACCAGTTGTCCAGGCGTCGACACCAATTGAAACGGATATGGATTGATCAGCACCATGCCCGGAACGCCGCGCGGCATGCAATTCACGGAGGCTCGCCCCAGTTCGAAATCCGTGCTGGTCATCGCCTTGATTTTCGCCGCGGCCCAGGGCTGAAACGAGGGCGGCTCTTCAGGAGTCACCTTGGGATCGAACTGCCTTCTCGCCCCCGCGTCGAACGTCTGCGATCCCGCGGCACCCTGAAACCAAACACCCGAGAAATCGGGATGGCCGTCGGGCATTCGAGGCGTTGGTCCGCCGGGACCGAGGCGCGCCGCTCTTTTGGCGTTGATCGGTGTTTCCGATTTATCTTGTCCGAACGCCGGAATGGCTGCCATGCACAGCGCCGCCGCCAACCAGGGAGCCAACGATCCGCCGATTCGTCTCACCGTAGTTCTCCTCTTCATCATTCAACGGCTCGTCACCAAGCCCGCAACTGAGCGAAGCCTAGGCGCTTCAGCTAGAGGCGCGGCGTCCAGGGCCTTGGTTACTCCGCCGCGCAAAGCCGTCCGCGGCTCCGATCCTTCGCGCGGAATCAGTACTCCTGCCGTCCGCCGTGCTCCACTTCCTGGCCGACGATGCGCGCCAATCCGTCGGACATCTTCATCGTCTCCGCCGCGGCGCGATTCTTCACGCCGTTTTTGGCGAGGCAACCTCGGACGAAAATCGGTTTGCCGATATTGTCCTCGAAATCCTTGCGAGTCGTTCCGCTGCGTTTCATCGTGATGATGGAAACGGTCTGGAACGTCCAGGATTCCGTCGCACCGGAAGCGTTCTTCACGTCGACGTGGAAATATCCGTGCGGATTTTGCCACTCGATGCTGGTCAGCGTCCCATTGAAATCCATGCATTTCGCCGCGTCGAATTCCGCCGCGAACGAATGATGCGCGTAAGAAGGAATCGCCAGAAACAGCGACGCGATCCCCATCGTGGCCATATACCGAAGCTTGAATCTTGTCATGACTTCTCCCTCTAGAACGTATACCCCTAGAACGTGTATTTCAAGGCCAGCTGAATCACGCGCGGGCTGACCGAGGTGCTGGTGATCTGCCCAAACGTCGCCTGATTCGCCCCTAGGCCCGGATTGCCGAACTGCGGATGATTGAAGATGTTGAAGAACTCCGAGCGGAACTGCACGCTTTGCTTTTCACCAATGCGGACCAACTTCGAAAGCGAAGCGTCGAAGTTGAACTGCCCGGGTCCCGTGAGAGCGCCGATGCCCATGTTGCCGAAGCCCTTCCCGTTGCCGATCGCCGGGGTGGGGCACAATCCGCTGCCGGCTACCGCAGAGCCCCCATTGAAGAAGCCCGTGCCGCCCAGCAATCCGCTCGTCACGCGAGAATCGAGACTACCAGTGGAGAGCAATTGGTTGTAGGTGAAACCGGGACACATCTGCGCCGTCGAATACGCACCGGTACTGGAGTTCGGCGCACCGCTGCCACCCAGGAAGATGGAGCCGCCGGTATCCGTGATGGTCATGAAGCTGCCGCTCTGGATTGTGGTCACGCCGGAGAGCGCCCAATCGCCGATCACGCGCTTGAGCGCGCCCGCCGCGTGACCCGTCGGAATGTTCCAGACGTAGTTGAGAACAAATCGCTCGGGGCGATAGTTGTTGTTGGGACCGTAGACGTGGACGATATACGGCGCCTGGTTGATCCCAAACGGGAGGGTAATAAACGACTTGCTATGTGTATAGGAGGCCTGAAGCTGCAGGCCGTGCGCCATCTGTTTGCGAATGGTTACCTCGAGGCCATTGAATTTGTAACTCTCGCGCGTCCCGAGGACCGGATTCTGCGCGCTGACGCCCGGCTGCGGCACACGCAGCACAACGTTCGCTACCGTGTTCGTTGTCACTCCATAAATCGCGCAACTCGCGCACCCGGGACCCGCCAAAGGTGCGACGTTATCCCCAGTGAAAGTTGAGATCTGGCCCTGTTGCGCGGAAGCGGACTCAGCGCCCTGGTGGATCCCGTGGGAGCCGACATACGCGACCTCCGCCAACCACGAGGGCAGAAACTCGTATTGCGTGTTGACGTTCCACTGGTACGTCGTGGGCACCGTGAGGTTGGGGTCGGTCGAAGAGAACGTCACGTTCGAGCTTTGCGACGTCGCTGGATTCACCCACAGCGCGGGGAGGCCGTATCCCTTGCCCACGGAGACCGGCGAGGACTGAATGAAAAGATTCTGGAGGCTAATCCCCGGCCCGGATTGTTGAGGCGCACCGACGGCCGGGCTGGACGTGAGCAGGTAGTTCAGGAAAGCGGCTCCGGCGACAAGGTCGTAGAACACTCCGCCGCCGCCGCGAACCACCCACTTGGGGTTGTTCGTCGGCTGCCAGGCAAAGCCCACGCGCGGAGCGAAATCGTTCCACGGGGAGCCGCTCGCGGTGGGCCCAGTTGTTGTACACCGTCAACCCCAACCCGGCCGGGACAGTCCCCGAAAAATTCCCAGGCACGGCGATTCCTTGTAAGGTTCCGGCCGACGTCGTGCAGCTGGAGCCTTGCACAACCGGACACTGCGGAAGCGCGGTCGTCGACTGCAGACTCGGGATGTAGCTGCTGAATAAGCCATTATCCGTGTAAGGGAGGCCATCGTATTCCCAGCGCAACCCGGCATTGATCGTCAACCGCTGGCTGACCTTGAAATCGTCCTGGAGGAACGCGGAGGCTTCGTGGGCGCGCCACAGCCAGTGGGTTGTCGTCGCTGGACCCGACGTGAAAGTGCCTATGGTCGATATGTTGCTGGTCGCCGAAACGCCGTCCGTGCCCTGTGGGTTGGCCGCGCTGCAGGTAGACGGGCTGGCTGCAGTCTGGCAGGAAGCGCGGCCGATCAAGAAATCGGCGAAACGCGTGAATGTCGGATTTCCGATGGCGTGACCAGGGTAGACGGTGCTGAAGCGGACGTCCTCTATTTCGACGCCTGCGCGTATCGTATGCTTCCCTTTCGTCCAGGAGAACTGGTCGCCCAAGTTCCACTGCGTATCACGCGACGTCAGATCGAACTGGTATTGGGAGCCGAAGTTGAAGCCGGCCTGGCCGCTGCCGATGGTGAAATCTTCGATGTTGTTCTTGCCGGGCTCCAGGCTCTTAATGCCCACCTGGGTGTTGGTAAAGGGCGAAAGCGTAGTGTCGTACACGCCATTCAGTTGAAACGCAATGTGAGCTTCGTTCACCATCGTCGCGTCCAGGATGGTGGTGAGCTTCACTGCGGCGGCATGATTCCACTTGTCCGTCGTGGTGGGATTTCCGGGCAGGAAGTTGCCCGCCAGATTCGCGTTCAGCACCGGGAACGGAGCGGCCAACGGATCCTTTTCGTATTGATAGCGGAACGCCAGAGTCTGTTTCTGGTTGATGATGTAGTCGCCATTGCCCATCAAATTATGATCTTTGAAAATGGCCGGATCGGAGTACGTGTTCACTCCATAGCCGCCGCCAGCGGCCGTATCCGCAACGCCCGAGCCCGGGACCGCGAACTGACCGTTCGGCAGTTTGAGCTGGAGGATGGAAATCGTAATCGGGTTGATGTTGTAAAAACTGTCGCCCGTACCGGAGCCCGGGCAAGCGACCTGCAGACCTCCCGCCGTGGTGGTGTCGCTTAGGGCCGACGGGTGGTTCGCCGGGCAAGTTGCCGCCGCCAGGTTCTGGACAAACGCCTGTCCGGCCGCGTCGCACTGGGTGATAGACGTCGCATTTGTGGGGCAGGTACCGCGGTTCCCACCGGGGATCGGAGGCAGCTGCACGGTCGCCGAACCGTAACCGGTCAGGCCGTTCTTTTGCCCCGTTTCCTGATAGGAGGCGAAGAAGAATAGCTTATCCTTCTTGATCGGCCCGCCGATGACGCCGCCGTACTGGTTGGAATTCAGCACGCCACGGTCGAGCCCCTTAAAATTCCGGAACCAATCGTTGGCATTCAAATCGGTATTGCGGAAGAACTCGAAACCGTCGCCATGGAATTGATTGGTTCCGGTCTTGGTGACGACGTTGACGCTGGCGCCGGGGCCGCGGCCGTAACCAGCGTCATAGCTGGACGTCTGGATCTTGAATTCGGCGATGGCGTCCGGGATCGGCAGCACGAACGATCCGAAAGCCACGCCTTCGGTACCGGTGTTGAAGCTGTACCAGTTGTTGATCACCACGCCGTCCTGCAAATAAGTATTCTGCGACGTGCCCGCCCCATTGACGGCGATCAGCGGCGATCCTTTGCCGACGGTGGTCGCGTTACTCACCGAAGAGTTTGCGCCGGCGGTCATGGTCAACAGGTTTGTGTAGTTTCGGGTGTTGAGGGGGATCTCGGTAATCGTCCGGGAATCCTCCACCATGCCCATCGTGGAGGTGGTGGTTTGAACCGTTTCCACCGCTTCTTCGACCGTCACGGATTGGCTCGCGTTGCCGACCTCGAGCGTGCGGGACACCACGTCCGTTTCGGTCACGGTGACAACCGCGTTCGGGATCTCGACGCTCTTGAAGCCCGTGGCCTCGATCTTGACACGGTAGTTGCCGGGCGGAAGGAGACCGACCGAATAGGAGCCGTCCACGGCTGTCGTCGCGGTACGCACCTGCGCTGTATCGGCGCTGGTGACTGTGATCTTCACGTCGCGCACGACTGCACCGGTCGCATCCATGATCGTTCCGGCAATTGCGCCGGTTCCAGCCGTTTGCGCCATCATCCAGAACGCGCAGGAAAGCATCAGCGCGAGAAGAACAGCTGCTCGAAAGGCAAAGTGCCGTCCGCGTACAAAGCTACTGACCATGAAGTATCCGCCCCTTTGATTTTGTATCTCGATCACAAACGTGGCCCCCGATCGAGAGATCGTAAGGAATCTATATGAGTTTTTGGTGGGTGTCAAGCGGGGATGCAAAAATTCCCCGTTATTATCTGAATTTCGAAAAATCGCGATGGACCGGTCGCACGGAATCGATTGGCCGCTAAGGACGCACGCCCGCGACATTCAACCGAATCCGCCACAGATTCTTGGAACTGACCAGATACATCGTCTTGCCGTCCGGATCTCCAAACGCGTTGTTGGCGAAGCGAATGCCTTGCGGAGCGCGGACCAGGCCGAGGCGTTTTCCTTCGGGAGACACGATCCACAGACCTCCCGTTGCGGCGGTGTAAATGTTTCCTTGTCGATCCACTTTTACACCGTCCGGCCCGCCCAAACCTTTTTCGCCCGTGAGATCGACCACCACGCGGCGGTTCTTGGCCGTGTCGTCTTTCTGGATGTCATACGCGAAAATCTTGCGCTGATTGGGAGCAGGACCGCCGTTGGTTACGTAGAGAATTTTCTCGTCAGGCGAAAGGGCGATACCGTTCGGCGGAAGATCGCCCGGATCTTTGTCGAGGAGTGTCAGCTTACCGCCTTTGATGAAATAGACTCCGTGGAACGGGAGTTCCTTGTCGGGGCTCTCCTCGCGTCCCTGCAGGCAGCCAGCCGCTCCGTCGGTGAAATAAACCGCTCCGTCGGATTTCACGATGATATCGTTCGGACACGTGAGACGCTTGCCTTCGTAACGATCCGCCAGCACGGTGCGCATTCCGTTTCTCTCGATGCGCTCCACCGCGCGATCGCCCGTGGCATCCATCAACAGGCGGCGTTGTTTGTCCGTGGTCAGGCCGTTGGTTCCGCGGCTCATACCAGGTTTCCCGGCCGGCGCGGCATCTTTATTACCGGCGTTCTCCAGGTACACCGACAACTTTCCCGTGACCGGGCAAGGATAGCGGAAACAGTCCGGCATCCATTTATAAATGCGATTTCCAGGGATGTCGCTGAACAGAAGATATCCGGTCTTTCCGCTGCTGACCCATACTGGTCCTTCGCCGCCTTCGAAGCCCCCGGCTGGAAGCATCTCGAGCTTGGCATCGGAGGGGAGAATCGCATCCACGGCCGGATCGAAGCGGACGATATCCGGGCTCGTGGTCTGCGCGGTGGCTGATCCCGCCGCGATCGCCATCATCAGAGAAATGGCTGCACATTCTGAATATTTCTTGATCATTCCATCTCCTGAAAGCAGACCTCGTGAACGGGTACGATCGATCTGTGCGGGCAAACCCGCAACTCTACTGATTCCCTGCGCGATAGTCAAGGGCATCGGACGTGAGCTTGCGTCATAATACTCAACGAGGTGACAACATGAGCGTCGCAGATTCGACCCCGTATTCCAAAGAAAATCAACTTTCCGATTCCTCATCGGATTCACCGACGCGGAGAAGTTTCCTGACGCTCGCCGCGAGCGCGAGTTTGCTCGCAACCGCACGCACGGCGCGCGCGGCGGAGTCGGCGGTGGCGTCCCGTATGAAAGGCGTGAATCCTTTCACCGATCCGAGTTTCGCGGCCGGCGCCAAAATGCGGATGCAGGAGTTCGTCGGCCGAGGAGCCGATCCGAAAGACGTCGCCGCGATCTTCGGGCGTTTGACCAGCCTCGACGCCGAGCCGTGGGTCGCGGAGTGGACGAAGCTCGCGGTTCCCTTCGAGCAGAAAGCGGCGGAACTCGAAGCGCAAGGGAAGGTCGACGAGGCCAACAAAGCCTATTTGAAGGCGGCCTCTTTCTACGGGATCGCCAAGTTTCCGTGCATCAATCATCCGGCCAAGCAGGCGGCGTATCGCAAGGAGATCGCGCTTTATCTGAAGGGCTCGCGATCGTTCGATCCTCCACAGGAACGCGTCGTCATTCCTTTCGAGGGCAAGGAAATTATCGGTTACTTGAGGAAGCCCAAGGGCGTGACTCGTCCGCCTGTCGTAATCGGCACCGGCGGCGTCGATGTTTATAAAGAAGAGCGCAATACCAACGATCTGATGAACGCCGGGGTTGCTTCGTTTTCCATGGACATGCCCGGCGCTGGCGAATGTCCCGTGTTCAACACGCCCGACGCGGAAAAATTATACAGCGCCACGATCGATTACTTGCTGACGCGGCAGGATCTGGACGGCCAGCGGATGGGTTTCATCGGCCGCAGCTACGCCGGTTATTGGGGTGCGAAGATGGCTTACGTCGAAAGCAAACGTCTGCGCGCCAGCGTGCAGGCGGGCGGGGCGATTCACTATACGTTCCAGGAACCATGGCTCCGCGGCTTGCTCGACGAGAAAGAATACTTCTGGTCGATTCTCGATTCGATGATTTATTCGAATGGCGTCAAGGATTACGATGAGCTCGTAAAAACCGCTCCCGCGATGTCGCTCAAGGAGCAAGGCTGGCTGGATAAACCGTGCGCGCCCATGCTCGCTTATAACGGTGCGAAAGATCCGTGGATGTCGCCGCAGGAAATTCCGCTGCTGCTCGAAACAGGTGATCCGAAGACCGCCCGCATCATCGCCGACGGGAAACATCTCGGACGAGGCAGCAAGGAAAACGGCAAGGTGGGAAGGATGGCGATGGATTGGTTGTGCGCGCGCGTGAAGGCCTAGAAAGAAGAGAGTCCCAAAGCAAACGACCGGCGACTCTTGCGAGTTCCGCCGGCCATTTCGCAATCGCGAATAGGTTCCGAACTACTTGAGGTCGGGCTGATTCTGCGTGGCCGTCATCACGGGCGCCGCCGCAATATAGTTGTGATAGCTTTCCTTCATCTGCCAGAAATTGTTGGCATCCTTCGCCAGCACGCGGCTTGACCAGTACGGCTTGTCGCCATAAGTCGGCTGAATGGAAACCATCACCACGGCATCGCCGAAATCCCAGGTTCGAATCCACAGCGCCGGTGCGGCGCCTTCTTTCGGAGCGTTCGGATTTTCCGCCTTACGTTTGTTCATGCCGGCAATGCGGCCGGCCTTCGAAGGAGACGCGCCGCCGTAGGTGGTCACCGCGCGTTGATCCATGTCGTCGCCCACGCGCTTCTCCCAACCCGCCTGGCTCGATTCCTGATCTTGCCATTCCGCGAGCGACGCTTTCTCGCCTTCGCTGAGCGGCTTGTAGGGGACGGCCTTGCACGGATTGTCACAAGGAATATCGTAGGGCGCTTTGTAGGTTTGGAAATCGCGCTTCGGCATCGCCGCGATCTCGGTGGTGTGCAGGAGTTTCCAGCCGTTGGGACGCTTCACCCAAAAACGCGCGGAGTATTTGTTGCCCTGGTTCCACTGAATCCACACAACATTCTTGCCGTACTTGTGTTCGACGATCTTCACGTCGTCGCCGGCGGGGACCAGCGGCTTTAGACCGGCGCGAAACGCATCGTCCTTGTACCACATGATGCCTTCGGAATCGATCCAATTGAAATCGTTGTCGAGATATTTGTTGGCGGCAGCCTTATCGCCCTTCGTAAGGGCGGCGACCGCCGCGCGATCGGCCTTCATGACTTCGTCGTCGCCGGCCGCGCCCGTCGAGGCCGCAAACCCCATCACTCCGATGAGGCCCGTGCAAGCGATTCCCATACTCACTATATTTTTGGCCAAACGATTCATAAAACCTCTTTCGATCGTGCTCTTCTTCGATCCAATCTTCTTCATCGAACTATTGGATCGGCCGCGTGCGAGTTCAGATTCTCGCCCGCGTCTACCGAGCATCAGTATAGTACGCGGCGCCTGAGTTTATGCTGAAGGAAGGAATTGCCATGTGCAGGAATATCAAGACGCTTTTCAATTTCGACCCGCCCGTTACGGAAGAAGAAGTCCACGCGGCTTCGCTGCAGTTCGTGCGTAAAATCAGCGGATTTACCAAACCCTCGAAGGCCAACGAAGTGAAGTTTCTCTCGGCGGTCGATGAGATCGCCGGGATTTCGAATCGTCTCCTGCGGGAACTGGAAACCAATGCGCCTCCGAAGAATCGGGAGGAAGAAGCCGCGCGGGCGAAGGCGCGAGCGGCCACGAGATTCGGCGCGACGCTTTAACCGTTAACGCCAGTTCGCGCGTTTGCGAATCGCGTCGAACGATGCCGATGCGTCGGCGAGAACTTGATCCACCGGCATCGCCGTGAGTTTTCCGCCGCGCTTCAGAATGCGCCCATCGACCACCACAGTATCGACGTTGCTCGCCTGCGTCGCTTCGACAACCAAGTGCGAAGGATCGGTGAAAACTCCCATATTCGGATGCTGCGTGGAGATCATGATGATATCGGCGCGCTTGCCGGGCTTCAGCGATCCGACGCGATCCTCAATGCCGAGCGACCGTGCCCCGTCAATGGTGCCGAGTTCCAGCACTCGCCGCGCGGTCATTTTGACTTCGCTATGCGCTCGCGCATTCTCGATGTAGCGGATCATCTTCAACGAGTCGAACAGATTCGCGTCGCCCGCGAGCGCCGTCGAATCGATCGAGACGCCGAGCGGAATGCCCGCGTCCAGGAACTCGCTGACTTGGGTAAAGCCATATCCGATGCGCAGCTCCGTGTCGGGAGAAACGCTCATCACCGCGCCGGATTTCTTGATCATTTCGATTTCGGCAGGCGTGGCCGAGAGCGCATGAATGATCTGCAAATCTTTCCCGAGCAGCCCTTCCTTCGCGTGAGCCGTGATCTGCCCTCGCGCCGCGATCTCCGCACTGCCGATGTGCGATGAAATCGGAATCCCGAGCTTGCGCGCGGTTTCGATTTCCTTGCGATAAACCTCACGAGGTAGAAGTCCTGCGCGATACATCCCGCGCCACGCAAAGCCCAGCGAGATTAATCCGTCGTTCGAATAGCTCGCCCAGTTCCGATGCATTTCTTCGAGCCCGGCGAGATCGCAGAGCTGCGTATCGGGAAGCCCTTGCGGCCATCCATAGGACCAGCGCGCGCGAAGACCCGCTTCTTGGAGGCCACGGACATCCGCGACCGCGTGATCCTTGCTGCGCAGATTATGGCAATAGTTGTGGACCGTCGTCATTCCGGAATCAATCGCCTCACACGCGGCAAGCCTCACGCCGTGATAGTTATCTTCCGCCGTCATCACGGCGCCCATGGTTGCCGCAGTCGGGAAATATCCTTGATCCGGCTTCTCTCCCGCGAAGCTTCGCAGCAGAGTGTTCCACATGTGCCAGTGCGTTTCGACCAGCCCCGGCAGCACGATCGTGTGATGCCCGTCGAGCACCATCGCGCCGGGAGCTTTGATGGCTTTACCGACTTCGACGATCGCTCCGTTCTTCACGTGAACATCGCCGCCTGCGATGTCGCCGAGCTGCGGGTCCATCGTCATCACGTAGGCGTCGCGAATGAGGAACTCGCCGCGGGCGGGGAGTGGTGTCGTCGTCTTTTTAGCCTGTGCGGAGAATGCAGGGCGTGCGATCGCGCTTGCGGCGGCGAATGCTCCCGCGGTCTTCACGAACTGGCGACGGCTAAATCGGTGAGTCATTGAAGCTCCTTCGTACAGGGGGATTGTACTATGCGGTGTCATACATGCTTTCCTGAGCCGTGCGGTGAACCGCTTCCTCTGGTCGCGGCTCGGGTCGGAAGCCCATTACCGTGGAGGACTCAGCCGTTGCTCTGGGCTGGTTTTTCCCGTACGCTGAGGACATGGAAGTGCGCGTGAAGCCGTATTTGCAGGCGCAACTCGACAGACTAGCTCTCGAAACCGGGCGCAAGCCGGGCGAACTGGTTGAGGATGCCCTGGCCGGATATCTGCAAGAACTCGCACGAACACGCGAATTGCTCGACAGCCGCTACGACGACCTGAAAAGCGGCCGGGTGCAAGCCATCGACGGCGAAGAAGCTTTCGCCAGCCTTCAGGCGAAAACCGAGGCGCAGCGAAGCCGCCGTGCATGAGCGGCTATCGGCTTCATCCGGAAGCCTACGCGGACCTCGATGATATTCGCGGCTATATCGCCCAAGACAATCCGGATGCGGCGGATCGCGTCATCGTCGAGATCTTCGATGCGCTTCGCGCCCTGGTTCCATCTCCTCATACCGGCTTCACGCGCCCCGAGCTCACATCTCGGCCTCTGCGCTTCCGGCTCGTGCGCGAGTATCTGATTGCGTATGCGCCCGACGAGCGACCCTTATGGATCGTCGCCGTGATTCACGGGCGTCGCAGCCCGCGCACAATGGCGGCGATCCTGCGCGGGCGAGAATAGCCGCGCACCGGCTCCGCGAAGACGTCTTGATCAAGTTATCTGGACATCAATCTAGCCGGTGTGTTACCTTGCCGCCCATGAGGTTCGTTTTCTTCCTATTTACGTTAGCTACGCTCGCTTCCGCGCAATCAGGTGAGGCCGTATATCAAAAGAAGTGCGCTGCGTGTCACGAGCAGATCAACGATCGGATTCCCTATCGCGAAGCGCTCCAGAAGATGCCGTCGCAGAGAATTCTCCGCGCGCTCGATACCGGGGCGATGATGGCGGTCGCGTTAACCATCAGCCGCACCGATCGCATCGCCGTTGCAGAATATCTCGGCACGAAGGATCAGATTGCCGGACCTCCTCCGTCGGCTTTTTGTAAGGATCGCAGCGTAAAGATTGCGGCGTCTCCGAAATTCGTGTGGAATGGCTGGAGCCCCGGTGTGGCGAATGCTCGCTTCCAGCCCGGCGATGTCGCGGGCTTGAGCATCGATCAGGTTCGCGGACTCAAATTGAAATGGGCCTTTGGCTTCGATGGCGACGTCTCCGCTTTCGCGCCGCCGACCGTGATTGACGGACAAGTTTTCATCGGGAGCGCCGGCGGCGTGGTTCACGCGATGCACGCGGACTCCGGCTGTTTGCAGTGGGTCTTTCAGGCGAACGGTCCGGTGCGATCTTCCATCCTCGCGGTGCCTGTCGGCAAAACACACGCGCTTCTGTTTGGCGATATGACCGGCTGGTTCTATTCGGTGGAGGCGGAAACCGGAAAGCTCCTGTGGAAAGTCCAAGTGGAGACGCACGATTCGACGCGCCTCACCGGAGGCCCCGCGGTTTACGAAGACACGGTGTATGTCCCCATCGCTTCGTGGGAGGAAACGCGCTCGGCCGATCCCGATTACCCGTGCTGCTCGTTCCGTGGGAGCGTGGTCGCGCTGCGCATCCGCGACGGAAAACAGGTGTGGAAGACCTACATGACTGGGCCCCCCGTTGAAAATGGAAAGAACCTGCACGGGAAGCCGAATTTCGGCCCTTCGGGCGTGGGCGTATGGTCAACGCCGACCGTCGACCCGCGGCGCAAGCTTCTCTACATCGCGACCGGCGACAATTATTCCGCGCCCGCCACCGATACGAGCGATGCCGTCATCGCGCTCGATCTTGCAACCGGGAATTTTGTGTGGAAACGCCAGATGACGGAAAAGGATGTGTTCAGCGGCGTCTGTTCCGGGGACCCCAAAAACTGCGGCCCGGATTACGATTTTGGATCCTCACCGATCCTGACGCACGCACCCGACGGGCGCGAGATGTTGCTCGCCGGGCAGAAGTCGGGCATCGTGTGGGCGCTCGACCCGGAGAAGAAGGGCGAGATCCTGTGGCAGACGCGTGTTGGAAAAGGCGGCACCAACGGCGGAGTTCAATGGGGCATGGCGACCGACGGCCAACAGGTCTACGCCGCGGTTTCCGACGTCGGCCGCGCGCGTCCGACCAATCCGCTCGATACGCGCCGGTATGTTTTAGATCCGAAAACCGGCGGAGGCATTACCGCATTGCGCGTCGCCGATGGCAGTGAAGCGTGGCATGTGGTGGCGAAGCCGTGTCCTGAAAATGCTCCTTCTGGATGCAGTCCATCGCAGCCGGGAGCGGTCACCGAAATTCCGGGTGTGATTTTTGCAACGTCCACCGACGGGCATATTCGTGCGCACTCCACTGAAGACGGCCGCGAGCTGTGGGACTTCGACACGATGCGCGACTTTCAGACCGTGAACGGCGCAAAGGCTCATGGAGGGTCCATCGATGGACCTGGAGCGGTCGTTGTCAACGGAATGGTGTTCATCAGCTCAGGCTATCCGCGCAATGGCGGCGTACCCGGAAACGTTCTGCTCGCGTTTGGGCCAGAGTAGAAGCCCAGCAACAAAATGGGGACAGACTACTCTGTCCCCATTTTGGTAAGTTTCGCAACTCGGGGCGATGCCATTGTGGACAGAGCTGTCTGTCCCCATTTTGTTGCTGCGTCAGGAAGCACCCCGCCGAAACAAAAGCCCACGGAAGGTGATCCGTGGGCTTCTCGGGAACAACGAGGGAGATTCTGTTTTACTGCGAATCCGAATCGGGGCGACGCTTCAGCGTCGGACGATCGTCGCTGTTGCCGCTATCCCCGCCTGATCCCGCCGATCCTGATCCCGAACCCGGCGCCTTGCGCAGAGTGGGACGGCTCGGATCCTGATTGTCGATCTTGCGTTTGTTGTGCAGAGACGCCAAGCGCGCCTTCACATCGTTGAACTCCGAGGTCGTGATCACGTACTCGGGACGCTCTTTCAAATATTCCTGGATGTTTTTCTGCGCCGTCTCGATGCGATCACCCGTCAGCGGGTGCGTCGAAAAAACCTTGCTCATGGTGCCGGGCTTCTTCTTTTCCATGGACTGGATTTTTTCGAAGAAATCGACGAAGGCTTCCGGATCGTAGCCGCTCTTGTACATGTACTCAAGGCCGAGCAAATCGGCTTCGGATTCGAAGCCGCGCGAGAAACTCAGGAAGCCGACCGGGATCGCCACGCTCGCCGCCTGACGAATTCCGTAACCAGTCCAGCCGCCCAGGAAGATCAAAGGGATGGTCGAGAGCTGTGCGATCTCACCGCGCGTGGCCTGCCGCGTGCCGTGGCGAGCCGCCACGTGAGCGATCTCATGCGCCATCACGCCGGCCAGTTCCGCTTCCGAATCCGCTTTCAAAACCAAGCCGGAGTTGACGAAGAAGAATCCGCCGGGAAGCGCAAACGCGTTCACTTCCTCGGTATCGATGACTTTGATCGTGAACGGCACCTTGGCGTCGGAGTTGCGCACCAGGTTCTGTCCCACGCGATTGACGTACTCGGAGATGACTGGATCGTCGATAATTTTGGCTTGGCGCTCGACCTGCTGCGCGAGACCTTTCCCCAGCGCGATCTCCTTCTCAATCGAGTAGAAGTTCACACCCTTGCCGACGTCCCGATTTCCGATTTCGTCGGGGTCCTTCTTCTTGTCATCCGCCGCGAACAGCGAAAAAGCGATCAGCAGAACAGCCGCGTAGCGCATGTAAGGCACAACAAGCTCCTTGCCCACAGTATACTCCCGGTTTGACGTGATCGACCCAGCTTAGATTACGCTTATTTCATGTATCGCGATCAATTCCCGTCCACCGGCAATGTGACGTATCTGAATCACGCCGCCGTGTCCCCGCTTTGCCGTCCGGCGGCAGACGCGATGAAGTGGCTGGCGGAGGACGCCCTGAATTTCGGCTCGATCCACTACGGTCAATGGCTGGAAACGTATGAAGGATTACGGCGTTCGGCAGCGCGGTTGGTGAACGGATCGCGCAACGAAATCGCTCTGGTAAAGAACACGTCGGAGGGGATCGCGACGGTCGCCATGGGGCTGGATTGGCGTTCCGGCGACAAAATCGTCGCATTCAAAGAGGAATTTCCGGCCAACCAATATCCTTGGAGACGTCTGGAATCAAAAGGAGTTAACGTCGAATGGCTGTCCGCCGCCGACTCTCTGGAGCGGATCGACGAAGCGGCCGCGGGTGCTCGGCTCCTGGCGATCAGTTTTGTGCAGTTCCTCACGGGATTTCGCGCGGATTTGAACGCGATCGGTGAGATCTGCGATCGCCGGGGCGCAATCTTCCTGGTCGACGCGATCCAGGGCCTGGGCGTTTTTCCGGTCGACGTTCAAGCCGCCCGAATCGATGCGCTGGCGGCCGACGGCCACAAATGGTTGACGGGTCCTGAAGGCTGCGGAGTCCTCTATATATCGGAGCGTCTGCAGGAGCGGGTCGAGCCCATGGAACTGGGTTGGACGAACGTCGCCGGGTATAACGACTACAGCAGTCGTGACATGACGCTGCGCGACGACGCCGGACGCTACGAATGCGGGACGCTCAACACGATTGGGTGCTTCGGGCTGCGCGCGGCCATCGATTTTCTGCTCGAAGTGGGCATCGAGAATATTGCGCCGGCAGTGCAAGCGCTCGGCGACCGGATCGCGCACGGGGTTCGCGGCAAAGGTTACGAACTTCTCGGCGAACGGACGCCCGCGACGGGAGCTGGAATCGTTAGTTTCCGCAAATTCTCCGACAACCCCAAGTCATCCGATGCGATTGTGGACGATCTCCGAAAAAACTCGATCATCACGGCTTCCCGGGCGGGGTGGGTACGCGCGTCACCGCACTTCTACAATGAGGCCGCGGACATCGAGAAGATGCTCGAACTGCTGCCGTAAGCGGATTCCGACCACATCGTAAACATTTGTAAACGACCCGGCCAAAACCGCAGCCGGCCGAGTTCTCCGTGATATACTGACGCTCGGCCAAAACGCGGCGCTTCGCGCTCCACGGCCCGCTCCACGAGGTGTGTCCGGATGAAAAATGTCGTTCTTTTGAGAATCGCGAGCGGCCTGCTGCTCGCCGCTGCTGTGATTCGGCCGGCATATTCGCAAGGGGCGGCTTCTCCCACGGATCTGTCCGGGGAATGGCGGCGCCTGACGAATCACGAGGACGCGCACGAGCGCGGTCCCGGTCCGGATCCTGGCGAATACTGGGGACTTCCGCTGAACGATGCCGAGCGCATGCGCGCCGACGCATACAACGGCGAAGTCCTGTCCACGAATCTGTACTTGCAATGCCGCCCGCATCCGACGGGATATCAGCAACTCGGTCCCGATCAGATGCGCATCGAGAAGGAAATCGATACGATCAGCCGCCAGCTCATCGCGTATCGAGTCCTGTTCCAAAGGACCCCCGGTGATCGCATGATCTGGCTCGACGGCCGCGACCGTCCGTCCGAATATGCAGCGCATAGCTGGGAGGGTTTTTCTCTCGGCAAATGGGACGGCGATACACTCACCATCACGTCCGATCATCTGAAGGAGAGCTTCATTCGCCGCAACGGCGTCCAGGGCAGCTTCCGCCGCACCGTGACCGAACACGTTTCGCTCGACGAGCCGTTTCTCACCTGGGTGCTGATCGTGAACGATCCCGATTACCTCACCGAGCCTCTGATTCGCAGCGTGACTTTCGAGCGCGCTCCCAACGTGCAGATTCCGGTGTATCCGTGCGCTCCGCAAGAAGAGGAATACCGGCCCGAGGACGTCGGCAAGTATCGCGTGCCGTTCTATCTCACGGGGGAGAATCCGTATCTGACCGAGGTCGCCTTCAGATATAAAACTCCTCTCGTAGGAGTTCGCGGCGGAGCGGAAAGCATGTACCCGGAGTTCGTCGCGAAGATCGCGAGCGAAAAGCCGCCGGAGAAGCAGTTCACGCTGAAGCCGGTGTATAGCGACGCTTCGACCAAGATTGCCGAGCGCATCGCCAATCAGCCTGTCCCTGCTCCTACGTATGACAAAGTGGAAACGCTGCACGTCAAAGGCAACGTATTCATGCTCGCTGGCGCCGGCGCAAACATTGCGCTCTCCGTCGGCGGCGATGGCGTGATCATGGTGGATTCGGGAGCGGCCGCCGCGAGCGACAAAGTTCTCCAAGCCGTGAAGGACGTCACGCGCATGACCAAGCCCGAGCCCCAGCCGAACGCGGCTTCCTCCTTCGCCGACGCCTGGCAAAGCACCCACACGCAGGGGCCCGCGACCATCCGCATGATTATCGATACGAGCGCCATCCCCGATCACGTCGGCGGCAACGGCAACATTGCGAGCTCGCCCATGTTCCATCCCATCGGCATCGAGGGCGCGGATCAATCGGCCAGCGAAGTGATTCTGTCGCACGAGAATGTCCAGCAGACGATGATCGCCGCGAAAGTTCCCGTGCGCGCGCAGCCGACGAATACCTATTTCTCGGATCGTTACCGGCTGCATCGCTACTTCAACAACGAAGGCGTCGAGGTGCAGCACATGCCGCGCGCCGTGACCGATGGCGATAGCGTCGTGTGGTTCCGAACATCCGATGTCCTCGCGACGGGCGACATCTTCAACGCGGATATGTATCCGCCGATCGATGTCGACCATGGCGGAAGCATCGAAGGCGAAATCGACGCGCTTGAAAAGCTCGCCGATTTGTGTTTTCCGGAGTATATGGGCCAGGGCGGGACGCTCGTGGTTCCCGGACACGGTTGGATCTCCGACGGGTCGGAGGTCGGCTACTACCGCGACATGATGATCGTGGTCCGTGATCGCATCCAGGACATGATCAATAAGAAGATGACGCTCGCGCAGGTGCAGGCCGCGAAGCCGACGATGGATTACGATCCGCTGTTCGGACGCACGCCGGGTTCGACGGCGAAGTTCGTCCAAGTGGTGTATCGAAGCTTGACTGAAAAGGGCCCGACGGAAAAGAAGGACAAATAATCCATGACGTACAATTCCTTTTCTACGCGCGTTCATGGAAGAAAAAACGGGGAAAGACACCTTTTTTCTAGCCTGCCGCTTTCGTCGTGCAGCGGAGATACCCGTGGAAAAAGGCTGTCTGTCCTGTTTTTCCGCAGTTCCCGCAAGTCCATTCTGCCGATTGCCGTCGCGTTCGTCTTTGCCCTCGCGATTCCCGCGAACATCCACGCGCAAGGCGGTCGCGGAGGACGCGGCGGCCCTCCTCCGATTCCGAAAGCGGCGGCGCCGTTCGATCCGAGCGGTTACTGGACCTCGATCGTGACCGAAGATTGGCACGTTCGGATGCTGGTCGCGACCAAGGGCGATTTCGGCTCGGGTCCAAATGCCGAAGAGCTTCCTTTCGGCGGCGGGGGCAGCATCCCGTACACCGCGGAAGGCAAGAAGCTCGCGCTGGCATGGGACCCCGCGAAAGATGAAGCGGAAGGCAATCAATGCAAAGCTTACGGAGCGGCCGGCATCATGCGCTTGCCCGGACATTTGCACATCACTTGGCAGGACGATTACACGCTCAAGATGGATATCGACGCCGGTAATCAGACGCGGCTGTTCAAATTCAAACGTCCCACGCAGCCAGGGCAGGCGGCCACGGCGACGGAACCTGCCGGCGAGCCGTCGCTGCAAGGGAATTCGGTCGCCGAATGGATCATCCTCGGCGGTCGCGGCGATTGGTCGCGGGGCGGAAATCTCAAGGTCGTCACTACGAATCTGAAGCCCGGTTACTTCTGGAAAAACGGGATGGTCTACAGCGGCAAGTTGACGCTGACGGAACATTATCGGTATCAGAAAGAGCCGAACGGCGACGAGTGGCTGAACTTCTCGCAGCAGGCCGACGATCCGCAATATCTCACCGAGCCGTGGATCATCACGTATCACTATAAGAAGCTGCCCGACGCGTCGCGCTGGCATCCGGCCGCTTGCACGGTAAAATAGTCCCATCATCGGCGGCTACCCGGTCTGAGCGCGAAGTCCGCCGCAGAGGGATTGTGCCTTTTCCGAAAATCTTAATCAAACTTTCCGCCGTTGCATGCGCCGTGGTTTGCTGCGCGGCGATCGCCGTAGCTGAAGACAAGGTTGTCGGCGGACCCTATGCTGTCAACGTCACGCAGACGTCGGCGACGGTCGCCTGGGTAGTGCAATCGGGACAAACATCCCTTGGCCTCGCGTCCGGCGAATTGAATCGGGTCGCGCCGGTTCTGCGTACCGAAAAAGTTTCGTACGCGGATCTTCAGCCCGGGAAGACTTATTACTACGACGTCCTGAACGGCCGCGCCGAAGGGAAGGGATCGTTTCGCACCGCGCCCAAGGGCGACGTTCCTTTCGAGTTCGTTGTCTATGGCGATACTCGCACGCGCCACGACGTGCATCGCAAAGTGATGACTACGATGCTCGCGCATTCGTCTCCGGAGTTCGCTCTGCAAAGCGGTGATCTAGTGGAGAATGGCATCGATTCGGCGCAATGGCCGATCTATTTCGATATCGAACGCGACTGGCTGCGCAAAGTTTCGTTCTTTCCGATGGTGGGCAACCACGAACGCAACGATCATCAGTTTTTTGATTTCTTCGACGCCAAGCCATACTACTCGTTCGACTGGGGCGCGAGCCGGTTCATCGTGATCGATAGCGACATCGCGACGGCGTCGAGCATTTCGGCTGGGGCCGCCGCGTTCTGGGAGGAAGAAACGCGCTGGCTGGAGAATGAATTGAAGAACAGTCAGAGCGCGAAGATGCGTTTCGTCATCGCGCACCACGGACCGATTTCCGCGGTCTCCGGACGCGCCGCTGAACCGTACATGACCGCGCTGATGCCGTTGTTCGAAAAGTATAAAGTGACGGCAGGCTTTTTCGGGCACGATCACAACTATCAGCACTACCTGCGCAATGGCGTGCATTACGTGATTTCCGGCGGAGGCGGAGCGCCGCTGTATAACGTGAACGCGGCGCCCGCGGGCATTACGCAGAAGGTCGCGGAAATCGAAAATTTCCTGGTAATCAAAGCTTCCGGAAATACGGCGCACGTCGAAGCGATCGACATCAACGGAGCTACGATCGAGAGTTTCGAAATGACCGGACGCTAGCCCCATGCGTGAGCGTGGGCGGAGATCCTAGAAGCGATATTTCATCGCAAACTGCAGAACGCGCGCGGGTGCGTTGGTGGACGATCCTCCCGTGACGCCGGGAGGCGGGGCGGCATCGGTGGTAATCACGCCGAAGGTATTCGCGCTTCCGGTTGCAAGCCCCGGGTTTCCGGGATGGAAGCTATTCGTAATATTGAATCCTTCAAAGCGAACTTCAATCTTTTGCCGTTCGCGAATTGAGAACTCACGGGAGATCGCGCCATCCCACTCCCAGAAGCCGGGCCCGAGAACGGAGCTCTGTCCCAGATTTCCGAACGTGCCGAGCGCGGGAGCCGCAAACGAAGCGGGGTTCAGCCATTGCACACAGCCAGCGGTCACGCACGATTGTCCCTGGTTGGGCGACGCCGTATTCGGATTTACCAAGTTCACGCGCTGGGTGCCCGGGGAGTTTCCGCCAAAACCGGTTACGGGATCGGTTCCACCCGTCACAATCGTGAGCGGCGCGCCCGATCGCGCGACCACGGTCGAGGCGAAGGTCCAGCCGGTGCCTAGCATTCTTGCCGTTCTGCCGGAGAATTTCGGCGTCTGCGCCACCAGCGTGATATTCGCGTTCTGCCGCCGGTCCTGCGCGCAATCGCCGACGTCGAGGTTCCGGTTCACGGGGCCGCTGTTCTGGCCGAAACCATCGTGAATGTAATTCGCGCCCGGATTCAGAAGCGTGATCAGGGGCAGGCCGATGCAATGCGACCAGGTGTAGTTCGCGTTCACGCTCACATTGTTTTTCAGGCGCCAGGTGCTGTTCAACAGCAGACCGTTGTAGCCCTGCGTGCCGCCGTCGTCGTATTGTGTGATGTTGCCGAGCTGGGTGCCCGGCACGTCGACGTTCAGTGCACGCCGCGAGTTCAGATTGGCGGCACTGGGAGTAACTCCAGGAACGTTTTCTCCCGGATTCAGTTCCACCGCATTCCAAATATGCGCGATGTGATTCCCCAAATAAGTGGCCGAGGCGAACCAAGCTTGGTTAATCTGGCGCTGCAGGCCCAAATTCCAGGAATACTGGACCGTCGTGTTCAGGTTCGGCGGCACGGGAAGATAGGTGCCGAAGGCCGGAAAGAGGGGACTGTTCTTGTTGTAGTTATACGGGAACGGATCGCCGCCCGGATAGGGGTTGTCCAGGCTGACGCCGGAACTGATAACAGTCAAACGGAAAGGCGCGGCGCTTTCGTTGTTGATCATCATGTTCGGAGTCATGAAATCATGCGCGATGCCGGCGCCCAGGCGCACGACGGTTTTGCCGTCGCCGAGAGGATCGTAGGCGATTCCCACGCGAGGATCGAAATTTTTCCAATGCGAATTGATTCCAGAGTCTCCCTGAAAGCCGGGGTCGCCGGGATAGGTGAATCCGGGAGGCGCACCCGGGATAACGGTGCTGCGCGTTCCGGCAAGAAAACCGGCGATGTTGAAATTGTACGTATCGCCCTGCGGGAAAAATCCGGGAATGAACGGCGCCCAATTCAATCCGTAGTTCACGGTCAGGCGCGGAGTGATTTTCCAGGTGTCCTGGGCGTATAACGCGAAAAAGTTCTGGCGGAAATTCAGCGGATTGGGATTGGCCTGCCGCAGAGAGGAAACTCTTCCCAACAGGAAGTCCGACATAGTAGATCCCGAAGTGGTCCCGAATTGAAACTGGCCGTCGGCAAACGCCTGCGCCAGCAGGTTGTTGTTGGCACGCGTGTAATATCCCCCGAAGGCGAACAGGTGCGATCCGTGCACGATGCTGAAGTCGTCGTTGGCCCCGAAGCTGGTCTGATACGCAAAGGCATCCTTCGTCGTGGAGCCTAACGTGAATTCGCCCGTCACCACCGTTTGCAGGTAGTTTGGCAGATAGCTGAACATGTGGATGCCGACGTCGGGCGCGCCGAACATATCGGCGCCCAGCTTCAGCGAGGCGATACGGTTCACCGAAGCGCGCAGCGAATTCACCACGTTTGAATTGAAAATGTAAGTATCGCCGATGGCGAAGGACTGGGCCTGATCGTTGAAGCCCGGCGTGGATTCATCCAACGGATTCTTGCTCAACGAGTAGGGCACCGACAACTGCTGATTTGTGATCAAATAACGCGCAAACAGCGTCTGTTTGTCGTTCAACTGATAATCGATCCGCACGGGGGCCTGATTGTCGTTTTCGTGCGTGATGTTCCCGAACAATGTCTTTCCGCAAGCATTGATCGGCGTAGGCAGGCGCGAGGCGATGTTGAGCGCGGCCGGGCTGAGCAGCGCGGGATTGATCGTATTGGCCGCGTACCCGCCCGTGCCGAACGGGGAGAGGAGTGTCTTCTGCACGCCGTTATTGCACGTCGGGGATTCGAACGCCGTGAAATCGCCTTGCAGCATTTGCGCCGTCGGCACGAACGCAACGGAGCTGATAGGCGTCTGGCGAACCGTGGTGCCCTGATAGCCCAGGAAAAAGAAAAGCTTGTCCTTGATGATCGCGCCGCCGAAGGTGCCCCCGAACTGATTCCGCTTCAGTCCATCCTGTCCGCTCGCGAAGAAATCGCGCGCGTTCACGGTGTAGTTGCGCAGGAACTCGAACGCGTCCCCATGAAATGCGTTGGAGCCGGACTTCGTGACCGAGTTGACGGTTGCGCCGGAATGCCCGCTGGTGGAGGCGTCCTGGACGCTGGTGGAGAGCTTGAACTCCTGCAGCGCGTCGGGGAAGGGAAGCGGCATGCCGGTGCCATCCAGTTCATTCAAGTGCGGAGCGCCATCCAGGTTGTACTGAATGCTCTCGATGCCTCCGCCGGCCACGGAGATCAGCGCGCCGGTGCGCATTCCATAGGCCGGAGACGGACCGGTGTTGACGGACGCGCCGCTCAGCGTAATCAAGTCGGTCGGCTGGCGGCCGTTCAAGGGAAGATCCAAAATTCGCTGGTTCTCGATCACCGTTCCGACGCCGACGCTACGCGTCTCAATCTGCGACGCATTTGCTTCCACGTTTACGGATTCGGAGACCTGCCCGACGCCCAGCACGATCGGAATCTCCGGCGCCGTGCCCACCTGCAGTTGGATACCGGTCTGCACGTACGTGCGGAATCCCATCTTCGTTGCTTCCAGCTTGTAGGGACCAAGCGGGAGATTGGTGAGAACATAAAAGCCCGTATCGTCCGTGGTCGCGGAGCGTTTGAATCCCGTTTCGGTTTGAGTCGCAGTGACTTCTGCGCCGGGCGTGGCCGCTCCTGCCTGGTCCTTGACGATGCCGCTAATTTGGGTCACGGACTGGCCGAAGGCAGAACCCGCACTGAAGAATCCGGCGATCGCGAGCATCGCCCAAAAGCCCGCGGCGCGAACGCACGCTCCACGCCCTTGAACACGAGTCAACATCGAGAGCCTCCCCTGAATTTGAGTCCCCTGCGCGATACAGCTTCGGTTCCTCGAAAACGAACTACCCTGATAAACAACTTGCGCGAGTCTACTCCAATTCAAAGTGGGTGTCAATGATTGGCGTGGAATTTGGACGGGCACTTTTTCGACGATCTGCGGGTGTAGATTAAACGGTATGAATCCTTCCGATCCTTTGCTCGCGCCCATGGCCGATGCGGAGCACCGCACGGTCGCGGGTGTAGACATCGACGTTGTTCGCGCGGGCTCGGGCCGCGTCAAACGCGTGATCTATCCGCCGGGCTTTCGCTGGTCCACGCACATGCAGCCGATCGTCGGCAGTGGCTTCTGCCAGCACGCGCACGTTGGATTTTTGGCGCACGGACAAATCCACATTCAATACGAGGACGGGTGCGTTATCGAATTCGCCGCGCCGCAGGCCGTGGCGATCGAGCCGGGTCACGACGGCTGGGTGGTGGGTGACGAGCCCGCCGTGATGATCGAATTCGATTTCGAAAAAGACACGGCTGAGCGTTTTGGAATCCCGCAGGCGCATCGCCACGATTAGCGGCGTGTCGCGGCGAGCCATTCCTTCGCGCGAGTCCGCAGCGGTACATCCTTTGAAAACAGATCGCCGATCACCGCGACGGAATCGGCTCCCGCCGCGAGAACTTCCGCCGCTCGACCTCGCGTAATTCCGCCGATCGCGACCAGGGGACGATCCGTCAAAGGACGCAAGCGGCGCAATTCGTCAAGGCCCACGACGGGATCGGGATTCTCTTTCGACGCGGTTCCGAATATTGGTCCGAGGGCCAGATAATCGACGGGTTCGGACGCAGCGGCTCGCAACTGTGCCTCGTTATGCGTCGAGAATCCGATGATCAAATCCGGCCCCACGATCGCCCGCGCGGCTGAAGGCGGCAAATCGTCCTGACCGAGATGCAGCGCCGAATTCGTCGGACGCGCGACGTCGGCACGGTCGTTCACGACGAACAAAACGCCCGCGGCGCGGCTTAATTCGGAAACGGTTGCGATCGCGTCGAGAATTTCGCGAGATAAAAATCCTTTGTGGCGGACTTGCAGGATCCGCGATTCGCTTTCGATCAGGGCGCGAGCGGCGTCGACGATGCCAATGCCGTAACGCGCCGCGACACCGGTGTCGAGAATGGGATAAAACGCAGGCAGCGAGATCATACAGCGGCCGCGAGCACTTCATCGGGATGCGGCGTACCGCGGCGCGCGTAGCGGATCGATCCATCGGGTCCAATCAGGTATACGGTTCGCTTTACGATCAAACCGCGCGTGTGATACAGCTCGCCCATCTTTTGCCCGGCGTCCACCAGCAAGGGAAATGGAAGTTTGCTTTTTGCGCGGAAGCGATCGTGGCTCGCGGCATTTTGGGGATTCACGCCGAAAACAAGCGTATTGTTCTCGGCCGCGCGGGCCCAGCGGTCGCGAAACTCGCACAACTGCTGGCGGCAGACGGTGGTGTCGTCGCCCGGATAGAAAACCAGAACGACGTTGCGGCCGCGCAGCTCCGCGAGCGAGACAATTTTGCCGTCCTGATCGGGGAGCGAGAAATCCGGGGCGGGTTCGCCGACGGGAAGCGGTTTAGAAAAAAGCCAGGCCAAGAACCAATTCAGCACGCCCTCCCATTGTAAGGGGGCGTGCTTGCGGCACGTCTCACGGCTGGTGAGCGTTAGATCGTCTGGGGGACGGCCGCCGCCTGCTCCACGCTGAAGCTGTATCCGAAGCCGCGCACGCTGCGGATGAAGGCCGGCCCATTTTCCGCTTCGATCTTTTGGCGCAGGCGCAGAATATAGACGTCGACCGTGCGATCGGTCACGGCGCGATCATGGCCCCACACGGCGTCGAGCAACTGCTCGCGGCTGAAGACGACGCCCGGCCGGCTCATCAGGAATTCAAGTAGGCGGAACTCCGTGGCTGTGAGGGTCACTTCCTGGCCGGAGAGAGTAACGTGGCAGCGGGCGCGATCCAGTTCCAGCGCTCCGGCGCGCAAAACCTTGGTCGTTGGCGCGGGCCCGCGAAAATGGATTTTGATACGAGCGATCAGTTCGCGAATAAAAAACGGCTTTACGATATAGTCGTTCGCACCCAATTCCAATCCCACGATGCGATCGGTTTCGGAGGCGCGGGCCGTCAGAAAAATAATCGGGATATGGGATAGTTCCGGGTTCCCACGAATCGCTTTGCACAGTTCCAGACCGTCAAAATCCGGCAGCATCACGTCAAGGATGATTAAGTCGGGACGCTCGCGGCGGCACAGGTCCAGGGCTCCGCGGCCGGTCTGCATCCCGGCGAACTGAAACCCTTCTTTTTCAAGGTTGTACTGGACCAGTCGGAACAGGTCGGCGTCGTCTTCAATGAGGACGATCTTTTTCATGGGAATACCCGATACAAGTGTAACGTGAGTATTGTTACAGCACGATTAATGTACAAAGTATGCCGCGTTAAATTCCGTAATCCATTGGAATGGGAAACGCCCGATTCTGGGCTTAATGTTACTCTACGCTTTATGATCGAAGAAACCGATCCCCCGTCCACCGTTGATGAGTGCGTGACCCGACTAAAAGCTAAGATCCCTGAAATGGAGCATGCCGCACTGGAGTCGCGGTTGGAAGGCCTGCTGAACGATTCGAGCGCCACCCCGGAAGAGGTGATCGCCGCTCTCCTTGAGGAATTCGACCCGCCGCAGGATTGATCGAAGGGCACCGGGGACTTCTACGGTCGCGCCGTCAGGAATCGAGCGCGACGTGTCCCGAAGTTCCGCGCTGGGCTTCGGCAACGTGAAAAAGAAAGTGGAGCCCTTCCCCGGCTGCGATTCCACCCAAATGTGGCCGCTGTTCCGCTGGATGACCACTTTACAGAGTGCTAAACCCACGCCGCTTCCCTCATAGCCGCTCGAATTGTGAAGCCGTTTGAACATGCCGAAGATATCCTTCGCGTACTGCATGTCGAGTCCGATGCCGTTGTCTTTTACCGAGAAAAGCCAATCCGCGCCCTGGTCGCTCGCGGAGATTTGAACCTCCGGCTTGAGCGCCCCGCGGTACTTGATCGCGTTCCCAATCAGATTGGAAAACACCTGGACAAGGTGGGCCTCATTTACGCAAACGGCCGGAAGTGCGCCTACTTTCACGATCGTGCCGCTCGTTTCAATGGCGAAACGGAGATCCTCCAGCACACGATCCACCACGGACTTGCTCTCGGTCACGACTTCGCCATCGTCGCCGCCGCCCGCCGCCGCGGCGTAATCGAGCAGGTTTCGAATCATGGTTTCCATGCGTTTCACGCCATCCGAGATCATGCGTCCGCACTCTTTCGAACTCTCGTCGAGCCGGCCCGCGTTGCGTGCAACTAAAAGATCGGTGAGCGCGCCGATACTTCGCAGCGGATTGTGAAGATCGTGCGCGAGTCCATATGCAAAGCGTTGGAGTTCTTCGTTGGAGTGCCACAGGACATCGCTTTGCTGCGCCAGCTTTTCGTTTGCAAGTTTGAGCTCCCGATTCGCGCCTTCCAACTGATCCTTCGTGGCAGTCAATCTTGCGTTCAGCTGGCGCAACTTTCCGACGACCAGGGCGATCGCTATCCCCAGGACCGCAAACAGAGTGTATGCGGATTGCGCCACCACCAGGGAAAAGACGCGATCCTGGAACAGCAACAGAGCGGCTCCAATGCTGAGCGCGGTCGCGAAGAGCCCCGCCACGGTGCCGCCGTAAGCGGCCGCCAGGGTCACGGCGATCGCAAAAAAGACGAGGGGAGCCCTGCCGGAAAAAAATGGCTTAATCGCAATCGTGAGAACCACGGCGATCAGTACGAACAGGAAGGAAAAGAGGAAGCTCTTTACGCCGGATGGGGCGGAAACACTCCGTGCCATGGCTTACTACTCACTACTGCTACGGCTGACGTGACCATCTTAATCAGTCACGAAAGATGAGTCAATTTAAATTTCGGTGACAGGCCATCGTGATGAAATCAGGTGAGATCTCTCGCCCAGTACAATAACGGGGTGACCAGGATGGGGCGGCTGGTGGCGCATATCTATCTTTAACACCGTCCTACGTTGTGTTATTTTCCAGGTATGGTGGCGATCAAAGACGCAGTCGACAGTGCGATTACTTTCGCTCAAAGCGTTCTTCCGTCTGATCGCACCGTCGGCCTGCGACTCGAAGAAGTGGAAAGCGAAAAGGTCAACGGCGAGGATGTTTGGATGATCACGCTCAGCATGATCAGACCAAATCTTTTAGGGGCGTCAATCCTCGCAGGCGGTCCTCGCGACTACAAAACGTTTAGGATTCATGCTGAAACAGGTAAAGTTCTTTCGATGAAGATTCGGGAACTCGCCGGCGCGGAATGACGGAGGTCGAGAGGCTCATCGAAAAACACCGTGCTCACGGCGTGTTGATCGATGCTAATCTCCTGATCCTGTGTCTTGTGGGCCGAACCAATCGCAGGCGGATCGCCAATTTTGATCGGACTAGCTCGTTTAGCGTCCATGATTACGACGTTCTTGAGCAGTTGATCGCACCGTTCCGGCGGATCGTCACCACTCCCCGTTCTCATGAAGTGAGCAATCTCGCTAACAAATTGCAACTGGGAGAGCAGACACGTCTGCGGGAACTCCTAAAACATTGGATCGATGGAGCCCTAGAAATCTATGAGACGAGTTCCCACATTGCGACGGACCCGGCGTTCAAGAGATTCGGTCTGACGGATGCGGCTATCGCGTCTCTCTGCCGGCGGGATAAACTGCTGTTGCTTACCGTCGATGTCCCGCTTTATGGAGCGCTGACCAATAGGGGATTTGACGCCATCAACTTCCGCCACATTCAGTACGGATATCCGGCATGAACCGTGCTGAATGAGTTGGGGCGGCTGGTGGGATTTGAACCCACGACATCCAGAACCACAATCTGGCGCTACTACCAGCTGAGCTACAGCCGCCACAATAGAACGAACGCTATTAGTCTTAACATTGCCTTCGCCCGGCGCGTGCGGTGAAGTTATTTCAGCCCGGCTTTTTTCCACAGCGCATCGACACGCGCTTCACGTCCTCCGGCATCGTGATCACGTCGGGCCACGGCCGCGTAAAGCCTTCACTCGGGCCACTTGCGGGTCGCGTCGACGCCCATCTTCGATCCGTAATTCGCCAGCCGGCTCGCATGATCCAGCGAATCCACCGGCCCCATCACGAACTGAATATCGCGCTCGGGGTCGATATTGTTCAGCGCCTTCCACGCCACTTCGCTGTAGTTCTGCACGTCGACGTCCTCGTCGACGACCACGATGACTTTCGAGAACATCGCCTGCCCCAGACCCCAGATCGCGTGCATCACTTTGCGGGCGTGGCCCGGATACGATTTGCGGATCGACACCAGAATCAGGTTGTGGAACACGCCTTCGGCCGGCATGGCGATATCGCGCACTTCCGGCAATTGCAGGCGCATCAGCGGCAGGAAAATCCGCTCGATCGCCTTGCCCATGTAAAAATCTTCCATCGGCGGCGGCCCGACGATGGTGGTCGCGTAGATCGGATTCTTGCGATGCGTGATGCACGTCGACATGGAAGACCGGGTAATCGTCTTCCAGCGAATAAAAGCCGGTTGATCGCCGAAAGGACCTTCGCGGCGCAACTCGCCCAGTTCGACGTAGCCTTCGAGCACGATCTCCGCGTTCGCGGGAACTTCGAGGTCGACCGTCTCACACTTCACCATCTCCACGGGCTTCGAGCGCAGGAAGCCGGCGATCATCATTTCATCCAGATCCGGCGGCAGCGGCAGAATCGCGGAATACATCGTCGCCGGATCGGCGCCGATCGCGACCGCGACATCCATGCGCGTGGTCTGTCCCCGCGGCTCTCAAGCGCCGATAATGTTCGGCGCCCTGTTTGTGCGTCTGCCAGTGCATGCCCGTGGTGCGCTCGTCGAAGACCTGCATGCGATAGCAGCCGCAGTTGCGCTTGCCGGTGTCGGGATTCTTCGAAAACACCATCGGCAGCGTGATGTATCGGCCGCCGTCCTGCGGCCAGCACTGCAAGATCGGAAACTCGTCGAGCGAAAAATCGTCGCGGCGGATCACTTCTTTGCACGGGCCGCTCGCCACCATCTTCGGGAAAAACGCGCCCACTTCCGCCAGCATCGGCAGCATTTTCAGCTTGCCGATGATGCCTTCGGGCATGCGCATTTCCAGGAATTCGGAAATGCGCCCCGCGATCTCATCCACCGAATCGACCTCCAGCGCGATCTGCATTCGCTTTCGTGCTCGCGAACGCATTGATCAGCACGGGCACTTTCGAGCCCTTCGGCTTCTCGAACAGCAGCGCGGGTCCGCCGCGTCTTCACGCTGCGATCCGCGAATTCAGTGATCTCCAGATGCGGATCGACTTCGAACGGAGACACGCTTCAACTCGCCGTTTTTTTCCAGGGCGCGAATGAAGTCGCGGAGGTCGGCATAGGCCATAATCTTAACTATGACAAACAGAACGGCTCTGGTTACGGGTGCGAGCCGAGGCATTGGCTTCGCGTGCGCAAAAGCGCTGGCCGCGGGAGGCGCCCGCGTGGTTCTCGCCGCGCGCGATATCGAGAAATTGGAGGCGGCCTCCGCGGAAATCCCCGGCTCGTCGTGGGTGCAAATCGACATGGGATCGGCCGAATCGATCAAAGAAGCGTTCGCGAAAGCGGGGAAAATTGACATCCTGGTCAATAACGCGGCGAGTCACCAAAGACGGCCTCGCGCTACGCATGAAGAAGGACGATTGGGACGTTGTGCTCGCGACGAATCTGACGGGCGCATTTCTCGCGATTCAGCAGGTACTGCAGCCCATGATGAAGGAGCGTTGGGGCCGCATCATCAATATTTCTTCGATCGTGGGCGAGACGGGGAATCCTGGGCAGGCGAACTACGTGGCGTCAAAGGCCGGATTGATCGGGCTTAACGAAGTCGCTCGCGCAGGAAATCGCCAGCCGCAATATTACCGTGAACGCCATCGCGCCCGGTTTCATCGATACCGATATGACGGCCTCGCTCTCCGAAGAACTGAAGAACAATATGCTCGCGCATATTCCGCTGAAGCGTTTCGGCAAGGCCGAGGACATCGCCGCCGCCGTGAAATTTTTGGCGAGCGACGATGCCGGCTATATCACCGGAGCCGTGCTGAACGTCAACGGCGGAATGTATATGTGACGAACTAGCGGCCAGCGGCCACAGGCCAGGGGCCGGAAGCCAGCGCTTCACGAACTTTGCGCAATACCTGCGCATCACTCCCGTCCAGCACCAGGCCTTGCGGTTTCCAGCGCGCGGCCATGCGCTCGCTGGCGAATCCCTTCGCGATACTGATGACCGGAACGCCGCAAGCGGAGGCGACGTGGCCGCCCGCGGAATCGTAGCCGACGAACAACTTGGATTGCTCAATTTTGGCCGCAAATGGCGCGAAATCGCCTTGATGCGTGCGTGCTCCGGCAGGCAGCGCCCGCTCGACGCGCGCGGCTTCTTCCTCGCTTCCGCCTTTATCGACTAAAATCGACGCGCCCGTCTCCGCAAGAAGTTTCAATAGATCGCGCTCGAAATCGCCGGCGATCCGCTTGGCGTCGTTCTCTCCCACGCCGAGACTAACGGTGATGTCCGCGCCTTCGTCCTCAGACGGTTCGGGCGCGATGTAGGGTTGCGCGCGATCCACGCCGAAGGTCTCCTGTGCCCATCGCGCGGCAAGAGCCGGCAGACGTTCATCGCCGTCGCCTCCGTAAGAGCGGCTGGGAAAAAAGAAATAATCCTCCGGCTCGCAGATCGATATCAAACCCAGTTGCGTAAGCCGGGAATCGGAATCGATGACGATTCCGCGTTCGAGCCATAACGCCGCCGATGTCCGCAAACGATCCGTAAGTGCTCCGCTGCGGGCGTACGGAGCGGAGAAGGGATGGATGCGCGCATCGTCGGCAAACAGTTCGTAGCACTTCTGCGGGCCCACGAGGACAACCTCGGCACGCGGGAAGCGGCGCTTCGCGGCATCCAGGAGCACACTGGTCACGGCAACATCGGCGCCCAGGGTGATGCGCGATAAGACGTACACGCGGTGCACGGCGTCCGGGATCCGCGGGCGTCCCGCGCCCGACGTGCGCAGGCGTGGTTGCAATTCCGGAGCCACGCGCAGGATTACATCGGACATCACTCGATCGTAGGCGGAGCACAAACGAGGCTCAAAGAGATCGCCCAGCCGCTCGACCACGATCGAGAAAAAAGTGCGTCCCGAGTTCTCGGCGATCGCGCGGTCGAGCAGCTCCGGCGACCATTCTTCGCCGCGTAAACACAGAGCAAGTAATTCGTCGCAGGCGCTTCTGGGAGCTTCGCTCGGCGAACTAGAGATATTTCCCAACCAGCAACTCCAGCTTCGTGCGTGTCTCGGGAGGAATCATTTTGCGATCGGTAATCAACGCGTGCGCCAGCGCCTTTCCGCATTTACATTCGCGTTCGGAAGGCATCGCTTCCACGGCGGCCACGATCAGCTTGCACGCGTTGGCCGCGTTCTTGTGCAGGACCGCGATGATCTCGTCAACCGTCACCGCGTCGTGGGCCGGATGCCAGCAATCGTAATCGGTCACCATGGCGATGGTGACGTAACAAATCTCCGCTTCGCGCGCGAGCTTCGCTTCCTGCAGGTTGGTCATCCCGATGACGTCCATGCCCCAGCTGCGATACAGATTCGATTCCGCAAGCGTCGAAAACGCGGGGCCTTCCATACACAAATACGTTCCGCCGCTTTTCGCGTTCACGCCCGCCGAAGCCGCCGCGGACTGTGCCACTTTCGCAAGCTGCCCGCAAATGGGATGGGCGAAGCTGATGTGCGCGACCAAGCCTTCGCCGAAAAAGGTGGAGACGCGTCCCCGCGTGCGATCCACAAATTGATCGGGAATTACAAAGTCCATCGGCTTGTGCTCTTCCTTGAGCGAACCAACCGCGCTGAGCGAAAGAATCCGCTCCACGCCCATCGATTTGAAGCCGAATATGTTCGCTCGGAAGTTTAGTTCGGACGGCGTAATACGATGCCCGCGTCCGTGACGCGCCAGAAACGCGACTTCTTTCCCGGCCAGCGTCCCGATCATGTAAGGGTCCGAAGGCGCGCCCCACGGAGTGTCGATGGTGCGCTCTTCCTGGGCTTCGAATCCGGGCATGGAATACAATCCGCTGCCGCCGATAATGCCGATTTTAGGGTTCATAAAGGGAGAAGTTATTCAAGCCTGAATCAATTCCAACAGCACGCCGCCAGTAGACGACGGGTGCACGAAGACGTAAGTATGCCCACCCGCGCCCTCGCGAGGCTCGTTCAAGAGACGCGCGCCCGACGAGCGCAAGCGTTCTATAGCGCTCGCAAGATCCGCCACGCGCAACGCCACGTGGTGTAACCCCTCACCGTGCTTCGCGATAAATTTCCCAATGACCGAATCCGGCTCGACGGCCTCCAGGAGCTCGATCCGGGGGACACCCGCACTCGATCCCAGCGGCAGCATGGCGACGTTTACCTTCTCCACGGCCACGGTGTCGCGCAAGGAGACAACCAGCCCCAATTGATCTTCGTAAAATTTCAGGGCCTCGTTCATCGAGCGAACGGCGATTCCGAGATGATCGAGGACGGCCGCGCTTCCGGAGTTTTCAGGCATGCGAAGGATCGCTCTTCAGGAGTTGCCGCGCGATGACCAGTTTCTGGATCTCGCTGGTGCCTTCGCCGATAGTGCATAGCTTCACGTCGCGATAGAATTTCTCCACCGGATAATCTTTCAGAAATCCATAGCCGCCGTGGATCTGAACGGCTTCGTTGCACACGCGGACCGCGATTTCAGAGGCGAACAATTTCGCCATGGCGGATTCTTTGTTGACGTTCAGTCCGGCGTCTTTCATCCATCCTGCACGCAGAGTGAGCAGGCGAGCCGCGTCGATTTCGGTCGCCATGTCGGCGAGCTTATGCTGAATCGCCTGGAACTCGGAAATGAAACGGCCGAACTGCTTGCGCTGTTTCGAATAGCGCAACGCGGCTTCGTAAGCTCCCTGCGCGATGCCGACGGAAAGTGCGGCGATGGAGATGCGTCCACCGTCCAGTATCCGCAGGGCGTCGACGAAGCCTTCGCCGGCGCGGCCGCATAACTGCGAAGCTGGCACGCGGCAATCCGCCAGAATCATTTCATTGGTCGGCGAACAGCGCATGCCGAGCTTGTTTTCTTTCTTGCCAGGCCGGAATCCGGGCGTCCCTTTTTCCACCAAGAAAGCCGAGATGCCATGCGGTGCGGCGGAACGGTCGGTCACCGCCATTACCACGCAAATGTCGGAGATCTCGCCGTTCGTAGTGAAAGTCTTGCTTCCGTTGATCGTCCACGTCTCGCCGTCGAGAACCGCGCGGGTGTGCGTCCCGCCGGCATCCGATCCCGACTCGGGCTCGGTGAGCGCCCACGAGCCGATCCATTCTCCAGAAGCGAGCTTGGGAACGTAGTGATGCCGCTGCGCGTCATCTCCGGCAACATAAATATGATTGGTGCACAGCGAAATGTGCGCGGCCACGCTGAGCGCGATCGAGGGATCGACGCGCGCGAGTTCCTCCACGGCGATTACATAATCGACGTAATCATATCCGGAGCCGCCAAACTCCTCGGGAAAAATCGCGCCGAGCACGCCCATCGCACCCAGTTCGCGGAAAACTTCGATCGGGAAATGCTGCGTCTCGTCCCACTGCATCACGTGCGGCTTGATTTCGCCTTCCGCGAATTCGCGGATTGTCCGGCGCAGTTGTTTTTGTTCGTCGGTGTGTCCGAAGTCCATAGCCGCGGGTTCTGAAAACGCTAGACGATCTCTTCCGTCTGCGGATTCCAGCGGACCAAGCGCTCCTGCTGGTAGCTTTCGACCGCCATGCGGCAAGCGATCGCAACGCGGAAGCCCGTCTCAAAAGGACAGTTTGGTTCGCGGCTCAGACGAATCGCATCGAAGAAGTTCTGCATGTGGGCATGCGGTACGTTGGTCGCGCGGCCGAGCATCTCTCCGTGCGGTGATGCCATCGTCCTTTGCGGCGTGTAACGCACTTCGCTCGCGCGCGAAATGGTTCCCGCCGAGCCGAGCAGATCCTCGCCGATTCCCGGATGGCTATTGCCGAATCCCGAAGACCAGCTCACCAGCATGCGTTCGGGCTGCTCGAAAGAAACCTGCATGGTGTCGGGCGTCTCGCGGCCGTCGTTCCACAGATAAACCCCGCCCGTCATCGAAGCCGATTCCGGAATCTGCAAATCCAGCGCGCGAACCCAGAACGCGAGCTGTTGGCTCATATTTTCCGATACGCCGCCGCCCGAATAATCCCAGAAATAGCGCCAGTGAATCAGGCGCTGCGCGTCGAACGGTCGTTCCGCGTCTTCGCCCACGAATGCCTGCCAATCCACGTTGGACGGGTTCACATCCGCCGTCAGTAAAGTCGGCCGCGCCCATTGCGGCTTGCTCGGCGGCGTGTTGCGGAAGTAACGCATGGCGAGCGCGGTCACGCGTCCGATGCGCGAAGGCTCGCGGAGGAATTGCGTGACGTCGGTCATCTGCCCGTGCGAGCAGACTTGATGCCCGATCTGCACGGCGTGCCGTCCGTTATCCTCGCGTGACGCCTTGCGCATGCGCTTCGCGTCGGCAACCGTGAGTGCCAGCGTCCGTTCCTGATAGACATGTTTACCCGCTGCCAGCGCGGCGCAAAACTGAGCGGCGTGCAGATGCGGAGGCGTTGCGATCACGACGGCGTCGATCGAGCTGTCATCGAAAATCCGCCGCGCGTCGCGGTAAGTCTTCGCTCCCGGATAGATCGACGCGGTCACCGCCGCCGCTTTTTCCAAGCGCTTGGTGTAAATATCGGAAAACGCAACGACATCGGTATCGGGACACAGACGGATCTGGTTCACCAGTTCCAATCCGCGATCACCGGCGCCGACAATGCCGACGCGGATGCGTTCGTTCGCACCCAGCACGCTGCGCGGAACGGCCGCGAGCGTTCCGGCAAGTCCGGTGGCAACCTTGCCCAAGAAATGTCTGCGAGAATCCACGCAATTTGAGTGTAGCAAGCCTGCACGTTAGGCCCGATGTCCAGCCATGAGATAGCATGGCGCCGCCTTCAGAACCGCGAGAGTGATCGAGCGGGCCGGAAAGCTTCACCACTTCGGTCCACCTATCGACGGCGTGGATCGAGCACGCGACCGTCGGCGCTTCCCGGCCCGCCGCGACCTAGTCCAGTTGCTTGTTGAAACGTCGGACGCTAAGGCCGAGGATCACGACTCCGAACACCGCGAGCGTCGCCAATTGCGGCCACAGCGTCGAGACGCCCGCGCCTTGCAAGAACACGCCGCGAACGATCTCCATGAAATAGCGCACCGGATTCAGCAGCGTGAGCCATTGCACGACTTGCGGCATATTGCGGATCGGGAAAGAGAAGCCACTGAGCATGAAGAACGGTTGAAAGATGAGCGTCGTCGCCATCATCGCTTGTTGCTGCGTGCGCGAAATCGTCGAGAGAAACAAGCCTGCCCCGAGCGTGGTCAGCAAAAAGACGAACGCCGCGAAAAGGAGCAGCATGAAACTGCCGTTGAATGGCACATGGAAAATCACCAGCGACGCGCCCACTACCAAAAGGAGATCCCAATATCCGACCAGCACGAACGGAAGCGTCTTCCCAAGAATCAATTCGATGGGCCGAATCGGCGTCACCATCAACTGCTCCATCGTCCCGATTTCCTTTTCCCGCACGATGGCCATCGCCGTGAGCGAGAGCGTCACCAGCGTGATAATGTTCACGACCACGCCAGGAATGAAGTAATTTCTGCTTTTCAGCTCCGGATTGAACCAGACGCGCGTTTGCTCTGTCAATCGCGGGATGGGCATCGACAAAGGTCCGCCGCTGGACGTAGTTCCGCCAACCAATCGCACCCGTTGCTGGTCGTTCATCGTCGATTGCGAATAGCGGGCCACCGTCTGCGCCGCGAAACCCGAAACGATGGACGCGGTGTTTGAATTCGTACCATCCAGCAGAACCTGCACGCTGGTGTGGCGCCCTCGCGCCACGTCGCGGCCGAAGCCGGGCAGCACGCGAACCACACCGTCCACTTGTCCGCGGTCGAGAGTGTCCTGCATCTCCTTTTCATTCGAAGGCGCCGCGGCAACGTCGAAATGCCCGGAGCTCGCGAACGCCGCATACAGATCGCGGCTTTGCGGCGTGTGATCCTGATCCATCCACGCGATGCGCGCCGTGTTGACGTCCAGATTCACGGCGTAACCGAAAACAAGGAGCTGAATGAGCGGCGGAAAAATCAGCATCCCGCGCATTTTCGGGTCGCGCAGCGCTTGAATGAATTCTTTGCGAATGATCGCGCGGAGTCGTTGGCGCATGGCTCAGGCCACCTTCTCCCGGAGTTTGCGGGCTGTGAAGAAAAACATGACGGCGCCGTAAATGCAAAGCAGCAGGAAATTCATCCATAGCAGTTCGATGCCGGTGCCTTTCAGGAAAACGGCCTTGATGATGTTGATGAAATACCGGGCGGGCACCAATAAGCTGACGAACTGAATCACGCGCGGCATGTCGCTGATCGAATAGATGAAACCTGAAAGCAGGAATCCGGGCAAAAACGTTGTGAGAGTGCCGAGCTGATACGCGATGAGCTGCGTGCGCGCGGCCGCCGAAATCAAAATGCCCGACGCGAGCGAACCGAACAGAAAGATGCAGCTGGAGATGACCAGTAACGCGAGGTTGCCCTTCAAGGGCACTTCGAAAACGTACACGGCCATCACCAGGCAGATCACCATGTCGATCAGTCCCACCAGGAAGTAGGCGGAAAGCTTTCCGAGCGCGATTTCGGCGGGCCGCGCCGGCGTGGAGAGAAGTTGCTCCATGGTCCCGGATTCCCATTCGCGCGCGATCGTCAGCGAGCTCAAATTTCCCGTGATGATCATCATGATGACCGCGATCAGCCCCGGCACGATGTAGTTTCGCGACAGCATGTCTGGGTTGTACCAGACGCGGGTTTCGATCCCCACGCCCATTTGCGGAGGCTTTCCGGCGACCATCGTCTGCGCGTCCGTGCGCACGCGCGCGCCGAAGTTCTGGACCACGCCTTCCGCATAGCCCTGCGCGATCGACGCGGTGTTCGAATCGCTGCCGTCCAGCAACAATTGCACAGTCGCTTCTTCACCTGCGAGCAGATGCCGGGCATACATCGGAGGGATCACGACGGCCAGCAAAGCCGTGCGCGCGTCCATCGCCTTTTCCACCGGTTTGTAGCTTTGCGTTTCTTCGACGATCTGAAAATAGCGCGATCCCCGAAATTCGCGCGCCAGTTCGCGGCTCTGCGGCGTATGATCCAGGTCGTAGACGATGGTCGGGATGCGATCCACATCCAGGCTCAACGCGTAGCCGAAAATCAGCAGCATGATCAGCGGCGTCAGCAGCGCCGACGCAAGACTGCGCGGGTCGCGGACGATGTGCAGGACTTCCTTGCGCGCAATCGCTCGCAGCCTTCGGAAACTCATGCGGCCGCCTTTTCCTGCTGCTCGATCAGGCTGACGAAGACGTCCTCCATGGAAGGCTCGATCTTCTCCAGCGATTGAATCTCGACCTTCCCATCCGCTAACAGTTTCCGAATCGAAGCTATTCCCGCGTCGGGGTTGCTAACTTTCACATGCAGACCGCCCCCGAAGACGGCGACGTCCAGAATCCCCTCGTGCCCCACCAACAGCGAAAGGCTTTCGAGCAAATCGGAGCTTTCCAGATTCAATAAATGCTCCCCGCCGAGCGATCGCTTCAACTCCGCGGGCGATCCCAGAGCGATCGTCCGACCGCCATACATGAGCGCAATGCGATGACAATATTCAGCTTCGTCCATATAGTGCGTGGTGACGAAAATCGTATGGCCGGCCGCTGAAAGCTGGTAAATCAGCTCCCAGAAACTGCGCCGCGCGATGGGATCGACACCGCTGGTGGGTTCGTCCAGAAACAGAATCGGCGGCTCGTGCAGAATCGCGCATCCCAGTGCGAGCCTCTGTTTCCAGCCTCCTGAAAGGAGTGTTGTTTTCATCTCGCGCTTGTCTTCCAGGTTCGCCATCTGCAGGACGAAATCGCGCCGCGCCGGAAATTTATCGCGCGGGACGCCGTACACGCCCGCGAAAAACTCGATGTTCTCGCCGACGGTCAGATCGTCGTACAAAGAAAACTTCTGCGACATGTACCCGATATTCTGTTTGACGCGCTCGGACTCGGTCATGACGTCGAAGCCTCCCACCGTCGCGCTGCCCGAAGTCGGCAAGAGAAGCCCGCATAGGATCCGGATCGTCGTCGATTTGCCCGCGCCGTTCGGCCCCAGGAAGCCGAAGATTTCTCCGCGCGGAACGTCGAGCGTCACGTTGTCGACGGCTGTAAAATCGCCGAAACGCTTGACGAGATTTTTCAGCGCCACCGCTGAGCCCTGCGTTTCACGAGTGACGTTAGGCAGCATGCGCAGGCTCCTGCTCATACATCAACGCGATGAACACGTCTTCCAGCGACGGCTGAATGCGCTCTGCGATGAAGGGAATTGCGGAATGCAACACGTCGATCGACGTCCGTTCCGGCTGTACGAACACGTGTAAATCCGCGCCCATGGGCAGTGCTGCCAGTACGCCGCGCTGACGGGTCAGCGTCTCGCGCGTTTTGCGATTGTCGCTGGACATGACGCGGTAGCATTCCTCCTTCAAGTTGCGTTTCAGCTCGCGTGGAGTGTCGCACTGGATCATCCGTCCCTGGTGCATGAAGCCAACGCGATTGGCGCGCTCGGCTTCATCCAAATACGCGGTCGTGACGAACACCGTCAGGCCATCCTGCACCAGCGTATAGAGAATCGCCCAGAAGTCGCGCCGCGAAACTGGATCGACGCCGTTGGTCGGCTCGTCCAGGAAAAGAATTCGTGGCTTGTGCAGCAGCGTGCACATGAGCGCAAGTTTCTGCTTCATCCCGCCCGAAAGCTTGCCTGCCTGGCGCTCCGTGAAAGGCGCCATACGCGTCATGCGCAGTAGGCGGCCGGTGAGTTCCTTGCGCTCCTGCCCCAAGATTCCGAACAGGTCGGCGTAGAACGCCATGTTTTCGGCGACGGTCAGATCGGCGTACAACCCGAAGCGTTGGGCCATGTACCCGATTTGATCTTTCACGACGTCTACGTTCCTCGCGACATCCTGCCCGGCAACAATCGCCCGGCCCCCGGTCGGATTCATCAACCCGCACAGCAGGCGCATGGTGGTCGTTTTGCCCGCGCCATCGGGACCGACCAGACAAAAAATCTCGCCCTCTTGCACTTCCAGATTCAGATGATCCACGGCCGTGAGCGTAGCGGGCGCTTTCCCGAAGACGCGCGTCAAGTTCTCGGCGTGGATGATGACGCTCACAACTGTATTTCCGCGTCCACGGGCATGTTGTTTTTCAATTCGTGCGACGAATTCTCGACGTCCACTTTGATGCGGTAAACCAGCTTCGCGCGTTCTTCTTTAGTCTGGATCTGCTTGGGCGTGAATTCCGCTTCCGCCGAAATGAACGAAACCGTTCCCCAATACGTCTTGCCCGGATACGAATCCGTGCTCAGTTTCACTTTCTCGCCCAGCTTCACACGGCCCAGGTCAGTCTCGCCGACGTAGGCACGCAGCCACGGATGATCCAGATCGCCGACCGTAACGATGGTGGTCCCCGCCGCGAGAACTTCTCCCGCTTCGGCCGACTTCACCAGCACAACGCCGTCGATCGGCGCGTAAATTTCGGTATCGCTCAACTGCGCGTCGGAGATTCCTGCCTGTCCGCGAGCCTGCTCGATCTGCGCCCGGCGCGCGACCAGTTCCTGCTTCTTGCGCGACAGATCGATGCGATTTGCTTCCGCCGTTCCCAGCGCCGCCTGTGCGTGCGCTACTTGCGCGCGTGCCGCTGCGATATCTTCCTTGCGCGGGCCCTCCTTTGTCATAGACGATTTCTCATTGGCCTGACGCAACATCGCGGTAGCGCTATCGAAACGTTGGCGATACTGATCGAACTGCTGCGTGGAAATGTCTTCGTTTTTATACAGCGTCTGCGCGCGCTCCCAATCCGCACGCGTCTGATCGAGCTGTGCTTTCGCGTCGGCCACTCCCGCTTCCGCCTGCTGAATTTCCTGTGGGCGGCTGCCCGCCAGCAGTTCGTCGAGCTTCGCGCGCGCTTCATCCAGATCCGCTTTACGAGCGGCAACGTCGGTTTCGAGAGTTGCTTCCTGATATTGAATGGACGTCACCAACTGGTCGTAGTTCGATTGCGCGTTGGAGACGGCCGCCACGTCGCGGAAGCGTTGCTCGCGAAGTTGCACCGGGTCGAGCCGCGCGATTAATTGTCCCTTCTTCACCCAGTCGCCTTCCTTGACGTTGAGCTCCGTCATGCGTCCGGCGATTTTGAAAGACAGATCGACCAGCGTCAGCTCCAGATTGCCCGATACGAGGATGCGGTTGTCGGGCTTGCGGAACGTCCCCGCCTGCCACAGGTACAAACCCACCGCCGCCGCGGCCACAACAAGAAGGATGGGTAGTTTCTTTTTCATTGATTCACGTAGTCTCCGATGGTTCCCGTGGCGGTTGCGAGATCCAGCCGCGCCACATTGTGGTCGTACAGCGCGCGGGTCAGGTTGTCGCGCGCGCGTTGCAAGCGTGTCTGCGCGTCCGTCACTTCGACGCTCGTACCCACCCCGGCTTCATAGCGACGCCGCGCCTGGGCCAATTCGCTTTCCGAAAGCATCTGCCCTTCGGTGGCCGCTTGCACTTCCGCGGCGGCCGACCGCAGACTATCCAGCGCGGTGCGGACCTGCAGATCGATTTGCTGGCCCAGGTCGCGCGTCCGTAATTGTTCCTGACGAACCTGCGACGCGCTTTCCCCGATCCGCGCTTCCCGGCGTCCGCCGTCGAAGATCGGAACTTTTAACGAAACCCCCAGCGTGTAGGTGGGATGCGCGCTGGCGATGTCCGTCCCGATGGTTCCGTAATCGGCGGATGCGCCCACCGAAGGGAGCCGTTCGTCCTTGATCGCGCCGAGCGTCATGCGCGCGGCGTCCTCGCGTTGTTGCTGCGTCTTCAGTTCGGGCCGGGTCTTCAGGGCCTGATCGACCAGCGCCGCGTCCGGCGCGGTCTCCACCGGTTTGAATTCCAGCTTGTTCGTGAACTCCACGGGAGCGTCCAGTCGCAGTCCCATCGCCTTCAATAGCGTCAGCGTCGCGCGGCTGCGATTGTTCTCGGCTTGAATCAGAGATTGCCGGTCGTTGGCGAGCTGCACCTCCGCTCGCGTGACTTCGATCCCCGTTCCGGTGCCCGCATCCTTCTGACGGCGAGCCAGGGTCAGCAGCGCTTGTGATAACTCGACATTCGCGCGCGCCGTGGTCCGATCGGTATCGGCGCGCAGGCACGCGAGATAATCGCGGGCCACTTCATCGCTCGCCGAATTACGAATCGCCGCGGCGTCGGTGGTGGTCGCCCCCGCGCTGATCTTTGCGGCTCGATAACGCCGCAGATCGGCGAGGTTCAGGATGGATTGCTGCGCGCTCACCCTCGCGTCAAATATATGGAACGGCCCAACAATCGTCGGAATCGAAAAGCCGAAGCCCGGCGGAATATTGAATTTGAATCCGAATGCTTGCAGATTCGTTACTTCGCGATGCTCCTGTACGGAGGAGTCGAGATTCGGAAGAAACGAAGCCCTCGACTGGTTCTGTTGCATCTTTGCCTGCTGAATGGATTCCTGAGCCAGCGCCACGCGCGTGTTTCCGTCCGAGGCCAGCGCGATCTCTACCGCGCGTTTCAGGCTTAGGGGCATCGCCGTTTGCGCGTTACAGAGGGATGCCGCGGCAGCGAGCGCCGCGAAGCCGATTGAGATAGCCCGCGTGTTCATTCTGATTTGCCCACCCATCCTAATTCCTCTCCACCACCTGGCCCGCCTGCGCGATCGGCGCGCGAAATCCCGCGGCGAGGAACCGCACCATGCGCGACACCAACACGCGGCGCTGAACCGGCTCGATGGGCAAATTGGTCATCAGCGGCAGAACGTCCCACAAGGTCAGCAGGTGCGCCATCGCACCCGCCATAAAATGGAGACGCCAGAACCGCTCCTCGGCCGAAAGTTCCGGGAGCGCCGACGCAAAAGCCTGGTCGAACCGCCGGGCCACGGGCGCCAGATGTGTCTGAAAAATGCGCACCGCGAACAGCGCCGGATTCGAAAGTACTCTTCCGATCAGCCGCGCCGCATTCGATACGTCCGACTCTAATAAAGGAGAAACGAAAGCTTCCACGATTTGTTCGAGGCTAGCCGAGACTCCTGCCGCGTCCAGCATTTCCATACGACGCCGGTTCACAGGTTAGCCGCCGGAGGATTACTGCGTCGATAAGGCTCTCTTTGGATTGGAAATGATAGTTCACCGCGGCCAAATTCACCTGCGCTTCATGCGTAATGTCCCGCAGCGATGTTGCGTCGAAACCATTCTGTCCAAAGAGTTTCTCGGCTGCATCCAGGACTTTTCCCTTCGTTCCAGTGGGTGCCGGAGTCATACGTATGTTTAAATCATACGATTGTTCTATTGCGCCGTCAAGCTATAATCCAACAATGCTGCCGTTCCGGCTGGTCTATCATGATGCCTACAATTTCCGGTTGCGCGGGCACGTTTATCCGACCCATAAATATTCGTTGATTCGGGATAGGCTGCTCTCCGAACACATCGCCGAGGAGTCGGATTTCGTCATGCCGGAACCCGCCACCGATGAGGACCTGCTGCTGGCGCACGACCGCGCCTGGATCGAGAAATCTCGCCAACGGCACCCTCAGCTACCAGGAGATCCCGCACTGGAATTCCCTATTCGCGCTACCTGGTGGAGGGCTTCTGGCTCGCGGCCGGCGGCTCGATGCTGGCGGCGCGGCTGGCTCTGGAAGACGGCATCGGCTACAACATGGGCGGCGGTTTTCACCATGCCTATCCGGATCATGGCGAAGGATTCTGCGCCATCAACGATATCGCCGTCGCCGTGCGGCGCGTGCAGAGCGACGGGCTCATCGAGCGCGCCATGGTGGTCGATTGCGACGTGCATCACGGCAACGGCACCGCGGCCATCTTCGCCGGCGACCCTTCGGTGTTCACGCTCTCGATTCACCAGTACAACAACTACCCGTCGATCAAGCCGCCCTCCAACCTCGACATTCGACCTTGCCGATGGCGTCGGCGACGAAGAGTACTTGCGCCAATTTACCTCAGGCTGCCATCGTGCATTCGCGGACTTCTCTCCCGATTTCGTAATTTACGTCGCCGGCGCCGATCCGTTTCGCGAAGACCAGCTCGGCGGATTGGACCTGACCTTCGGCGGGCTGATGGCGCGGGATCGTTTCGTGTTCGGATTGCTGCGCGAGAAGAAGGTTCCGGTCGCCGTCACGCTCGCGGGAGGGTACGCGAGGAACGTGGAGGATACCGTGACCATTCACCTGAATACAGTAAAAGCCGCTGCCGAATCATGATAAAGCGATACGATAGGGGAGGGTAACAATTATCGCCGTACTTCACTGGTCTCGATGTCCCGCCGTCGAAAGCGTCCCCGACAGGCGCAGCGGCGCGTGGGTGTTCAAGAACACGCGCATGCCGGTCTCCACGGTTTTCGAAAACCTCGAAGCCGGCTCCGGCATCGAGGAAATCGTCGAACAGTTTCATGTCACGCGCGAGCAGATTCAGGCAGTGCTCGAATTTGCCGCTCGCAGCCTCGACGCGCCGCCGGTTCCTGTGGGTGCGGCGAATTCGTCCGATGCGCGTTCTCTTTGACCACGGTACTCCGAGTGGGAGTGCCCGGTCGCTTCCGGGCCACGAGGTCACGGTGGCAATAGAGCGCGGGTGGGATCGGATTTCGGATGGTGAGCTGCTGAAAGCGGCCGAGGCGGCGGGATTCGACCTCTTGCTCACAACCGACAAAGGAATCCGCTATCACCAGAATCTTGTCGGGCGCAGAATTGCGATTGTTGTGCTCGGGAACTCTGCCTGGAGAGTCTTGCAGCTATACCTTGACCGCGTAGCATCTGCCGTGAACGCGGCCACGCCGGGTCGCTTTGCCGAAGTAGAGATACCGTACCGATAGATCTCGGTTACGCTTCGAGTATGTGCTTCCGCAAAGCGGTGGGCCGTCAGTGCGCTCGTATGAGCGCCTACAGCGGCCGATTTCGGTCAACTCGCGCGTTATACTAGTCAACGACTGGTTAATTTATGTCTACCGTGACAGCATTTGAGGCGAAGACCCGCTTCGGCGATCTGTTGGAGCGCGTTTCGCGCGGTGAGGAGATCGTCATCACGCGGCACGATAAGCCGGTTGCCAGGATCATTCCCGAGGGCCGTCCGCCGCTCCGCGACGTTCAAAACGCCGTCCGTGAGTTGAGAAAGATCCAAGCCGAGTTGAGGACGCGGCCCGGCTTCCGGCGTCTGACGGACCGAGAGATCCGGCATTCCATTGAATCCGGCAGGCCGTAATGCGGGAAGCTACCGCGCACGGATTCGTCGCGGACGCCTCCGTCGGCGTGTCATGGGTCATTCCTTCGCAGGGCACGCGTGAAACCGACAAACTGCTCGATCTGATTTTCGCGGGCGATCCATTCGTCGTCCCGGCCCTCTGGCCTTACGAGGTAGGCAATTCCCTGTTGATGCTCATGCGCCGCCGTAAGATCGATGTTGTGCATTGCGAACAGGCGCGCAAATCGCTGGAACGTCTGAATCCGGTGATCGACGATGAGGGCCAGCGCCGTGCCTTCGCCGCCGTGTGGCAGCTCTCCGACGATCATACACTCTCCCTATACGATGCCGCGTATTTGGAACTCGCTCAACGAAGAGGGCTGGGGCTGGCGTCCCGCGACACGAGTCTGAATCGCGCAGCCGCAAGGTGTGGAGTACGAACGCTCCTCTAGAGGCGCCTTCTCTACTTCACCGGCGGCATCGCCGGTGCGTTCGCGAGCACGGCGTCTTCGAACGCATAATCCGGCTTTGGAAAATCGGCGTTGCGCAGATACCACTGATACGTTTCCTTCAGCCCCGCTTCGAAATCGGTGGGTTTAAACTTCAGCACGCGCTGCGCTTTCGCCGTAATCTGCGTGATCGGCGGAACATCCAGATACACGCCGAAATACAATTTCGGACCCATCGGGTTCCCGCCCGCACGATTCAGAAACTCGCGTGGAACGCGTATGAATTTCGCGGGTTTGTGGCAGATTTTCGCGAGCATCTCCACTAATTCCATCTGCGACACCGGCCGCGCATTCGCGATATTGAACGCATGCCCGACGGCGTTCGGCTCTGCCATTACCTTCAGGCTCGCACTCACCAGATCCTTGACGAAAACGAACTGCATCAAGCGGCGTCCATCGCCGGGCAGAATGATCGAACGCCCGGCGCGCAGACGATCCCAGAAATACGCTTCGCGATAGAAAGGATTGTGCGGACCGTAGATGAACGGAGGACGCAGCGTGACCACCGGCAATCCGATGCGCTGATGCAGGCGAAACAGCGCCCGCTCGCTCATGGCTTTGTTGCGAACGTACAACTCGGCGGCATCATCGGCGGCGAGGGCATCGCCCTCGTGATGATTCAATCCATCGCCGTAGGCAGCGACGCTCGAAACGAAAACGTAGCGTTGCAGATTTCCGTCCACCGCCCGCGCGGTTCCTTCTACATGCGCTGCGGTGGTGCCGCGCTCCCAGTCATAGACGTTGTCGAAAACGACGTCGAAGCTTTTTCCGGCGAGGGCGGCCTTCATGGCCTTCGGATCGTTACGATCCGCGACGATGTTGCCGACTCGACGGCCAAGGTTGTGCTTGGGCTTGCGATGCAGCACGGAGACGCCGTGGCCGGCTTTCACAAGCTCGGCCACCAGAATCCTTCCGATGAACTGCGTTCCCCCGACGACCAGGCAATTCATGGGTGCAATGTGTCGATTTGAAAACGGGAACAGAAAACTCTGTCCAGCCTCACGCATTCACGTGAACCGGCTGGCTCAAGGGAGGCGACAGAGCAGTCTGTCCCCGCTTTCATCGAAGTGTCAAACAACAGGATCAGAGTACGGCGCAAAAACTTTCGTCCTTCCGCGGAAGGCTAGTCGTAATATTCCAGCCCGAGATGCGTGATGAGATCCTCATTCCGCATCCACCGCAGCGTGTTCTTCAGCTTCATCAACTGAATGAAGATGTCGTGCTCGGGATACAGGCCCGGGGCCGTCATGGGCGCCTTGAAATAGAAGGAGAGCCACTCCTGAATGCCGCGCATGCCGCAGCGCTGCGCCAGGTCCATGAACAGCACGAGGTCCAGAACCAGAGGAGCGGCCAGGATCGAATCGCGGCACAGGAAATCGATTTTAATCTGCATCGGATAGCCCAGCCACCCGAAGATATCGATATTATCCCAGCCTTCTTTGGAATCGCCGCGCGGCGGGTAATAGTTGATGCGCACGGCGTGATACAGGTTTTCGTACAGCGCAGGATACAGCTTCGGCTGCAGAATTTGATCCAGCGAACTGAGCTTGGTTTCTTCCTTGGTCTTGAACGAGCCCGGATCTTCCAGCACTTCGCCGTCGCGATTGCCCAGAATATTCGTCGAAAACCAGCCGTTGATGCCGAGCATGCGAGCCTTCAGGCCCGGTGCGATCAGCGTCTTCATGAACGTCTGGCCGGTTTTGTAATCCTTGCCGCAGATCGGAACGTTGCGTTCGCGCGCCAAATCGAGCAGCGCGGGAACATCGGTGGTCAGATTCGGCGCGCCGTTCGCGTACGGCACTCCGCACTTCAGCGCGGCGTAGGCGTAGATTTGGCTCGGCGCGATATCGGGATCGTTCTTGCACAATCCTTCTTCGAACTTTGCGAGCGTCGAGTGCACTTCCGCCGCTTTGTGAAAAACTTCCGTCGATCCGCACCAGATCATGACGATGCGTGTCACGCCGGTCGATTTGCGGAACTCCTCGATGTCGGCGATCACGGCCTGCGCCTTGTCCATCTTCGTGCCGTTCTGCTTTACGTTCGGCCCGTTGATGCGTTTAATATATTCGCGATCGAACACCGCGGACATCGGTTTGATGGCCGAAAGCGGTTCTTTCAACTGCGCGAGCAGCGCGGGCTCCAAGACCTTCGCGTTCACGGCCGCTTCGTACGCCGTGTCCTCGAAAATATCCCAGCCGCCGAAGACCAGATCGTCGATGCTCGCGAGCGGAACAAAATCCTTGATCATCGGCGAGCGGCCGTCGGTGCGTTTGCCCAGGCGGATGGTCGAAAGCTGCGTGAGCGAGCCGATCGGCAGACCGAGTCCACGCTTCACGGCTTCAACTCCAGCCATGAACGTGGTGGACACGGCGCCGATACCGGGGATCAGGACGCCAAGTTTTCCCTCGGCAGGCGCAATCTGGACATTATCTTTCCCGGGCAAGGCGTGCTCCTTCTGCTGGTAACGTGACGCGCGGCTTTCACCCAACTACGTGGCGCGGGGCAGGAACTTGAAATCTAGGGTTGCCTATCCTTCGATATACTAGCATCTTATGGTGAATCGCGCGACTAACGGGGGCCTTTCATGGTGAATCGCGCGCCGGGCGGCGCCGCGGCCGCCGTGATCTCCGCGGTCCTGGTCGACGATGAGAAACTCGCCAGCGACGAACTCGCCTATCAGCTCAAGGAGTTCGCCGACGTCGAGATCATCGCCACCGCCGCCAACGGCCTGGAAGCGCTCAAACTGATCGAGGATCTGGAGCCCGATCTCGTCTTCATGGACGTCCAGATGCCCGGCCTGGACGGGATGAGCGTCATCCGGAAACTGCGCGAGAAAAACATCCCGTTGCCGCATTTCGTCATGGCGACCGCCTACGATCAATACGCGGTGGAAGCGTTCCGCTGGGAAGCGCTCGATTACCTTCTGAAGCCGGTCGAGAAAGAACGTCTGGCCGTGGCCGTCGACCGCGCCCGCAAAGCCATCGCCGAAAAATCTAAAGCCGCGCCCGCCGAATCACCCGCGCCGAAACCTTCTCTCCAGCGTTCCAAGCTCCTCGTGAAGAGCGGCCATCGCAACTTCATCGTCGACGCGCAGGACGTGGTCTACGCGACCATCGAAGACGGCCTGATTACCGTCGTCGCCAATACGATGGAAGGGCAGTCCAACTACCGGACCATCGAGGAGTTGCAATCGAACCTCGACCCCGATATGTTCTGGCGCGTGCACCGGTCGTTCCTGGTGAACATCCATCGCATCAAGGAAGTGATTCCTTGGTTCAAATCCAGCTTCCAGTTAAAGATGGACGATAAGAAGCAGACGGAAATCCCGGTGAGTCGGGTTCAGACCAAGAGACTCCGCGCGCTGTTGAAATTGTAGGTCCGCAAGTGACTCACGCCATTAATCAAATCCTCTTCTTCGAGAACGTTTCGGATTACACGTTGCGCATTGGCTTCGACGACGGCACATGTCAGACGATCGACTTCCGGCCGATCCTCGCCGGCGAACTCTACGGACCGTTACGCGACTTAAATCTCTTCAACCAGGTGTCTATCGACTCGGAAGTCCACCCCCTCGTGTGGCCCAACGGAGCCGATTTCGATCCGGCAACGCTCCACGATTGGCCGCTGCACGAACAAGCCCTACGCGAAATGGCGCGGCGCTGGGAACCGGTGCAGGCGTGAGAAGCAGCCACGCGCGAATCCTATTTCTTTTTATTGCGGGCGGAGCTTTGCTCGCCCAAACGGGTGGCTCGATTCAGTACACGAAAGATGGATCCCTGACGCTGCCGAAGAACTACCGCGAGTGGATCTTTCTCAGCTCCGGCATCAATATGACCTACGGGCCGAATGCCGGAAACGCGGCCAATCCTCGCTTCGAAAATGTGTTCGTGAATCCGGAAGCGTACCGAGCGTTTCTCAAAGACGGAACGTGGCCGGATAAAACGACTCTCATCCTGGAAATCCGCGGCTCCGATAGCAAAGTTTCGATCAATAAAGACGGCCGCGTGCAGACGAATATCACAGCCATGGAAGCTCACGTGAAAGACGCCGCGCGCGGCGGCTGGACCTTCTATGGCTTCCAAAATGGAGCGCAGCAAGGCACGCCTATTCCACGATCCGCCGACTGCTACTCGTGCCACGAGCAGAACGGCGCCGTCGATTCGACCTTCGTGCAGTTCTATCCCACGTTGATCGACATCGCGAAAGCGCACGGGACATTGAAAACGACCGCCGAATAGACGCACGCGCAGATCAAGCGTTATCCTTTTGCCTTGGTCGCCATCCGCAAATTCGCCATCTTCTGCCATCGCTGGATGGGCGTCGCGTTCTGCCTGTTGTTCACCTGGTGGTTCGTCTCCGGCGCGTTCATCATGTATTTCGATTTCCCTTCCGTGCGCGATGCCGATCGCCGGGCGCACGCGCAGGCGCTCGACGCTTCCCGCATTCGCCTTTCTCCCGAGCAGGCGTACAAAACCTTGGGTTTCGATTTCCCTCCCGATCAGGTTCATCTCACCATGTTCGACGGCCGTCCGGCCTACTCGTTCGGGGTGGAACAGTCGCTGGTTTACGCCGACGATGGAACGTCGCAGAAGGATTTCCCGCCGGAAATGAATCTGCGCACCGCCGCCGCGTGGACGGGACTTCCCGCCAGCCAGGCGCAAGTTCGAGAGCTTCGCGAGCCCGATCAATGGACCGTCGGCGACGGTCTGATCGAGCAGCTTCCGCTCTTTCAATATTCGTGGCCGGACGGGCAACAGGTTTACGTTTCGCCGCTCAGCGGACAAGTAGCGCAGTACACGACGCGCGCGTCGCGCCTCGGCGCTTACCTCGGTCCCGTTGCGCACTGGTTGTATTTCACGCCTCTGCGCAAGAACGCCGCGTTGTGGACGAAAATCGTCATCTGGTCATCGGGTGTGGGAACGCTGATGGCGCTCTCCGGCTTGCTCGTCGGGGTGTTGGTTTATTCGCCCTCGAAGCGCTTTCGTTACGAAGGCCAGCCCACCAGCATTCCTTATTCGGGATACGAAGCGTCTGCACATGATCTTCGGATTATTTTTCGGAATCGTGGCGTGTACGTGGGCGTTCAGCGGAATGCTCTCGATGGACCCGTTTCCGATTCAAACGGTGGAACGCGGCGACGACGCGCGCATCTCGCATGCGCTACGAGGAGAGTCGATTGAACTTGCGCCTTTCTCCGCAAGGCTTCCGGAAACGGCGCTCGCCTCGATTCCTTCGTCGCTGCGCATCAAAGGAACTCGAGCTTCTCACCTTCGCGGGAGATGTCTCCTACATCGCCTTCGACGACGCGAGGCGCTCGTGGGTGGTTCCGGTGCGCGGCGACGCAGGCGCCGTCTTCGCAAGCGGCCGCATGGTCGATGTGATTCGCAAAGCGATCCAGCCGGTGCAGCTTGCCGAAGCTCGAACCCTTTCGGAATACGACGCTTACTATCTGGACCGCACCCGCGAACTCCCGCTGCCGGTCCTGTTCGTGCGCATCGCGTCCGGAAACCCTGCCAGCGAATGACGGGATGGGGTTATTACATCGATCCGCATACCGCAAGCATTGTCGGACGGCGCGATCCGAAGGGCTGGTTTAATCGCTGGCTGTATCACGGACTGCACTCACTGAACTTCCCATGGCTTTACAATTACCGTCCGGCCTGGGATATCCTCGTGCTCCTGCTGCTCGCGGGAGGCACGACGCTTAGCGTTACCTCCGCGATCCTCGCCTGGAAACTGCTGAAGCGAAAAATCGTCGCGTGACGTTATGCTGGATGCCGATGCGGCTCGAACGTGCACAGCGGATCCGACGCCAGGGGATCTCCTGTCGCCCCGAACGCTCGCGAGCGCGATCCACCGCACAGCGTGTGATATTCGCACGCTCCGCAGCGTCCTTCGAAATGTCCCGGATCGTGCAGAGATTGAAACAGCGGCGCGCGGCGATACACCTCGGCGAAGCGATCCTTGCGGACATTCCCGGCGGTGAGCGGCAGAAATCCAGCGGGGCAGATGTCGCCGGTATTCGAAACGAACACGATGCCGTGGCCGTCGCGGATGCCGAAGCCTCGATATGTGCCCGTGCCCTTGATCCGCTCGCCGGTCATGCCGTCCTGGCGCATTTTTTCGAGCGCGACTCTGCGATAAGACGGCGCTTCCGTCGTCGCCACGATGAACGGAGCCTGCCGCGAATGTTATAGATCCAACTCATCAGCTTTTCGGCTTCTTCCGGGGAAAGCGGCTGCAGCACTTTACCGCGCCCCACGGAAATCAGGAAAAACAAGCTCCAGCGAGCGACGCCGAGGGGCTTCAATAATTCGAAGATCGCAGGCAGATCGGGAGCAGTCTCGGCCGAAACCAGCGTGTTGACCTGTAGCGGCATCCCGAGCTCCTGTGCCCACTTCATCGCTTGCAGGGTGCGATCGAATGTTCCCGGAATACCGCGGATCGCGTCGTGGTGTTCCGCGGTCGATCCGTCGAGGCTCAGTCCGAGCCCCTCGACGCCGTGCTCCATCAATTTGACGAGGACTTCCCTTGTGAGCGCCGCAGTTGCGGCTGGCGTAATGGAAACGGCGATCCTCAATCGCTGTGCTTCATCGATCAACTCATAAAGATTCGCACGCAGCAGCGGATCGCCGCCGGTGAGAATCAGGTGCGGGAGCGGCTGACCGAACTCGGGGATCTGCCGCAGGAATTCCAGACCCTCCTGAAACGTCAACTCTTGGGGATGCGCCGTCGGCATCGCCTCCGCGCGGCAGTGCCGGCAGGCCAACGCGCACGCCTGCGTCATCTCCCAATAAACGTTCAGCGGAGTTTGCGAATAATCGCGCGGACTGTGATGCATGGCCATTAAGAATCCCTTGACCATTTCTGTGCAGACGCATCGCCATCGCTACGTGACGATAAGCCTTGTGATTTCGAGGACTTCCCAGACATCGGCGGCGGTGCGTGCGGGAGAATTCAGGCCGGGCGCCTCGACGACTGCGTGAAAAGGCGCACCCGTCCGAAGCCGAGCGAGCACGATGGAAAGCTCAACGGAGGCCAGTTTCAAGCCGCGGCATGATTCGCTGCGGAACCGCGAGATGGTCGAGCGGCCGAAAGGCATTGAGGTGCACCTGACGCAATCCTCCCCGTAGATAGGTTTCGCCGGCCTGCTCATTCACATTCGCGGTTCCGAAAGCGTTCGCCGCAAATACGCAGGACGTGGAAGATTCTTACGTAGAATCGCCCCTTAGCGCAGCGGTTTCAGTTCCGGCTTGTCGCCGTCGGGCAGAGGATAGCGGTCGATGTCCAGCATCATGCACACGAACGTGTAATAGCCCATCACGCCCGTTAGATCGACGGTGCCGCGTTCGCCGAATCTATCTTTCGCGGCCTTGAATGCCGCGTCGCTCACTTGGCGCGTCTCCAGGAGTTCGTGAGCGAAGTTGTACGACGATTTCCTCGTCCGGCTGCATCGACGAAGGTCGTTTCCCATTGGCGATCGCGTCGATGATCGCTGGCTCCAGGCCGGCTTTTAAGGCGGCTTTCTTGTGTGCCGACCATTCATACTGCGCGGTCCAGAACGACCGTCATCAGAATCGCCATTTCGTTTAGCTTGGCGGAATCGTGGAATGAAAGCGCAGCAGCGCGCCGAGCTTCTGCGCCTGATCGCCCACTTCCGGACTGCGCAGCGTCACGTTGAAAGAGGCCGTTCGTGCCGCCGCGTTCGCCCGCGAGCGAAATGATCCACCATGGCCTTCTGCTCGGGCGTCATTTGATCGTAGGTCAAGCGGCTTGAAACGATCGCCACGCAAGTGAAGATCTGGACTCGCGGGAGCCTGCGCGAACGCCAGACCCGCGGAAATCAGCACTCCTAAACCAACGATTCAGCCGCATGGTGTTGTCCTTTCTCAAATGCGGGCCGCCTATTCGCGGACTCCAGGGCCCTGGATATCTATACTAGCGCGGCATGAGGCATGGAACGAGCGAAGAGCTGGCCGAGAGCTTGGAATTAAGGGCGATGACTGGGCGAGGAGAGAAATTCCTCCACCCACGCGCGCATTTCGTCGCTGCGCGCAAAGCCGGGACGGGAAAAAGCGGCTGGCCGTCCTGAAAAATCATGAGATTCGGAATCGATTGCACGCCGTAGCGCGACACCAGCAACGGGCTGGCGTCCGCGTCTACCTTGAGAACGATCCCCTTACCCGCCCCGGAGATCGGACGCCACCTTGCGCACCTCGGGCGCGACCGCCCGGCATGGGCTGCACCACGAAGCCCAAAAATCCACCAGGATCGGCGCGCGTGTGGCATGAATGACTTCGTCAAAATCCGCTTCGCTGACGTCGAGCGGCTCTCCGGCGGGAACGAGATCCGATTTGCACGCGCCGCACTTTCCCCGGTCGGTGAGATGCGCCGCGGGGACGCGATTTTTAGCGCCGCATTTTGGACAAGCGGAAAGGAATACAAATGCCATTTAGCGATATCATCCCCAGTTCGTCACGAATTATACACAAAAGAGCGTTCCTCAGTATTGACGAGATCGTTCTCGTGCGAAATACAGTCTGAACGCGAGTGACTCGATCGGGTGAAGTACTGGAACAAAAGCGCTAAAATAGCCTGCGGCGCGTGTTTGGAGACGAAAAAGGAAAAGGCGGCGTTTACGACCGCACAGTGTAATAAATCATGCCGGCCGTCAGCGCGATCATGACGACGGCCGTCGACCAGGCGATGGCATTCTGCCAGATGTTGTTCGTGTATTCCTGCATGATGCGCTTGCGGTTGATCAGCATCAGCATGTAGAAAAGCACGAAGGCAGCAGTATGCCGTTCGCCACCTGGGAAAAGCAGGATCACTTTGAACAGAGGCAGGCGCGGGATCAGCACGAACCCGGCGCCGCAAACGATCAGCAGCGTGTACAGCCAATAGAAAATCGGCGCTTCGGAAAAGCGCTTCTCCACGCCGGATTCGAAGCCCAGGCCTTCACAAACGTTGTAGGCGGTCGCCAAGGGCAGGATGGCGGCCGACAGCAGCGAGGCGTTCACGAGACCGATCGCGAAGAGCATTCCGGCGAACTTTCCGGCAAACGGGACCAGTGCCTGGCCGCGTCGGCGGCATCCGTGATCTCGCCGCCACCGGCTTTGTAGATGGTCGCGGCGCACGCCACCACGATGAAGAACGCGATCACGTCCGTCACGATGCAGCCGACGATCACGTCCCACGGTGAGCTTGTAGTGCCGCGCGATCCACGCCCTTTTCGACGATCGAGGCCTGCAGATAGAATTGCATCCACGGCGTGATCGTCGTCCCGATCAGGCCCACGATCATGATGATGTACTGCGAATCGCCGTGAATCTGCGGGACCAGCGTATCGTGCAGCGCGAGCTTCCAATCCGGTTTGGCCAGAAATGCCGAAATCGGATAGGTGAAATAGATCAGCGAAAACAGAATTAGCATTCGCTCCACGGGCTTGTAGCGCCCGCGCACCACCACCACCCATACGAGAGTCGCCCCCGCGGGCACCGGATAATACTTGGTGACGCCGAAGACCCCCATGCCCGAAGCGATTCCCGCGAATTCGGCGGCGATATTGCCGAAATCGGCGACGCGAGGATCGCCATCGTGATAAACGTGGCGCGCAACCCGAACTCTTCGCGGATGAGATCGGAAAGACCTTTGCCCGTGACCGCGCCCATGCGCGCGGCCATTTCCTGCACCACGATGAGAGCGATGGTGGTCGGGATCAGCGTCCACAGGAGAACGTAACCGAACTTGGCGCCTGCCTGCGAGTAGGTCAGGATGCCGCCGGGGTCATTGTCGACGTTCGCCGTCACAAATCCGGGTCCCATTACGGCGAGGAACGCCAGGAATCGATACCGGAACATCGATAAATGGGCAGTCCGGCGCACCACGGGCTTCGGGATGGAGTGTTCGCCTCGCACGAGTCTCATTTGAGGCTACCCGGTGGGGCGCGGGCGAGGCAAGTTTTTTGCGCGCTGAATTTATTTCAATCGCGTGAGCGTCGCCGAGGACACACGATCGCGTGTCCTTCGTTAGAATTCGTAAGGACGCTTGCAAATGTGCTCGACACTGTCAAAGCCGATCGCGTCACAGGAGACGGTCATGAAAAATCCCATGAACAAATCATGGAGAGCGACGGTACAAAGAATCGTGATTACGGCGGTCGGGGTAGGCGCCTTCAGCGCCGTTTCAATAGACGCGCAATGGCTGAATCAGCCCACCGTGGGCATTCCTCGGAAGGCGGATGGTAAACCGAATCTCGCCGCGCCCACGCCGCGCACCGCCGATGGCCATCCCGATTTCTCCGGACTGTGGACCAAGGTCTCGCCCAAATACGCCCGCAACATCGCGGCGGATTTGAAAGCGTCCGACATCCAACCTTGGGCGCGGGCTCTGGTCGACAAGCGCGCCGAAAATCTGCAAGAGGATTACATGAACGCGTTGTGCGAGCCGCTGGCCCCGGTTACGTGACTGCAGCCGATAGCACGGGTGCCGAGATGATGAAAATTATTAGACGCCGATGCTCATCGTGATTCTGAATCCCGATCTCACGTATCGCCAAATTTTCATGGATGGACGCAAACTGGAGACCTCGCCCAATCCCGCGTGGATGGGCTATTCGGTGGGGCGCTGGGACGGAGACACCCTGGTGGTGGACAGCTTCGGCTTCAACGATAAGACGTGGCTCGATCACGACGGCCATCCGCATACCGAGGCCCTGCGCGTCACCGAGCGCTACCAGCGCGGCGATGTCGGGCATCTGAACGTCGACGTGACGCTGGCGGATCCCACCGTGTACGCAAAGCCGTGGACCGTCTCGGTACGCGCCGAATTGGCCGCCGATACGGAAATGCTCGAATGGGTGTGCGATTCGAATAATCGCCAGCATTGGGTGGGCCGGGCTTCGGACGAGTTCAAGGACGAGCCGCAAATCGCTCCGGAGAAATTAGCGCGCTACACCGGAACTTTCGTCGAGCAGCCGCGCTACTGGAGAAATGCAGCCCGCACGGTCGTCGTCACCATCTCCGACGGGCATCTCTACGGCGACATGGACGGTCGCGGCAAGGTGCGTCTCGTGGCGATCTCGCAGACCGAGTTTTCGGGGCTATACGGACTCGGAGTCGAGTTCACGAAAAGCGATTCCGGTCCCGCAGCGCAGCTCTTCGTGAAGCACGTATCGGGGAATTATCGGTTTACGCGAAAGGATTAGCGGATACTCGGGCGTCGCGACAGAAGTGCTGAACCGCTCACTCTGTTCGCGGCTCAGGTCGGGTGTAATCTGCTCTCCGAATGTGCTCTAGGTTGCGGGCGGTCGCCGCATCGTTATCGCCGTTGAATCGTATTTTTCGTCAGTAATCGGACCGCCCACTCTTTCCGAGTAGCCCACTCGATCCGACCCGAGCCACGACCGCAGGGAGTGGTTCAATGGCCGGCTGGCGGCCAATCTCTTCGCTCATTCGGGATACTCAGACAGCTTGCCGGACCAATTCTCCTTCATGGGGCGCCCTGGGAGTAAGTCGCGTCTTTCTTTATATATGCGCACAAACAAAGCCTTGGGGCGCGCGTCTTCCGAATCCCTGGGAGATTTATCTCCGTGCACCCCGCCCCGCATGCGGCTAGAATAAAGGGGCACTTTGATGCCGGCTCAATTCGACCTATCCAAGCTGAGCGTACGCCAGTTCGCGGAACGTTTCCGCGGCGAGATGATCCCGCTCAGCAACACGTTCTCCTACTTCTGCGCATCGATACCGATGTCCGAAGAGGATCTGAAAGAATATCTGGAAGAGCCCATTGCGGCGCTTCCGGCCTCCGTTGCGGCTGCGTTGCCAAAGATCTCCATCTTCCTGGTTCCCTATCTGGAGCGCGGCGATGCGGCGGAACGAAAGAAAGCCCCGACGGCCGACTACGTTTCCATCGAAAAGCCTCCCGATGAGTTGCTCTCCACGTCTACTCAATTGAAGCTGGGCGAGGAAACCGTTCTGGCGTTCGCGCTGAAGGATCAGGAAGTGGCCGAATATCACTACCGGCTGTTTCACCTTCTTGCGACGCTGATGGCGGACCGCCGCGGCGACGATGTGGAAAATCGCTACGGACGCATCGTGCGCGAGGAAATCAGCGCCGACGTTCACGGCGAAGTGGACGAGCCGAGCTGGAGGCTCAAACAGAATTTACGCCGCTCCGGCGGGTCGCGCGCGACGCAAAGGGGCAAGGCGTTCAGTGAATACGCATGGCAAAGCTTCATCGACACGCTCACCCTGTATCTGCACGGAATCTGCTGCGATATCGATGTCGACACCGGCCCGCGCCAGTTGCCCAGCCGCTATCTGCGCAAGCGCCTGATGTTGCTCGAAGAATTGTTTCCGCCGCCCAAGGGATACGCGGTTTTCCCGGAGCAGTTGGAATCCTGACGGAGAGCCTTCCGACGTGTGCGGCATCGCCGGATTCACCCACAGTCGCCGGCCCGCCGACGCCTCCCGCATCTGGACCGTCACGCGCGCGCTGACCCATCGCGGTCCCGATAAACAGGACGTGTGGGAATCCGAGCGCGTCTCGCTCGGCGCGGTGCGGCTTCGCATCATCGATCTGGAGCACGGCGATCAGCCGATGTCGCATGGCGGCATCGTGCTCGTCTTCAACGGCGAAGTTTACAATCACGCCGAACTCCGCCGCGAACTGGAAGCGCTGGGCCATCGTTTCGATACGCACTGCGACACCGAAGTGGTGCTGCACGCCTTCCTCGAATGGGACGTCGAAGCGTTCGCGCGCCTGCGCGGCATGTTCGGCGCGGCGTTCTGGAACGAATCGCGCAAACGTCTGGTGCTGGTGCGCGACCGCGTCGGAATCAAACCCCTGTATTACAGCGTCCGCAACAGCGATCTGTATTTCGGCTCGGAGATGAAGTCGATTCTCCTGCATCCCGAGATTCCACGGCACATCAATCCTTCGGCGCTGGATCGTTACCTCGGGCTGAATTACATTCCCGGCACCGAGACGATGGTCGAAGGAATCGAGAAGCTCGCGCCTGGATGCTGGATGGAGTGGCATGAAGGCTCGGTAAAGATCGAGCGCTATTGGACGCTCGAATTTCATCCCGAATCCAAGTGGGATCTGCCGTCGGCCACGCAGGAGCTCGATCGCCTGATGCGCGAATCCGTGCGCGAGCATCTGATCTCCGATGCCCCGCTCGGCGTGTGGTCGAGCGGCGGACTGGATTCGTCGGCGATACTGCACTACGCCGTCCAGGAATCTTCGTCGAAGTTGAAAACGTTCTCGGTCTCGTTTCGGGGCCGCAGTTTCGACGAGACTCCTTACTTTCGCGAAAGCGCAAAACATTACGGAACCGACCATCACGAGTTTGATCTGAATCCCGAAGTCGATCTGCAATCGGCGATCGAGGAATTCGCGACGTATTCGGATGAGCCGAGCGCTGACGCCGGCGCGCTCCCGGTGTGGTTCCTTTCGAAGATGTGCCGCCAGGATGTGACCGTCGCACTGTCGGGCGATGGCGCGGATGAGTTATTCGGCGGATACAAAACGTACATCGCCGATCGCTATGCGCGGGGTCTGCGCATGGTTCCTCACGGTATTCGCGCGGCCGCCGCTCGGGCGGCTCATTGGCTGCCGGTTTCGGATGAAAAGATCGGGCTGGATTACAAGATCACGCGGATGCTGGAAGGCTCGCTGCTCGATCCGGTGGACGCTCATTTGTATTGGAACGGGACATTCCCTCGGAAAGCCGCCTGTGGCGGCATCGGGCGCGATGATCTGTTGGCCGATCCGAACTGGCGCGCCAAGCCCATCGCTTTACCGGGCACCCGCGTCGGATATTTGAATCGATTTTTGTGGCTGGATCAACTGTGTTATTTGCCCGACGACATCCTCAATAAGTGCGACCGGATGAGCATGGCGCATTCGCTCGAAGTGCGCCCGCCGTTTCTCGATCACCGCATCGTCGAATTCGCCGCGAGGTTGCCGGAGCGCCTGAAAATACAGGGCTCGCAACTCAAATTCGTTTTGCGCGAACTGATGCGCGACAAGCTCCCTCCTGCTATTCTGAAGCGGGGCAAGGAAGGCTTCGACATCCCAGCGCATCACTGGCTGCGAACGACGCTACGGCCTCTGCTCACCGAAACATTGAGTGAGGCGAACGTTCGAGCATCCGGCGTGTTGTCGTGGAATGCGGTCGAGCGAGTGTTGCGTTCGCACTTGGACCGCCGTGCGAATTACGGTTATCACTTATGGGGGCTTCTGGTTCTATTCCTATGGATGAAACGGTGGCGAATCGAGCCGCCGTCCACAGCTTTCGGGAGCCGCCAGACCTCCGCCGCCAGCGCCGTTACGCTTTAATCGTCATCCTGGTCGCGGCCGCGATTTATCTCGGCTGCATCGTCAGTCCGCCTTCCCTGATGGACGACGTCGACTCCGTGCAGGCGCAGATCGCCCGCAATATGCTGGATTCCGGCGATTGGGTGACGGCGCGCCTCGACGGCATCGCGTATCTCGAAAAATCCCCGCTGATTTATTGGGCAATCGCCGTTTCCTACAAAATCTTCGGCATCCACGATTGGGCCGCGCGCATTCCCGTCGCGCTCTCGGCGATTTTTCTAAGCTGGCTGATTTTTCGCATGGGCGCGTGGGCGTTTTCTCTCCGCGCTGGTTTATACGCTGGTCTCGCCTCGGCGACGTGCATCGGACTGTGGCTTTTCACGCGCATTCAGATTCCCGACGTAACGGTCACCGCGACCATCGCTCTCGCGATGTGGGCGCTGCTCCGCGCGTTGGATGCCGAAGAATCGCGGCCGCGTTTATGGAGCGCGATCATGGCCGCCGCCATCGGCACGGGATTGTTGCTGAAGGGCCTGATCGCCGCGGTCTTTCCCATCGCCACGGCGTTGCTCTATCTCGCCGTTGCAGGTCAGATCGGCAAACGCGAAACGTGGCGGCGACTGCATATCTTCTCGGGACTGATCATCGCGCTCCTCATAGCCGCGCCGTGGCATGTGATCGCGACGCTGCGTAATCCGCCGTATTTCGAATTCACGATGTTCAGCGGCCCGGGACGCTACCATGGCTTCTTCTGGTTCTATTTCATCAACGAGCATCTGCTGCGATTCCTGAATCTGCGCTATCCGCGCGATTACAACACCGTGCCGCGCCTGTATTTCTGGCTGTTCCATTTGGCGTGGCTCTTTCCGTTCAGCGTGTACTTCCCGGCGGTGGCGAAGTTGCAATTTCGTCCCGTGGATCGCGCTTCGAAAATGCGCCTGCTGTGCCTGTGCTGGGCCGGATTCATCCTCGTCTTCTTTACGTTCTCCTCGACGCAGGAATATTATTCGATGCCTTGTTACCCGGCGCTTGCGTTGCTGCTCGGGTCGGCGCTCACCGATGAACGCGGAAAAATGTGGGTCCGGCGCGGGCATACGGTACTCGCCGTCATTGCGAGTCTTGCGGCGCTCGCGATCCTCGTGCTGCTGGCGATGTCGTGGAACCTGCCGGCCCCAGGAGATATTTCGCAAGCTCTGGCGCACCGGCGATTTGCTTACACGCTATCGCTCGGCCACATGGGCGATCTGACCATCGATTCGTTCGCGTATCTGCGCGTGCCGCTACTGGTAGCCGGGATCGCATTCATCATCGGAGCGCGTTCCGCATGGCGCAAAAGTCACGTCGGCGTCGTGATCATGATGGTGCTCTTTTTCCAGGCCGCGCGCCTGGCTCTGGTTACCTTCGATCCCTACCTGGCATCGCGGCCGTTGGCCGAGGCGCTCAATCGCGCTCCGCACGGCAAACTGATTCTCGACAATCAGTACTACGCCTTCTCGTCGATTGTCTTTTACGCCGAGGCGTATCAGCACGAACGCATCTTGTTGTTGAATGGCCGGATCAACAACCTCGAATATGGATCGAACGCGCCCAACGCGGCCCAGGGCGTTTTCATCGACGACGCTCAATTCCAGCAGGCATGGAATAGCCCCGAGCGTTATTACATTTGTGTCGAGAAGCCGCGGGAGGAGCGTTTGGAGCGGCTTGTGGGCGCCGAGCGCATGCACGTGATCGCATCCGCCGGAGGCAAAGAAGTACTCTCGAACCAGTAGCCGTGTCCATCCACCATGCGCATCGCGATTGATGCAACTCCGGCGCTGGTTCGCAGCGCGGGCGTCAAGAATTACATTCATCATTGGCTCCGCGCCTTGCGGCAGCAGGCCCGCGGCGAGGAGATCCGCGTCTTCCCGTTCCTGGACGATTTGGGCGAACTGAACCACGAGGCCTCTCCGATGGGAACCGCGGCCACGGCATCGCGGCTGGCCTTTGTGCACGCGCTGCGGATTTTCGGGCCCGCGCTGCTCGATCAAGCGATTGGCGACGCCGAAGTTTTCCACGCGTCGAATTTAATCCGCGTGGCGCCTCGTCATGCGAAGCTCACCGCCACGCTGCACGACATGACGTCCTGGCTGATGCCGGGTCGCAACACGAAGGCGAGCTGCACGGCGGATTTTCAATTTGCCGATCGCATCCTCAGCCGCGCGGACGGCCTGATCGCCGTGTCGGAGAATACGCGCCAGGACGCGATCCGGCTGTTGGGAATCGCGCCGGAGAAGATCACGACCATTCACTCCGGCGTCGCTTCCGAATATTTCGACGCCGCTCCGCGCAAGCGCGACCGCCCATATCTTTTGAGCGTCGGAACCATCGAACCTCGCAAGAATTACGACACTTTGCTGGACGCGTGGAAGCGGATGCGCGCCGATTTGCGCAAGGAATTCGATCTCGTAATTGCCGGTCCTCGCGGCTGGGCGCCGCCGGAAACGTTCGCACGCCTGCAATCGGAAGCGATCTATCTCGGCTACGTTCCGGAAGCGGAAATGCCGGGACTGTTCGCCGGCGCGACGCTGTTTTTGTATCCGTCCCTGTACGAAGGTTTTGGATTTCCCGTCGCGCAGGCGCTGGCCGCGCGAGTTCCGGTGATTACTTCCAATACTTCCGCGCTGCCCGAAGTCGCGCGCGACGGAGCGGTCCTGGTTGATCCGGCCGACGCCCATGCCATTGCCGCGGCGATCGAGAGACTGCTCGATTCACCCTCGGAGAGAACCAAACTTTCCGGATACGGGCGCGCGAGCGCCGAACGTTTTCGATGGGAGAAATGCGCGGAGCAGTCGCTCGCATTCTTCCAGCGCGTTATTTCACGCTGAAGTCCCAGATCTTGGGATTCATCTTGCCTTCGGTGTATTCGATCAACGCGTATTCGCCGGGATCGAGCGGCTTCTCCGGCCAGATCTTATAGAGCATGTCGGCCGCTTGCTTGTTGAACGTGGGAACCATCTCCACTTTTTCGTCGACGATCTTTTCCTGCTGCACTTTCAGGACACTCAGATTCTCGACCACGCGCGATTCTTTCTTCAGCGTCAATTTCGCGATGCCGAAACGCTCATCGTCCGCGAGACGAAAATAAAATTGCGGTTCGCGCCCATCGACCTTGTTTTCGGAAACAGCTCCATCGAGCTCGACGGTGGACTTCGCCGACAGAGGCATCGGCGCCAGCACCCTCAGCACTTGACGTTTGGTATTGGTCACGATGCGTGGATCGGCAATCTTGATGGTTTCTAGCTTTTCTCCACGGATGTAATACACGCCTGTCTCGGCCGGAACTTTCTCGACTTCTTCCTGCATGGCGCGAACCGCGGCATCTTCTTCCGCCACAATCTTTGCGTCCTGCTGCAGGACGGCCTTCTGTTCCGCGAGTTCTTTCTTCGTGCGGTCGAGATCCACCAGTTCCAGCGGAATCTCTTCCCAATCGCTGCGCTCGGTGGAATAGTAACGCACGCGATCCTGCTGGACCTGGTATTCGCGAACGAGTTGGTAATCTCCGTCTTTCAGATAGAGGCGGTCGGCGGCGGATGCCGTCGCCGTCAAAATGCTCGCGATCAAAACGAACTGTACGGCGCGTTTCATAGACGACATTTCCGTGCAAAGGCGGTGCGATCGCACGTTCCTAATCGCTATTATGAGTCATCAAGCGCGTTCTTAGACAAGCCCCGTGCGCATCGGCCATCACACCTCGATTTCGAAATCGCTGGAGCATTCGGCTCTGAAAGCCGCCGAACTCGGCGCGAACACCTTTCAGATTTTTTCCGCGAGCCCGCGTCAATGGAAGGCGTCGTCTCCGGGCGAGCCGGCGATTGCTCTTTTGAATCGCGCGCGGGAGAAATTCGATCTCACGCCCCTGGTGATCCACGACAACTACCTGATCAATCTCGCGTCCGCCGATGAAGTCATTCGCCAGAAATCCATCGAGGCGTTTCGCGGCGAATTGCAACGCGCCATCGCCATCGGCGCGGAATATCTGGTCGCGCATCCAGGAAATTATAAGGGGCAAACTTGCGAGCAAGGAGTCTTCGCGCTCCTCGAAGGCCTCGGCGCGGCGGCGGCGGGATTGAAATTCGGAAAGCTCATGCTGCTGGTCGAAGGAACCGTCGGCGCAGGAGCGCAGATCGGTGGGCGTTTTGAAGAACTCGCCACCATCCGCGAATTCGCGCCGCGCTTTACCGATCTTCCGGTGGGTTACTGCCTGGACACGTGCCACCTGCTCGCCTCGGGCCACGACATAGCCAGCGAGGCCGGATTAAAAAAAACCGTTGCCGAAATCGAGCGCGTGCTCGGCGTGGAGAACGTGCACGTCATTCACGCCAACGATTCGAAAGGCGCGCTCGGCTCGCGCATCGACCGGCACCAGAACATCGGCGAAGGCTATATTGGTCTTGACGGGTTTCGTCGCATCCTCACCCACCCGAAGCTTCGCGGAAAAGCCTTCATTCTGGAAACCCCGGTGGATAAAGACGGCGACGATAAAAGGAACGTCGACACACTCAAGAGCCTATGCCGGAAAGCATCTACGACCACAATCAAATCGAGCTGAAATGGGAGGATCGCTGGAAGAAAGACGCGAATCTTTACCGCGCCAGCGCTACTTCCGACGCCACTAAATACTACGTGGTCGAGATGTTTCCCTATCCGAGCGGACGCCTCCACATGGGCCACGTCCGCAACTACTCGATCGGCGATGCGCTGGCTCGTTACATGTGGATGCGCGGCTACAACGTGCTGCACCCCATCGGCTGGGACGCGTTCGGCTTGCCCGCCGAAAACGCCGCGATTAAGGGCGGCATGCATCCCCAGGATTGGACGCGCGCGAAAATCGCCGAGATGACGCGGCAGATGCATCGCATGGGCTTCTCCTACGATTGGTCGCTGGAGATCGCCACCTGCGATCCCGAATACTATCGCTGGAACCAGTGGCTCTTTCTGAAGATGTTCGAGCGCGGTTTGGCCTATCGCAAAAAGGCGATGGTCAACTGGTGCCCGGAATGCGCGACCGTGCTCGCCAACGAACAGGTGATCGACGGCTGCTGCTGGCGTCATGAAGCCACGCCCGTGGAGCAGCGCGCGCTCGAACAATGGTTTTTCAAAATCACCGAATACGCGGATGAGCTGCTGCGCGATACCTACGATCAACTGGCCGGCGGGTGGCCGGAGCGTGTGCTCGCGATGCAGCGCAACTGGATCGGACGCAGCGAAGGCTCGGAAATCGATTTCGCGATTGAAGGATCGATCGATAGGATTCGAGTTTTTACCACGCGCGTGGATACCATCTACGGAGCCACCTGCGTCATCCTCGCGCCCGAGCATCCCATCGCGCAGGCGCTGCTCGACGAAGCGGGCAAAGCAAAGGCCAAGCAGTTGATCGACGCGCGCAAGCAGCAGGGCCCGGCGGATTTAGTCAAAGACGGTGCCTTTACCGGGCATTACGCGATCAATCCTTATAGCGGCGAGAAAGTGCCGATCTGGATCGGCAATTTCGTGCTGATGGATTACGGCACCGGCGCGATCATGGCGGTTCCCGCGCACGACGAACGCGATTTCGATTTCTGCACAACCTTCGGCATCCCGATCCGTTCGGTGATTCGTCCTGTGGATGGCCCGCTCGACGAGGATCCGAAGGCCGCGTTCACGGACTACGGCGTCGTGGAAAATTCGGGGCAGTTCTCGGGTCTTCCGAGCGAGGAAGCTCGCCAGGTGATGAACAGATACGCCGAAGAAAAAGGTTTCGGCAAAGCGGCCATAACATTCCGCATCAAGGATTGGGGCGTTTCACGGCAGCGCTATTGGGGCACGCCGATCCCGATGATCCACTGTCCGAAATGCGGGCTGGTTCCTGTTCCGGAAAAAGATCTGCCGGTCACGCTGCCCTATAACGTGAAGTTCACGGGCAAGGGACGTTCGCCGCTCGCGGAAGTGCCCGAGTTCATGAACGTGAAGTGTCCGAAGTGCGGGGAAGACGCCCAGCGCGAAAGCGACACTATGGACACGTTCGTCGATTCGTCCTGGTATTTCTATCGCTACTGCGATCCGCATAACGACAAAGCGCCGTTCGATCCCGCGGCGATCAAGAAGTGGTTCCCGATTGATCAATACATCGGCGGTGTGACGCACGCGATTCTGCATTTGATCTATTCGCGCTTCTTCACCAAGGTGATGCGCGACATGGGGCTAATCGAGAACTCCGAGCCCGCACAAAATCTGTTCACGCAGGGCATGGTGTTAGGTACCGACGGATCGGCGATGTCGAAATCCAAGGGCAATGTGATCGATCCCGAGGAAATGGTCGGCAAGTACGGCGCGGATACCTGCCGCCTGTTCGTGCTGTTCGCCGCGCCTCCCGAGAAAGACATGCCGTGGATCGAGTCGAGCGTCGGCGGCCAGAAACGTTTTCTGGATCGCGTATGGCGATTCGTGACGCGCAATATCGATCGTGCCGCCGAAGGCAATCCAGAAGCCGACAAGAAGGCCTTGCGGAAGCTCCATCAGACGATTCGCAAAGTGACCGAGGATTTCAGCAATCGCTGGCACTTCAATACCTCCATTGCGGCGCTGATGGAATTGATCAATACGCTGTACGAGGAAGAAGCCGGGCTGTCGCGCGCGGCGCTCGATCAGATTTTGCCTGATTTGATTTTGCTGCTGGCTCCCTTCGCTCCGTTCATCGCGGAAGAACTGTGGGAGCAACTGGGCCGCACCGGTCCGGTGTTCCGGCAGGCGTGGCCGCAGTGGAACGAAGAGCTCGCGAAAGAAGATCTGCTGGAGATTCCCGTGCAGGTCAACGGTAAGCTGCGGACGCGCATTTCAGTGCCGGTCGGAACGACCAAAGAGCAGTTGGAATCGCTCGCGCAGGCCGACGCGAAAATACGATCGTCGCTCGACGGCAAGCAGATCGTGAAGGTGGTCGTGGTGGCCGATAAATTGGTTAATATTGTGGTGCGCTAGGATCGCATTATGCTGCTCCAGGAACTTCAGATCGAGGGATTCCGGTCACTCAAATCGGTGACGTGGAAACCTGGGAATTTGAATGTCCTCATTGGGCCGAATGGTGGCGGGAAGTCGAACCTGCTCCGTGCGCTCGATCTATTGCGTATAGCGGCCGCTGGCGGGTTGCGCGAGGCAATTATCGGAACGGGCGGGATGGCGCCGTTGGTTTGGGATGGACAAGCCAAGAGGATGCAATTTTCGCTGCAGCTATCCGACGGCGCCCAAAGTAATTACGTTCTTAGCCTTGAACGGGTCGGAAGCACGGGAAGTTATGAAATCGACGCCGAACGGATGTGCGTCTCCTCGAACTCCGTTCACGTCGACGTCATCGAGCGTTCTTCACTTTCCGGAGTTCCAGGCAAGACCAACGTTGGCGAGATGATGCAACGCTCGCTGGTTCCATCGTCGGAGGCGCTGCTCTCGGTCATCTCGGGGCTTTCTTACCCATTGGGCCTAGCGACGCGACAATTTATCCGTGATTGCTCGATCCACGGCGACCTGCGTGTCGACCAGGATGCCGACCTACGCCGCGCGATCGTCACCCGTTCTGAGAAGCGAGTAAATCCAGACGGCCAAAACCTGATCGCAGTGCTGCACACGCTATACACCGGTGACCGCAATTTCGAGGAGTTTCTGGACAAAGCGATGTCGGCGGCGTTCCCGGACGACTACGACAAGCTGATTTTTCCACCCGCCGAACATGGACGCACGGAGATGCGCGTTCGCCGCAAGCATAGAAAAGGAACGGATAGCCCGGCGGATCTTTCCGATGGAACTCTGCGCTTCCTCTTGCTCGTCACGATTCTCGGCAGTACCGATCCGGCGCCACTCATCGCGATCGATGAACCGGAAGCCGGGCTACACCCGCGAATGATGTCGATCATCGCGGAAGTCGCCGCGAATGCAGCGATCAAGAGTCAGGTGATCTTCACGACACATTCGCCTCAGTTTCTCGATGCATTCGGTGACGAATTGCCCGTCGTAACCGTCGTCACATCGAACGGATCTGAAACCGAGTTGAAGAATATCGAGGGCGAGGAACTCAGGCGCTGGGTCGCCGATTATTCCCTAGGCAAGTTCGCTTTCTCTGGGGAAGCTGAGATCGCTTCGTGAAACTGGCGGTTTTCGTGGAAGGACAAACGGAAGGCTGCCTTCGCGAATTCCTGAGCCGCTGGCTCGAGCAAAATCACGTTCGAGGGGTCGGGATCGACATCCGATGTTTCAATGGCGCCAGTGATTATTTAGCCGGGATCAGGCGTAGTGCGAGCTTGGCTTTGGGCACCGCGAACGTTCTCGGAGCTATTGGGATCATTGACTTTTACGGTTCGACGCTGAGCTATCCGGATGACTCCGTTGCCAACCAATATCAATGGGCCAAGGGGGAGCTCGAGCGGCGCATAGACAATCCTCGTTTCCGTCAGCATTTCGCCGTTCATGAGACGGAAGCCTGGTTGTTGAGCGATCCCAATATCTTCCCGCGGGAGGTCCGCGGCGAATTGCCGGACCCGCGGCGCCCCGAGACTGTTAATCATCAGAATCCGCCGGGACGACGACTGAAAGACATTTATTGGCGCAAGCTCAACAAGAAGTATAAAAAGCCCATCGAAGGAACGGCCCTTTTTCGGAAACTCAATCCCCAAACCGCCTATGGCTCCTGCCCCCAACTGCGATTACTGTTCGATGACATCTTAGACCTAGCGGGTCACCCCCAATGAGTGAGGAAGAACTCATCTCCGTAGAAGAGTATCTGGCGACGAGCTATCGGCCGGATTGCGACTACGTGGACGGGCGCATCGAGGAGCGCAACTTCGGCGAATTCGATCACAGCAGTTTGCAGACAGCCATCGCTATCTATTTCGCGTCGCGGCAGAAGCAACTTGGAATTACCGTCGTCGTCGAGCAGCGCGTCCAAGTGAGTCCCACGCGGTTTCGAATTCCCGATATCTGCGTGGTTGTCGGCAAAACCAAGGAGCAAATCTTTCGCACGCCGCCTTTTCTTTGTATCGAAGTGCTCTCGCCCGAGGATCGGCTGAAACGCGTCGAGGAGCGCATCCAGGATTATCTGCGCATGGGCGTGCGCTATGTCTGGCTGCTTGATCCCTCGCTGCGCATCGCCTACGAAGCGACATCGGAAACCGGACTTCGCGAAGTGAAAGCCGCGACGCTGCGGACCGAGAATCCAGTGCTTGAACTTCCGCTCGCCGAAGTGTTTTCGTAGCGTTTCGTCCACTACCCCGTCTGCAAATATAGTGTCCCGCCGCGATGCCCGATAATGAAAACAGGCATGCCGGAAGAGTTGGCCATTCACGCGGCTGGAGTCACCAAGAAGTATCGCTCCGGCGATCACGAGCTGGTGGTTTTCGCCGATCTGAACCTGGAAGTGGCGCAAGGGGAAAAGCTTGCCCTGATCGGCGAATCGGGAGCAGGGAAGACCACTCTGATGCACCTTTTGGGCGGGTTGGACAGGGTCACGGAGGGTGCGATATACTTCGGGCAGAATGACATTTGTAAGCTTTCGGGGGACCAGCTATCCGAGTTCCGTAACCGCGAGCTTGGTTATGTCTGGCAGATCCAGTCTTTGCTGGCCGAATTTACGGCAATCGAGAATGTGATGATGCCCCTTCTGATACGCGGCCAAAGCCGGGACCAGGCGGAGCCCGTATCCATGGCGCGGCTTGAGGAAGTGGGTTTGCGCAACCGGGCGACGCATCGCGCCGGGGAACTTTCAGGCGGCGAACAACAGCGCGTGGTATTGGCCCGCGCTCTCACCGGCAATCCCAGTGTGCTGCTGGCCGACGAGCCTACCGGCAGCCTCGATTACCGCACAGGAGAAATGATTATGAGTTTGCTCGACGAGCTGCATCAGTCGCGCCGGCTCACTTCGATTCACGTCACTCACAATTTGAATTTTGCGCGCCGCGCCGATCGGGCCGTCGCGCTGGAGCGGGGACAATTGGTACCAGCCTCACTGTCCTCCGCGGAAGGTCGCCAACATGTTTGAACGTTATACAGAGAAGGCCCGCCGGGTGATTTTCTTCGCGCGCTACGAGGCCAGCCAGTTCGGCAGCCCGTGCATCGAGACCGAGCACTTGCTGCTCGGCCTGCTGCGCGAAGACAAGGCGCTGGCCAATCGATTCCTGCGATCGAGCGCGTCCGTCGATTCCATCCGCAAGCAGATTGAAGCGCACACCACCATGCGCGAAAAGGTTTCCACCTCCGTCGATCTGCCGCTGAGCCACGAATGCAAGCGCGTGCTCGCGTATGGAGCCGAAGAAGCCGAACGGCTGAGTCACAAGCACATCGGTACCGAGCATCTGCTGCTCGGCCTGCTGCGCGAAGAAAAATGTTTCGCCGCCGATATTCTGCACGAGCGCGGATTGCGGCTTTCGCAGGTGCGCGAGGAAATCGCAGCGTTCGAGCTCCGAAAAGATGTCGTCGAACCGGCCGAAGGAAAGCTCGCTGCTGAGCGAGTTCAGCCGGGATCTGACGCAGGCCGCGATGGATGGCGTGCTCGATCCGCTGATCGGACGAGATTATGAATTGGAACGCGTGGTGCAGATTCTGTGCCGCCGCACCAAGAACAATCCCGTGCTCATTGGCGAGCCGGGCGTCGGCAAAACGGCCATTGTGGAAGGACTCGCGCAGAAAGTCGCCGATGGCGATGTGCCTTCGTTCCTGGCGGACAAACGCATCCTCGCTTTGGATCTTTCGTTGATCGTCGCGGGCACGAAGTATCGCGGTCAGTTTGAAGAGCGGCTGAAGACCATCATGAAAGAGCTGATGGAAAATCAAAACGCCATCATCTTCATCGACGAGCTGCATACACTGGTCGGCGCGGGATCGGCCGAAGGTTCGCTCGACGCGGCGAATATCCTGAAGCCGGCTCTTTCGCGCGGCGAGATCCAGTGCATCGGCGCGACGACGCCGTCTGAATATCGCAAGTCCATCGAGAAGGACCGGTCGCTGGAACGGCGTTTCCAGGCCGTGAAAGTTCCGCCGCCGAACGAAGAAGACGCCACGCGGATTCTGTACGGCATCAAGGAACGCTACGAGAAATTCCACGCGGTCGCGTATACGGACGAGGCGATTGAAAGCTCCGTGCACACTTCGGTGCGCTTTATTCCGGATCGTTTCCTGCCGGACAAGGCCATCGATCTGATCGATGAAGCGGGCGCGCGCGTGAAGCTCCGCCAGACCACGCTTCCGGGCGAAGTTGCCGATATTCAGAAGCGCATCAAGTTCATCGTGCATCGCATGGAAAACGCCATTGCGAATCACGAGTTCGAAAAGGCGCGCTTTTATTCCGACGAAGAACGCAAGGAACGCGAGAACCTGCGCCAACTGCGCGAGAAATACAATCTGGACGATACGTCCACCGGCGTCGTCACCAAGGACGACATCGAAGACGTCGTGGCGCGCTGGACCGGCGTCCCGATGACGGCGATCAAGGAAGAAGAAGTTTCGAAGCTCCTGCGCATCGAAGAGGAGCTGCACAAGCGCATCATCAGCCAGGAAAAAGCGATCTCCGCTCTGGCGCGCGCGATTCGCCGCTCCCGCGCGGGATTGAAATCGCCGAAGCGCCCCGCTGGATCGTTCCTGTTCCTGGGACCGACCGGCGTCGGCAAAACCGAAGTCGCCCGAGCGCTCGCCGAGTTCCTGTTCGGTAGCGAGAAATCGCTGATCCGCTTCGATATGTCGGAGTTCATGGAAAAGCACTCCGTGTCGAAGCTGATCGGTTCGCCTCCCGGATACGTGGGCTACGAAGAAGGCGGCCAGCTCACCGAGCGCGTGAAGCGCGCGCCGTATTCGATCATCCTGCTGGATGAAATCGAGAAGGCGCATCCGGATGTTTACAACATTCTGCTGCAGGTGTTTGAAGACGGCCAGTTGACCGACGGCCTCGGCAACACGGTGGACTTCAAGAACACCATCATCATCATGACTTCGAACCTGGGCGCGCGTTTCCTCGACAAACGCAGCCCCATGGGCTTCTCCGGTCCCGGCACCGGGATTCCGCGCCAAAGTCGAAGATCAAGTGCTCGCGCGAAGTGAAGAAGGCGTTCAATCCTGAATTCCTGAACCGCCTGGACGAAGTGATTCTCTTCACGTCGCTCACCGACGAAGATCTGCATCCAGATCGTTCGTCTTCTCGCCGATCAGATGAATCTCAATCTGGCAGCCAAGCAAATCAAGATCCGCTTGAACGACGACGCGGCCAAATACATTCTGGACAAGACGCTGACGGATCGCAGCTATGGCGCGCGTCCCCTGCGCCGGGCGCTGCAGAAGTACATCGAGGATCCGCTCAGCGAAGCGCTGATTCAAGGCTCGCTCGCGCGTCCCGCGGAGTTCGAGGTCTATCTCGGCGAGACCGGCATCTACTGCCGGCAATTGGTCGAGCAGCCGGTGGAAGCCGGCGCGGGTGAAGGTGCTCCCGCGGTAGCCGAGGCCCCGCATCCGGGCATTGCGCTGTATCTGTTCGATTAGAAGTTCGGTTGAAATCACGAATAGCCGCTCTTGCACAAAGGGCGGCTATTTTTATGGATTTTCGCGTTAAGGTTAACTTTTGAATCCGACGATCCCACCGCCTGACGCTTCTACGCCACGCTACTGCCTTTCGTGTGGGAGTGCGATCGATAACGGCGCGCTGAGTTGCGCAAGATGCCATCAATCGATTCATGCGGCGGATGTCGAACAGATCGCGACGGAAGCGCGAACGCTGGAAGCAAGCGGCGATCTTCCGGGCGCGGCTCTGCAATGGAGAAAAGCGCTCGATCTGCTGCCCGCCGACTCGCAAGAAGCGGCGTCGATCCGCGGGCATCGCGCGTCGCTGGGCGCGCAGACGAGAATCGTTCTGGCGCAACCCGTTGAATCCTCGGTAGCCACAGCACCAAAGAAGCAGGGCTGGACCACCGAGGACTGGAAGAAGCGCTTCGGTCCCATCGGTGTCGTGCTCGCGTTTTTCGCGAAGTTCAAGACAGCGGCTCTGCTGCTGATCACCAAGGGAAAATTTCTCCTCTTCGGGCTCACGAAACTGAGCACGCTGCTCTCGATGTTCGCGTCGATGGGCTTGTACTGGGCGCTGTACGGCTGGAAGTTCGGAATGGGATTCGTGCTCGGGATTTATGTCCACGAAATGGGCCACGTGTGGGCGCTGCGGCACTTCGGATTGCGCGCGAGCGCGCCCATGTTCATCCCCGGCTTCGGCGCGTTCGTCAGTCTTTACGACAGTCCGGCGAATCACGGGCAGGACGCGCGCATCGGACTGGCGGGACCGATTTGGGGAACCGGCGCGGCGCTCGCGTGCGCGCTTCCCTGGGTGATCAGCGGCGGCGGGATATGGCTGGCGTTGGCGCATTCGCTTGCGTATATCAATCTCTTCAATCTGATTCCGATTTGGCAGCTCGACGGAGGCCGCGGCTTTCGCGCGCTCGATCGGCAGCAGCGTTTGTATTCGATCGGGCTGATGCTCGCGTTGTGGTATTTCGCGGGAGCGGGAATGTTTTTGATCCTCGCGGCGGGCGGGGCGTATCGCGTGTTCTGGACGAAGGATCAGCCGATGGACGGCGATCGCGGAGCGTTTCTTCAGTACGCGGGATTGCTGATTATGCTGGGCGCGATGCTCGCGTGGATAAAGTAGAAGAAGACAGGAGACAGGAGTCAGAAAAAAGGAGTCAGGAGTCAGAATACAGGAGACAGAATAAAGGCAGCGAGCAGGGGTGGCCGCCGACAGCCACAAACAAAACTCGCCATTCCCAGCGAAGTCGAAGTACTTCGCTCGGAATGACTGAGGTTGTAAAATTCTGACTCCTGTATTCTGTCTCCTGTATTCTTCCTAATCCCGTCCTGCCCCCCACGCCGGCGCGAACTCGATTCCCGAGGCGGCGAAGGCTTCGCTCACCCGGCGATTCAACTCCCATCCCACGCGATCCTGCCGCGACGCGAGCGTTCGAATTCGCGCGCGAATCACCAGCCCGCGCTCCCCGAGTTTATCCACGCCCATCACCTCGATCGGCGCGAGAATCATCGGCCCGCAGATGGGATCCTCTTTCAGCGCCGCGCCCACGTCCGCGATAGTCTTCAGCGCGCGATCCACGTCGGAACCATACGCGATGGTCGCCGAGAAGAGATAATACGCGTACTCGCGAGTGGTGTTCGAAAGCGTGTTGATCAGGCCGTTGGAGATCACGTGCACCGCGCCGCTTTCGCCGCGCAGGACCGTGGTCCGCAGATTGATCTCCTCCACCGTGCCGTTGATCCCGTTGATCACCACCGCGTCGCCGATGCGGATCTGGTCTTCGATCAGAATCAGCAGGCCGCCGAGCCAATCCTTGATCAGCGTCTGCGCGCCGAGGCCGACGGCCAATCCCGCGACGCCCAGGCCAGCGAGCACCGGCTGAATGTTGAACGTCATTTCGTTCAGCGCCATGACCAGTGCCACCAGCCAGATCACGATGCTCGCCAGTTTCGACAAAGTGGAGACGATGGTCGCCGCGCGCTTCTTCACTTCCGTCTCGGGCGTCTCGCCGCGCCGCGCCATGGCCTGGATCGCATACACGCGCAGGCGGCTCAGCATTTTGCGGGAGAGGCGCGTCAGCAGCCACGCGCCCGCGAAAATCACCAGGACGCGCGCGCCGCGTTCGGCCCACGGAATCCAGCGTTCGATGCGTGTCAGTTCCCGCGCCGCTTCTCGCGCAATCTGCATTCTCTACATCATCTTACAAATGCTCGGTCCTGCAATTCACGGAATGATGGGGTAAACTCTCGATGGGATAAACTAAAATGGTGGCGGAAAATGTAGTTCAACAAAACCCGGCGGCGGGCGCTTCGGCTCCGGTCGGCAAGTGGGCGCCGGTGGTTCTGCTCGCGTGGCTGATTCCGGGAGGCGGGCACTTCCTGCTGAAGAAGCGCGAGCGCGGCGTAGTGCTGTGCGTTTCGGTGACGGTGATGTTCCTGCTCGGGCTGATGATGCGCGGCGCGATGTTCCATCCTGAGGGCGGCGATCTGCTGACCACCGTGATTTATTACGGCGGCTTCGTCGGGGATTTGCTCTCCGGCGTGCTGTACTTCATCGCCGTGGCGCTCGGCTACAATGAGCCCGACATGGCGGGTCACGTACACGACTACGGGACAAAGTTTCTGGTGGCGGCGGGGCTGCTAAATCTGCTGGCGATTGTGGACGCCTACGAAATCGCAACGGGCAGCAAGGATTAATCGACGCGCATGCCTAAAATGAATTTGTCGCATTTCGAAGCGTCGATGATTTTTGCGTTCTTTACGTCGGTCGTGCTCGGCGTGATCACGAAGAGGACCGATCGCGAGCGCATTCGTCACGCGGCGCAAACGTTTGGTTATTTCGTGCTGGCGATCTTTGGATTGAGCTGGCTGATGTATCTCGGGCACGGGTAGTTGGTTCCTACGGTGAACGCGGGGCTTGACCGCTCCCTGTGGTCGCGGCTCGGGTCGGGTTGAGGGGTTCCACTCAAAAGAGTGGACGACCGAACGAGAAATATCCGCATCTGAAAACGCGATTTTACGCTGCGAATCCCTCCCCTACTTCGGAACTGACCCGACGCGCGATTCACATCCGACCCGAGCCGCGACCGAAGGAAGCGGTTCAGACTTATTTCACCCAGCCATTAAAAACAGCCGGGAGAACACTGCCGTTTCGTGCTGGCGACCTTTGGATTGAAATGGCTAATGTATCTCGGGCACGGGTAAGTTGGTTCCTACCGTGAACGCGGGGCTTGACCGCTCCCTGTGGTCGCGGCTCGGGTCGGGTTGAGGGGTTCCACTCAAAAGAGTGGACGATTCGAACGAAAAATCTCCGCATCTGAAAACGCGATTTTACGCTGCGAATCCCATCCCCACTTCGGAACTGACCCGACGCGCGATTCACATCCGACCCGAGCCGCGACCGAAGGAAGCGGTTCAGAATTATTTCACCCAGCGATTAAAAGCACCCGGGAGAATGCTGCCGTTTCGTGCTGGCGATCTTTGGATTGAGCTGGCTGATGTATCTCGGGCACGGATAAAGTTTAGGCCAGTCGCTTAGCGCTATCGGTAAAGTACAGTCCGTAGGAGCGGACGTTTTCATCGATTCGATGAAGCGGCGCGCTCGGTGCGCCAATCGTCCGTGCATAGTCGAATTTTTCCGGGCCTCTGAGGTTTGAGTTGCCTCCCACAAACGCAAAAACCAAGCCGAAGCTCGACCTACCTTGCGCGCGCGAGGTCATCCGGAGAAGCTGAAACCACTCGCGATCGCGGGATTTGGATTCTCCAAAGTACGGATCGCAAAGCCAGATTAAAGTCCAGCCGTCTCCCGAGAGATCTGCGATTGCTTTTTCGAAAACGGAGGGGCTGCTTTCGCCTTCCAAAACGCAGCTCTCAAGATGCGGGGCGATCCGGCGTTCGCCGATGTAATGTTCAATTCGCTTACGCACGGCCTCATCCTTCTCCCATAGAACGACATTCAGAGAACGATCATCGCCGTTCTGCTTCCACGCAGTGAGCAAATCGAGTGCGAGGCCTGCGGAGCCGACATATTTTCCTTCGTCGATCTTCGAGTTGATGCGATCGAATACGGCCCACCGAGATGGCGTCGCGCAGACGCGCGCCTTGTTCTTCCGGATCTCCGATATTCGACCCCGATCAACCGTGTACAGACCCGCACCGGTATGGGACTCCAAGTAAGCGACTTTCCGAAGACCGCGGTTGAGGAGCACCTTGCCGATCAGATCGACAAGGTGGAAATGTTTCAGCAGGTCGCCGGCATTTCCAGCATTTCTGTCCTGAAGGTGCGTCACGGGAGTCGCCATTCGGAAATTATCTCCGAAAATCAGGCATCGAGGGCGGATAGCTAGTACGCCAAGATTCGCTGCGCTTCGTCGACGATATTCTCCACTTGCGGGAGAATTTCATTCTCCAGCGACGGGCTATATCCGACCCACGTATCCAGCGCTCCGATGCGGCCCACCGGGGCGTCGAGGCTGCCGAAAAGTTCGCTGGCGATGCGCGCGGAGATCTCCGCTCCATAGCCCCAGGAAAGCGTGTCCTCGTGAACCACCATCACGCGGCTGGTCTTCTCCACCGAGGTCTGATCGCCTCCCAATCGTAGGGCGAGAGCGAGCGCAGGTCGATCACTTCAATGCTGATGCCGGGATGCTGCTGCTCGATCTGCACCGCGGCTTGCAGCGATTTCTGGACGAGCGCGCCGAAGGTAACGATCGTCAAACGCGATCCCGGCTTCACGATCTTCGCTTTCCCGAAAGGAATCGTGTAATCGGGTCCAGGATGCGGCGAGCGATTATAAGGCTCGCGATACAGACGCTTGTGTTCCAGGAAGAGCACCGGATCGTCGGAGCGAATTGCAGTGCGTAATAAACCGCAAGCATCGAGCGCGTTCGATGGCATCACGACGCGCAATCCGGGAATGTGCGTGAAGATCGATTCGCCGTTCTGGCTGTGATACATCGCGCCGCCGTTGAGATAACCACCGAACGCGACGCGAATCACCAGCGGAGCCGACCATGCGTTGTTGGAGCGCCAGCGCAAGGAGGCCAGCTCATCGCGGATCTGCATCATCGCGGGCCAGATGTAATCGAAGAATTGAATCTCGACAACCGGCTTCAGCCCGCGCATGGCCATGCCGACGCGCGGCCCACGATGGCGGCTTCGGCGATGGGCGTGTTGAACACGCGCCCCGAACCGTAATCGGTCTGCAGTCCCTGCGTGGCTTTGAAAACGCCGCCTTTGCCTTTGACTTGGTTGAGATGCTCGTCGCGGCTGCAATCGGCGATGTCCTCGCCGAACACCACGATGTTGGGATTACGGCCCAACTCCTCGTGCATGGTCAGCGTGATGGTGTCGACCATAGTGCGCGGGTCGCCCGAGAAATGCGGCTCGGCTTCGAACTGCGCGGAGGTGGGATCGACGCGCTCGGAATAGAGATAGCGCAGCGCCGTTCCGTGAGAGGGAACCGGCGCCTTCATGGCGCGCTCGCTCACTTCCTGAATTTCGGCGTCGACCTCTTGCATGACCTGATCCAACTGGACGCGGTCGACGATATTGTTCTCGATCAGCCATGCTTCGAACTTGCGAACGGGATCGCGCAGAGCTTCGGCCGCTCGCTCGGCGTCGGTCTTGTACGACTTTTCGTCATCCGAAAGCGAATGCGAGTAGGGACGCGTGCAATTCGCGTGCACCAACGCGGGCGAGGCGCTCGCTGCGGCAATAATTGACGGCCTCGTCCATGGCCGCGTAGGAGGCGATCAAATCGGTGCCATCGCACTGAAGAACGCGCAGGCCGGGATGGCACGAAACCAGTTTCGAAATGTCACCGCCGGGAGTCTGATGCTCGACGGGAACGGAGATGGCGAAGCCGTTGTCCTCCACCAGAAAAATGACCGGGACCTTCTGGAGAGTGGCCGCGTTGATAGCCTCCCAGAATTCGCCTTCACTGGTGGCGCCTTCGCCGGTGCTGGTGAGCGTGACGGCGTCGGAGGAGGGATCGAGATGACGATTGCCCTCGGCGCACCCGACGGCGGGAAGCAGTTGCGTGCCGGTTGCCGAAGACGGAGAGACGATGTGGAGCTTGGTGGAGCTCCAGTGCGAGGGCATCTGGCGGCCGCCCGATGAAGGATCGGAAGCCGCGCCGGCCGCTTGCAGGAGCATATCCTCGGCAGTCATGCCGAGCGTCAGGCATAGCGCGCGGTCGCGATAGTACGGGAAGAACCAGTCGTAACCGGCACGCAGCGCGAGTCCCGCGGCGACCTGAATCGCTTCATGCCCCGCGCCGCTGATCTGGAAAAAGATTTTATTTTGGCGTTTAAGCAGGATTTCCCGGTCGTCAATGCGACGGGATTCGTACATCAGACGAAAGGCGCGGATGAGGTCTTTGGATTCGCGGCGCGCGGAAAGCGCTGTAAGGCCAGGTTCCGTGGCGATCGTCATCGAGGCAATTCCTTACACAGTGTAACAGCGGCGAGGCTTGAGGACCAGAGATTTCGTACCTAGCAGCGGTTCAGCCCCGCTGCCAGGGGCCCATTTTCAGGGAACCACTTCGATCTCGACCGCGGGAACTTTGCGGCGTCCGATGCGCAGTTCCAGCGCGTATTTACCCGGCGCGATACCTGCCGGAATTTCAACCGCGATTTCGAACCGCCGCGCGCGACGGTCCGTGCAGGTATACCCGAGCTCCTGGACGGGCAAGCCTCCCACGAGCACTTCCATCTCGTCGGGGCGGCCGATTTCTTCGGCCGTCAGCTTCAGCGAATGTGCGGTGACACGCGTCGAAAGCGCGACGAGCCGCGGCACGGACGGTCCCGGCGGAATCACGCGCAGCGTCCACGGCGCGGAAATCGGGGATTCGAGCCAGAGCAGTTGCACCGGCAATAAACCCGTGGCCTCCAGCTCCGGAAGATCGGCCCGGATCTGTTGATATCCGGAGTGATCGGGCGGCCCGATGTACGTGACCGTCGCGAAGGAATCCCCCACGGTGACGCGCAGATGATGCAGCCCTGCATCCGTGGGAAGGTGCTCGGCGCGAATAGAAATCGACGCGAAGCGCCCACGGCACGGCGCGACCGGCTCCGAACTGCTGGCGTTGGTGATGCGCCGGATCACAGCCGGAAACTTCGTCGCGCCGTCAGCCGCCATCTTTTCGCTTTGCTCTTGCAGGTTTTGTTCCTGCAATGACGCATGCCAACCACGCGGCTGCTTGCGCCACGCGGTCCACAGGCCATGGCCGCCGACGTTTTCAAGCGCGAGCACCTGGAAGTCTTCGCTCTGGGCGAACTCCAGCAGGTCCACGCGGGTCGGCAAAGGCGAGTCGTAAGTCATCGCTTCGAAACGAATCCAGCAATAACCGCCGGCCTTCAGCACGCGGCGAATGTGCCGCAGCGCCGCGAGGCTCGGGTCCAATGCATAAACGAAATCGTAGGTGTGCGGCTCGAACGGAGCCAACTGCCCAGATTCGGCTTGCACGACACGGGTATTCGGCAGGTCGCGCAAGTAGTCCTGCGCGAGGCTCACCATCTCGGAGGACGCCTCCGCGCCATCCAGTTCGCTGAAATGCCGGCTCATGGCGCGCATCAGGCGGCCCGATCCGCAGCCGACCTCCAGCGCCCGCCATTTTCCGCGCTCTTCGGGACGAGCACGGCGCAGGTCACTTTCGAGGCCGTTGACCACTTCCGTCGCGATCGCGAAAAAACGCTCGTCGTCCATGTGGATGAGTGCCGCTGCGGCGATTTATTTACGGCTCGAATAGCGGTCCAGTTCGTGGAGCAGCGATCCGGCCGAAGCCGGCGCCGGCACGTCGCCCGTCAAAATTTCGCGATTCTTGATCGGTTTGCCGTACAGGTCCATATTCCAATCCGCGTCTTCGCGCAGCGTCGCTCCGTTCAACGAAATTCCCGCGAACAAGCCGCGTGCTCGCGACCACGTCAGTATTTCGGCGGTCATCGCGGCATCGGTTTCCGCCTGCGTCGCTCGGCCGACCGGACCAGCCGCCACCACGGCATCGCCGCCCAGCGTGAACTTCGTCGAAAGCAGCCGGCTCATTCCGCGATCGTTCATGATCAGCATGAACAGATCCATTTCGGTCCCGCCGATCTGAAATCCGACGCTACCGCCCTCGATGATGACCGCGCCAGGCGCCGTCCAGCCCACACCGTCTTTCTTGCGGCACGTGACGAATCCCTTGCCGTATTTTCCGCCCAGGACGAAGGCGCCTTTCTTCAGGTCGGGAACGATCACGATGCAATACGCCTTATTGAGCAGATCCTGGGGAATCGCCTTATCGGGCGTGCCCATGACCTCTTTCAACGTGACCGCCGCGGCCTCCAGGCGTTTGGGCGCGTCCGATGCAGCGGAAGCGAGCGTTGCGCCGAGAACGAGAGCAGCGAATAATTTGAATTTCATAGAAGAGCCTCCGGTGATTTTTGCAAAGTTATTTTCTGCAAAGATGTCTTCATCGTACTAAAGCCAATGGGCCGGTAGTACCGCGAGGATCGATCGAGTGAGTTCGTTCGCGTTCTGCTGAGCCCCCTCGATCACTTGTCGCGTTCGATCATGCTGGAGACCTCGGCGTTGCGAACACCGTAGACCTTGCGGATCAGACGGCAGATTTCACTGGCCAGGCGTTCCACTTTTTCTTCATCGTCCAACACCAGTTCCACCTTCACGTACAAGTCGGTCCGCCTCATTTTGCCAGTCCCCTATTTTCGCAGTCTGCTTTATTTTCCGATGATACGATAGGAGGGAAAGAAGGACTGCATTTCCTTTCGTTGTTTGTTATCGTCGCGACTCACCCTGTGAACGTCACCTGCAAACTCTGCGAAAAAAGGCGTGCACGCCGTCATTGTCCCGGCGTCAACGGCGAAATCTGTCCACAGTGCTGCGGCGAGCAGCGCGAAATCACCATCGATTGCCCGTCCGATTGCCCGCATCTGCGCGAGGCTCGCGTGCGCGAGACGGCTCCTCCCGTGAGTGAAGCCGACATCCCGAATCGCGACATCCGTTTAACCGAACAATTCATCCAGGAACAGGAGCCGGTTCTCTATGCGATGGCGATCGCTCTTCGCCGCGCCATGGAAGAAGGCCGCGCCGTTGATTTCGACGCGCGCGAAGCGCTGTCCGCGCTGATTCAGATGTATCGGACGCTTCAAAGCGGACTGGTTTACGAGACGCAGCCCACGAATCCATACGCCGCGTCCGTTCTTGATCGGTTGAAAGCGTCGATCGAAAATCTGCGCAAAGGCCTGCAGGCCGAGGCCGGAATGCCCGTTTTGCGCGATGCCGACGTCCTCGGCATCCTCGTATTTCTGGAACGCCTGGAGCTCCAACATAACAACGGCCGCCGCCGCGGGCGCGCGTTTCTCGATTTTCTGCGTGCCTATCTCCCGGAGGCGCCAGAAGTAACAGAGAAGCAGCCGAGCCTGATTCTATGAGTGCGACGGACATCGGCTACATCGTCTTCGCCCACGGGTCGAGCGTGGCTTCCGCCAACGATGCGGTGCGCGCGGTCGCCTCTGAGTTTGCGCGCCGTGAAGGTTACTCCTCCGTGGAGGTCGCATTTCTCGAAGGAGGACGGCCGGATCTTGCCGGCGCCGTTGATGTACTGGCCAATCGGGGGATCCGCGACATCGTGGTGATCCCGTATTTTCTGACGCTTGGTACGCACCTGCAGCGCGATTTGCCCAAACTGGTCGAACACGCGCGCGCCGCGCATGCGGGAGTTCGTATCGAAGTCACGCCGCCGCTCGATGGCCATCCGGCGCTGCTCGAAGCGCTCGCCGATCGGGCCGAGCGTTCTCATCGACCCGAGCGTTCGGCTCCGCGTTAAGAGAGGAAAGCGGACACCGCATGCAGGCAAAGCTGATCGAATGGACAGAGCTCGCGCCCGGCGTTCGGCACTTCGTCTTCGAAGTCGTTGACGTCGCGAAGTTCGAATTCACGCCAGGTCAATTCGTTTCGTTCTCGGATCACGTGAATGGCAAGGTCATCACCCGCGCCTACTCGATTGCTTCCGCGCCTTCCGAGGGCAAGCGATTCGAACTGTGCCTGAACGTCGTGGAAGACGGCGCCTTCACGCCGCACCTGTTCAAGCTCGCGCCCGGCGCAACGATTCAAATGCCCGCTCCCCTGGGGACCTTCACGCTTCCCCCTCCAGCTCCTCATACAGCAAGGCGCGACGCTCTGTTCGTCGCGACGGGAACCGGCGTCGCGCCTTTCCGTTCGATGCTGAAGACGTACCTTGCGTCTGACTCGCCGACATTCAGATTGTTATTCGGCGTGCGCCATGAGCCGTATCTGCTCTACCGCGCGGAGTTCGAAGAAATGGCGCGCGCCCACGCGCACTTTCAATTCTGGCCGACACTGACACAACCCGGTTCCGACTGGACCGGACGCATTGGTCGCGTACAGGCGCATCTCGAAGAAGCGCTCGGCGGACGCCGCGACCTGGACGTCCTTCTGTGCGGACTGAAGCCGATGGTGGACGACGTGCGTCGTATCCTTAAAGAAATGGGTTTCGAGCGCAAGCAGATCCGCTACGAAAAATACGACTGATGCAACAACCGCGCATCCTTGGGCTTGCTGTGATGGCAGTTTTTATCGCGGTGACGGCTGTTCTCATGAAGCTGATTCCGGAGCCCCGCAAGGATTCCGATTATCTGATCATCGGATCGGTCGCGACGCTCGCGACGCTGGCCGCCGTATTCCTGCTCGTGATTTCCACGTCCCGGAAATCAGGCAAAGCTTCCGAAGTGTTCTTCAAGCGCCGCCGCAAGGGTTCCTGAATCCGGTTCTCTTTTCCCTGGACCCTGCTGCTTCAGTGTTTTTTCAAAAAATCGTCTTTGCTCAATTCGACGTGTAACCGCAAACTATAAACCCACAGCGGTCCGCGAGCCTCATTATAGGCCGGATTGTTGACGTGCTGCGCGTCCAGAGCCGCGAAGAATCCCCGAAACAGTTTTGCGTTGTAGTAACTTTCCCGAACGTATTCCGGAGCGTAATTCAACGCCCCATCGCCCAGCAGGAAATCATAGCCGCCGTGCGCCAGATACGATGCATGCACGCCTGAGATTCCACCCACCGTGAGTTCGGTGGCGACCGTATCTTCGGCGCGATGCCAACGTTTTCCATTGAACGAAACACCGCCCGTGGCCAGCCGATCCATCGCCGTGAATGCGAAGCTTTCCGTCTTGCCGTCGTTCCAACCTAATCTCCCGAAGATGCCGATTCCCGCCGCGATCTCCTGATCCGCGCTGATCCCGAACCCATACTTCAGCGTTCCGGGTTTGCGCGTGGCCGTGATATCCGGCCTTGTGCCGGTCCGCTCGGCCAACGCCAGGGCCTCGGCATAGTTGCCCGCATCCGCGTGGTTCGCATAACCGAGCACTCGAATCGCGCCCGCATGCCCGCGGGGTGAAAAATCCCGCTCGCCTTCCACCACGTCGCCGCGATCCTCCAACAACCGGCGGTCGAATCGCAACCCATTGGCGACCTTGGGCATGGCCGCACTCGCATAACGCACGGACCAATTGCGCGTATGAAACTCGTGCATCCAGCCCCACGTGTAACCGCGCGTGTCCGCTGGATAATCCCACGCCCCGTTGAACATGACCGCCCATCCCATGAATTGGGTGCGCGGATCGTGCGTGTACGCGTTGTTGTCGAAAAAATCGGTGAGTGTGAAACGCCCGACCACGATGGTGTAGCGCGTTGCGGGACGCGACCCGCCGAGCTCGTTGGCGTCGCTTGTGACGACCTCGCGCGCGTCCCCAAAACCGAAATCGTGCGACAGATACAAGCGCGCCAGATAGGGTTTGGGTGTCGCCGTCGCGACGCGCGGCAACTCTCCGTTAGGCGCGTTGGCCATTCCGTTGACGCCGCTGAAGCCTCTTCCGCCGGCGATCTCCGGATCGAAATAGAGCTGCGTATTCTTGGCGAGGCGCAGCCCCAGAAACAAAGTTGTCGTCAGCGAGACATCGCGCTCCGGCGTGTTATGCAGGCTGAACGGTCCGTCGTACTGCGCCGGAAAAGCCCCGTGATAATCGCCAATGGAGGTCGCCTGGTAATAGAGATTCCACCATTCGGTCATGTTGTTCGGCGTCACGTCGGGAGATTGCGCCGCCGTCGATGGCACACTTGCGCTCACGTCCGAAGAAGGCTGCTCCTGCGCAAGGAGTAGAGGCGCGGCGCCCGCAAGCAGTAGAGCGAGCCCGACTCTTTCGACGATCCATTGATTGCTGTTCAGAAACTTCACGAAGCATCCACCGGTTCCTCGCCGCGAGCGCGAGATCCTCGGCCAGAATATACCCCGTGGGGTATGCTTGTAAAGACCCTTTCTCGAGTGTTTATGGCACATACGATTGACGAAAAGAAAAAGTTACTGCACCGTGTCCGGCGCATTCGCGGCCAGGTCGAGGCCGTTGAACGCGCTCTCGATCACGAGGCCGAATGCTCCGAAGTGCTGCACAATATTTCGGCGTGCCGCGGCGCGATGGATGCCCTGATGGCCGAAGTGATCGAAGGCCACCTGCGCTATCACGTCCTCGATCCGAAGACCAAGCCTACGGGCGAGCAGATGCGTGCAGCGGACGATCTTATTCACGCCCTGCGTGCTTATTTGAAATAGAGCGCGTATCTGAAATAGACCCGCGGACGTCAAGCCGCATGCTCGCGTGTCAATCCCGCGACGAGCGTTTCTCGCGCGCGGGCACGGGGTCTTTGGCAACAGCGGACCTTGGCGCATACACTCGTGTTTGTGCGCCGCCATTCCCGGCGACGAACGGCAAATTCGATCAGCGCGCCGAACCGATCTATTGCAACGGCCGGCTCCGGACGTCCGCGTCAGATCATTTCTTCCACGCAGGGCGTCCGAGCCGGCTTCGGTTAAACGTCGTCGAGCGCGCGGCAGGCGGCCTAACGCTTCCGCTGACCCTTCACCATCTTCTTCACTTTGCGCTTTTGCGATCCACGGGCAACATCGGATGCCCGCGGCGCCACCGGCGCGGCCTTTTTGCGCGCGGTGCGCTTCAGCTTCTTGCGTTCTGTTCTATCGGAAACGTGTTTAGTATTCATTCAACCTTGATCCCTGCGTATTTCGCGATTAATTTTTTCAGCCCGTAGCCGGGGAAGCTCACCGTGACCTTGGTGTCGTCTCCCGTACCTTCCACGCGCAAAACCGTTCCACGGCCGTACTTCGCGTGGTCCACCGTCGAACCGGGCCCGAACTTCCTGGCCTTTTTCACCATCGGCGGCGGCGAACCGGCCGGCCGAAATCCCTGAACTTGCCCCTGCGGAGCTTGCCCACCCTGAACTTTCCCACCGGGGACTTGCCCGATAGGCCCTACCGGACGCGCCTGCGGAGCGGCTTTGGCGGGATCCGTTCCCGCCGAACGTACTGCCTAAACCCAGCGAACCTTGTAAGGGCAACCCTCTCGGCGACTGCATCCCGCCCGGTGCGCCCGACGGAGCATTTGCCGCCGCGGGCCCACTACTTTCGAAAAACTGCCGGATGCTATCGACCGAATTGTAAGTCTTTCCAGTATAAAGGTTCCGGCGAGCAGTTTCGCGGACTTCCCGGCGCTCGGCGTAAAGGTCCATGCCGCGGCCGTAGGTTTGTTCGCTCCGCAGCGAGTCCACTAATGGCGCGGGGACCTCCTTCAGGAACCGCGACGCGATCGATTGCTCGGGCGCTCCGCCACCGAAGCGACGCCGGTAACGCGCCCAGCTCAAATACAATCGCTTCTCCGCGCGCGTCATGCCGACGTAACACAGCCGCCGTTCCTCTTCCATCGCGCTCTCGGAATCGAGCGACCGGGAATGTGGAAATAATCCCTCTTCGAGGCCCGCGATAAACACCACGGGAAACTCCAGGCCCTTGGCGTTGTGCATCGTCAGCAGCGATACGGGCGCCCGTTCGTCCATCGAATCCGCGTCGGCGACCAGTGCGGCGTGATCCAGAAACTCGCGCACGCCTTCCCCGCGCTCGCTTGCATCGGCGGCGGCGTTGATCAGTTCGTCGAGGTTCGAAAGACGCGTGCGCGCGTCCTCCGTGCCCTCTTCTTCGAGCATCTTGCGATACCCGGTTCGTTCCAGCAGCGCCGTCAGTGACTCGGAGAGCGGCTGCGTATCCACCTGCCCCGCGAGCTCCGTCATCATGCGATGAAACGCCGCCAGCGCCGCTTCGGCGCGCGCGCTGAATACCCGCTCTTCGAGCATGCGTCCGAGCGCCGTCCACATCGAAATCTCGTGCTGCAGCGCGTACTGCTCGACCTGCTCGATGGTCGTGCGCCCAATGCCTCGCGCCGGTGTATTGATGATGCGCAGCAATCCGATCGAATCGTGCGGGCTCACCAGGACTTTCAGATACGCCAGCAGATCGCGCACCTCGGCGCGCTGATAGAAGCTGAATCCGCCCACCACGATGTACTTGCGTCCATGGCGCCGCAGGGCTTCTTCGATCTGCCGCGACTGCGAATTCGTGCGATACAGTACCGCGACGTGCAGGCGCGGATCGCGCGCGAACAGCGTTTCGACCGTATCGGCGATCCATAGCGCTTCGTTTTCGGCGTCCGGCGCTTCGTACAGCGTGATCTTTTCGCCCGCGCCCGAGTCGGTCCACAACCACTTGCCGATGCGTTCGGTGTTCTGCGAAACCACGGCGCTCGCGGCCTCCAGGATGTTCTTCGTCGAGCGATAGTTCTGCTCCAGACGAATCGTCTTCGCGCCCGGGAAATCGCGCTCGAAATCCAGAATGTTGCGGATGTTCGCGCCGCGCCAGCTATAAATCGATTGATCTTCGTCGCCCACCACTGCGACGTTGCCGTTGTCGCCGGTCAGCAGACGCATCAGATCGTATTGCGTGCGATTGGTGTCCTGATACTCGTCCACCATCAGGAATTCGTAGCGCTTATTCAGGCGCTCGCGCGTCGGCGCGTCGTGGCGCAACAGGTTTACAGCCTGCAACAGCAGGTCGTCGAAATCCAGCGCGTTCGATTCGCGCAGCCGGGCTTCGTAGCGTTCATAGACGGTCGCCAGGCGCGTCGTGATCGGATCGCTGGCCGCACGCGCCATCTCTTCGGGCGAAGTTTTATGGCTTTTCGCATGGCTGATGCGCGACAACGCCGCACGGTGCTGCATGAATTTGTCGTCCAGCCCGAGCGTCTTATACACCGCCTTCAGGATGGCGAGCTGGTCGTCGTCGTCGTAAATGCTGAAAAGCGTGGTGAACCCCGGGCGAACTTGTGCCAGGGGAGTCCCTTCACGGCGCAGCAGGCGCACACAAAAAGAATGAAAGGTGGCGAGCGTCGGCAGCTCGTTCGCCTCCGGGGTTCTGCCGAGCGCCGCCACGGCTTCCGGACCCGTCACCAGGCTCCGAACCCGTTCCCGCATCTCCCCGGCGGCCTTGTTCGTGAACGTAACGGCGAGCACCGCCCAGCCTGGAACCCGGTGAGCTGTCATCAGGTGCGCGATCCGGTGCGTAATCACCCGGGTCTTGCCGCTTCCCGCACCCGCTAGGACCAGCAGCGGACCCTCGGTATGCTCCACAGCCTCACGCTGGTGTGGATTCAGGCCCTCAAGAAAACTCATGCGGTCCTCGATTTTAGCATGCTCGCCAAACTTGCCATTCGTTTCAATCACTTGAATAATGAAGGCTCGAATGCCCACAAATATCCCCTTAGCATCGAAAGTGGTACCATGGTCATGAGAGTTCTAGTACTCAACTCCCACTGTATCCAGCTATGACGCATAAACCCTCCCTCGAGGTGGCTGGTGCCGTCCAAGCCAGACTTGTCTACCTTCGCCGCAGGAAAGCGCTTCTTGACGAGCTCATCCGTTGCTTGGAAAAGCACCCTCCGCAGCCGCTCCAGATCGAGGCGCCGAAGCCCCCGGACGAGTGCGCTCGGGCGGCGGGGACGGCTCCTTAACCCCGGTTTTAGAGTTGTTGGCGCTTCGCCGGACCAAGCTGTTGTAACCTGACGTTGTAACCTGACACAGCAAGCGTGCGCCTCTCTTGGTGGAATAATTCAGAAATGGCTGCCGCGTGCGATCCGCAAGGCGGGCGGCGGCGGTCATGCTGATTGAATTCGAAATCATCGAAAAAGCCCGTAAGGGCGACGATGCGGCGTTCAATCAGATTGTGGTGGCCTACAGAAAGAGGATTCTGGGGACCATCGCCCGGCTGATTGGGCGTCCGGAGGACGTGGAAGATGTGGGGCAGGAAGTTTTTCTGCGCCTCTACTACTCACTCGATCAGCTCCGCACGGCGGAGGTGTTCGAGCCCTGGCTGTACCGCTTGACGGTGAACGCGGCGTATGATTACATGCGTCGTCAGCGGCGCCGCCGGGAAAGCCGGATGTCGGACTTGAGCGAGCAACAGGTTATGATGGCGGACGCGTCCGCCGGAGGAAAAGAAGGACGGGAAGAAGTCCGGCGCACCGGGATAAGGGAGTTTGTGCAATCCTTGCTCGGAGAGGTCTCGGAAGAGGACCGGGCGCTGCTAATCTTGAAAGAAGTCGAAGGATTGTCGTTGAAGGAATTGGAACAGATTTACAAGGTGAACGAGAACGCGTTGAAGGTCCGTTTGTTTCGCGCGCGTCAACGGGTATTGAAAGCCTACGAAGCCGGTCAAGTCGCCGCGGACTCTAAGGAGTAGCGGGGGGTATAGAATGGAGCACATGGAGCGTAAGCTCGCGTCGCTATGGGCGAAGTATCGGGAAGCTTGTCCCGACCCCGAACCCAGCCCGGAATTCATGCCGGAACTGTGGCAGCGGATTGAATCGCGCCGCCAGGCCACTGTGTCGCTGCTGTTTCGCCGCTGGGCGGAAGTGTGCGTGCTTGCGGCCGTGGCCCTTTCGCTGCTCGTCACGACGCTCCTCATCCCGCACTCCCAGCGCTCGCCGGTATATCAATCCACCTATCTGGATGCGCTGGCCGCCGCGGATTCCAGTAGCGATGCGGTCCTGCTCCCTGTCGGAGAAATGAAATGAAACTGTCGCGCTGGACCATTGCGCTGTACGTGGGACTGGTATTCGCCAGCGGCGTGGTGGTCGGAGCCTTCGGGCATCGCTTTACCGACGTTTCGGCGGTGAGTGCCAATGCACGCAACAATCCCGAGGAATTTCGGAAGCGTTTCAATGCCGAGATGAAGTCCCGGCTGGCCCTTACCCACGACCAGGCGTCCAAGCTCGATGCGATTCTGGACAGCACGCGCGCCGAGTTTCGCACCACGCGCGACAGTATCGAACCCTCGCTCGCGAAGATTCGCGTCGAACAGCACCAACGCATCCTCGCGATTCTCGGACCCACCCAGCAAGCCGAATACGAAAAAATGCGTCATGAGCGCGACCGCGCTCTGGCACAGCAACAACAACAGGCCCCGGGCCACTAGATTATTCCCCGCCGATTCCCCTCCGCCCGCCCGAGTCCCAGTGGATATAGAATATCGAGTACGCGTACGGTCTGCTGAGCGACCGGCGTGAGAAGGAGCGAACGAAGATGTGCGATCAGGATCATTTTGAGGAAGACAAGAAGCAATTCGAGGCTCTCGGACTGGTGACGCGAAAGCAATTCGGAGTCATGTTGGGAGCCGGCATCGCCATGATGCTGCCGCAAGTCGCGAACGCGGCGCCGGTCACCGACTCCGACGTAAACATCAAGACGCCGGATGGCACCGCCGACTGCTACTTCGTGCATCCGGCTACCGGCACCGCTCCAGGAGTTCTCATGTGGCCGGATATTTTCGGGCTGCGGCCGGCCTTCCGCCAGATGGCCAAGCGGCTCGCCGAATCGGGTTATTCGGTGCTCGTGATGAATCCGTTCTACCGCACGAAGAAAGCTCCGACTGCAGAGCAGGGCTCCGCCACTCCCATCCCGCAGTTGATGCCTCTCGCGCAGAGCCTCAACGAGACGACGCACATGACCGATGCAAAGGCGTTCATCGCGTGGCTGGACCAGCAACCCTCGGTCGCGAAGAATCAGAAAATCGGCACGCAGGGTTATTGCATGGGTGGCACGATTGCGTTTCGGACCGCGTATGCCGTGCCCGATCGTGTCGGAGCCGTCGCCTCCTTCCACGGCGGCGTGCTCGCGACGATAAGCCGAATAGCCCGCATCTGCAGGCCGTCAAGACCAAGGCGCAGTTCCTCATCGCGATCGCGGCGAATGACGACATGCAGGCTCCCGACGAGAAGAACGTTCTGAAAGAGACCTTCGCCAAGGCGAATGTGCCTGCGGAAATCGAAGTCTACACAGGCGCCGCGCACGGCTGGTGCCCGCCGGATTCGCAGGTCTACAACGAACCGCAGGCCGAGAAGGCCTGGAGCCGTCTGCTCGTGCTGTACGGCAAGGCTCTTTCGTAGCCCTTTCGTCTAAGCGTGCTTCGCAGCTGCCGGTTGAGAAGCCGGCAGCGCGACAATGCGCGCCCGCCTCCGCCTGACGCGCTACTTGTGGATGTGGACGGCGTCCTTTTCGTTCTCGCAGAAATTTTCGAAGACGTCCGCTTCCGGCATCAGATAGTGCGGGATCTTGATCGTGAAGGGCTTTTTGAACGTCTTCGGATCGTCGATGGTCAGGGCCATCTCCAGGTTCCCATAATCTTTTCGATGCAGACGCTCGGTTATATGCAGCGCATCGCTATGCGTATGCCAGGACCAGTCGAGCGGCGTCCTGTCGTTGAAACCACCGGTCTCCACCACGAACGTATCGCCTTCCCAATGCCCCACGGAATAGCCGAAGTTTGAGGGAAAGTCGAATTCCTTCGGAAGCGTGCGGCCGTCTGTGAAAATCTGGCGATAGTAATTGCCCGCCTCGTAGAGCACGATGGTGAGCTTGGCCGCCTGCGAGATCTTGATCGGTTCGGAAAGCAGATCACCCATCGGAAAGCCGACGGTTCCCATACACACTTTGGATGGGTCCATCTGCGCCAGATGCTTCTGGTATCGCTCCACTGCTTCGGGCAGCATGGCGGAGTCCGGAGGATTGAAGTCCGCCAGAATATTTAACCCATATTTGTGTTGCGTGCCGATCTCCATGCCCGGTATGGACCCGGCGATATCGCCATCCCAACGGTGCCCGAAGATGCGCTTCACGTCTTCCACGGTGGTGGTCTCGTGCATCCACACTCCGGAGAGATCGGGATGACCGTCGACGCCGCGCGGCGCGGGAGCGGCCAGGTTCACTTTCCCATTCGGTAACCGGGGAGTTCCCGGCGGAGTGTAGTTCAGCCACTGCGCGTTCGCGCTTGAAGTCAACAGCACGAATGTGAGAAGCCACCGCTGTTCGAGCATCTTCGATCTCCAGGCCCAATGCTAACGTCGCCGGCCTAAGATCGCAAGCCGCTATCTCTAACAAATCTCGTGGACTCTGACAACCGCGTCCGATTCAACCCTCCGCTCGGCAAGTAACCCTAGGCGGCTGCAGGCCGTCCCACGGCCAAGCCATACTGGGCTAGAATTTAAGATTCCGCTTTGTCATTGATAGCTCGACGACAACTACGAAGTCGAGTCGAGCATTTCCCGACGCGCTTGGGGGTGCGCATCCCAAGAGCTGCCTGATATTTTCGCGATCGGGCACCAGCGGGATAAGAGAGCCGCCGTAGAGGGAGAATGTGGATGAAGAGCAGGTGGCTTACCACCTTGAGTTTCGCGTTGCTGGTTGCCTCGGCCCGGGAGCAGAACTTGGCGGCCTCACCGAAACCTGCCGTTCCATCGCCAACGGCGAAGGCCAAGAAGGTCAAGACGCCGAAACCACCCAAAGTCAAAGCCGCCGCGAAAAACAAAAAGTCTGCCATTCCGACGCTGCGCTCCGCCGACATTCCCGAGGTGAAGGAAGCGGCTTCCGTACGGCGCGGTTGCCTGGCATCGGGCGACTTGGCGTCTTTTGCATTCAGCTTTGGCGTCGAAGAGTCCCGTCTGGCTCCTCTGCTGGCCGAGCAGGGAGTCCCGGTGACAGGGAACGAATGCGTGCCCTATGTGGCGGCCACGGGCGGCAAGGATGGAGCGTCTTCCGCCATCCTGAAGGGCTCCGAGCCCGGCGCCGGCCCAGTGCCTAACGTTGTGTCTAACGTCGTGTCTAACGTCGACATTCGTAAAACCCCCGATGGGATTACCGTCACGCCCGGCGCCTGCGATTGTCCGGAGACTCTCCGTCGCGTACTGGAGTTTCCGGTCCAGGACGCAGAGCAAGCTCCCGGCGAGGTATTCGCGCAGGTTCATGGCAACGTGCGTTGGCAACTGGACACCCTGATGCCGGCCATGCTCCGTAGGCTCGCCGCAAAGCAAGGACCCGTCCAATCTCCCTCATCCCAGACGCTCGCCGATGCCTCCGTCCTCGATGCGACTGAATCCCATTGGCCGGACTCCGTGCCGCCGGAGTGGTCTCGCGCGTCCGACTCCGCCGTGAGCGGCCCCGTGGTCAGGATCGTCCTGGCGCGCCCCGACGAATATGCGGCGGAGCATTTGCAGTCCATCGAGATTCTGGATCCAACCACCGGCAGGACACTCGATGGCGCGTGGTGGCTCGAACGCAACGATAGCCCCGGCGTTTTCATTGGAATGGAAGGCGTGGACTATGAACGTCTGCTTTGGCAATCGCCCGTGAAGTACGTTCACAAGTCCCGGGGCATTGGAGCCGCGGCGACCACTTTCACCGTCCGCGTCGCCGTGCCGAAAGGCCAGAGCGGCAAGCCGAAAACGCGCAAGGTCAGAGTGAGCGAGTATCACATGGGCGTGGATCTCATCGCCGCGAAGGGCACCGAAGTTCATGCCGTCGGGGAGGCCACCGTCGCGTTCGCGGGACGAAACGGCGGCTACGGCAATCTGATTATCTTGGATCACGGTCTCGGCTATCAGACCTATTACGCGCATCTCTCCGTGATCAAATCCGGCATCAAGATCGGAGCGAAGGTGTCTCGCGGCGATGTCGTCGGCCTGGTGGGATCCACGGGACGCTCTACCGCTCCGCACCTGCACTTCGAAACGCGCAAGGACGGCAAGTATATCGATCCGTTCGACGACACGCGGCAGTTGGAATTCTGGCTGCTTTCGCCGGACGATCAGGAACGCCTGGGAATGGAGATGCTCGCCTCTTCCTCGTCCACTGCGCCCCGCGGCGAGGTTAAGGATCACAGCCAGTAGCTTTGCATGCCCGATCGACAAACGGGGCCATTGAGACAAGAAGAATCCCACGGCCGTCGAACGGGAACTGAGTGACGTGATCACTGCCTTTAAGCAGCTTCAGAAAGACCGGCAACGGGCGGACTATGATGCCGGTTGGAGGCTGGTCGAAACCGATGTCCGTGACTCGATAAGGCTCGCGGAAGACGTCTTCGTAAAGTGGCGGCATGTCAAAAGCGAAGACATTCCGCGTCATCATCTATTGTCAATGTTCGGGGCTAAGTGGGAATAAACACGCCTCGCCGACATGCGTGGGCCACTCCGGCAGCTTCGATCGGTGGCGGGTTAGATCTACTTGTGACCAGGAAGCGACGAAAGAAAATATCTACGCTACCGGCTGAGGCTTCTTCTTCGCGGCGAGCTTTGCCGCTGCATCGGCAGCCTGCGCCTCGCGCACTTTCGCGTACTTCTTCTGGAAGCGGTCGACGCGGCCTTCGGTATCGATCAGCTTCTGTTTCCCGGTGAAGAACGGGTGGCAGCTCGAGCAGATTTCCACGCGGATATCGCCCTTGTGCGCGGAGCGCGTTTGGAACTTGTGTCCGCAGGCGCAAATCACATTCACTTCTTCGTAGGCAGGGTGGATTCCAGGTTTCATGACGTGGCTCTTACTTTCTTGGGAAATCCCATCTTAACATAAGATGCGGGTGCCCGCCCAAAAGGCGCCCGTAAAGACAAGAAACCCCGCCTGAGCACGACGACTCAAACGGGGCTCCCGCTATATATACTCAGTCTCGCGTGATTAGCGTTGTCCTAAAGAACAGCGGCCTCGTCACTGCTCACGAAACCTGAACATTGGAGGTCGACCGGTTGGTCGAGCGCACCTGCTTGTCCGAGCGATGCGTTCTAAGAGTCGGCCACCTCACGCGTGGTTAGAGTGCCATAGATACTACTACCTTCTTTTGTCATTCGACTGGACCACCTCCTTCCTCAGTGATGTTTTCATCATAATCACGGACGCCTTTTCCGTCAATCGAAAAATAAAACAAATCGTATGGGAAATGTTTTGGACCCGCACGAAGCCCTTCCTGAACTCCCGTTCTTTCCGCGACTTCCGATTGAAACATTTCCAATGTAAAAAGTGACCCGTTCACCAGAGAGCACTATGGTTTCGAGCGCTCCTCGCCGATAATGAAAAACGTGGACAACGGTTCGAATAACGACAGGGTTGCGATTTTCGGAAGCGGCGGCCAGTTGGGCGCGGAACTGACGGCGGAGTTTACCAGGCGCGGCTACCAGGTTTCGGGCTTCGCGCGCGCAGATATCGACATCACCGACGCCGCTCAACTGGAGCAGTCCCTGGTTCGCATCGATCCCGCCGTGGTGATCAACGCTTCCGCCTACAATCAGGTCGACGTCGCCGAGAACGAACCGCAAGCCGCCTATCTGGTCAATGGATTAGCCGTTCGCAACCTGGCCCTTGCGTGCCGCCAGATCGACGCCCGGCTGGTTCACTTTTCCACCGATTACGTTTTCGACGGTCTCGCGGGACGCGCTTATACGGAACAGGATCTTCCTCGTCCGCTCGGCGCCTACGCCGTCTCGAAGCTCGCCGGCGAGCTGTATGCGCGCGCGTACCTCGATAACGCGTTAATCATTCGCACGTCTGGCGTCTACGGTCCCGCGGGACTCACCACCGCGCGCGGCAATTTCGTCGAGATGATGCTGCGTCTGTCCGCGAAGGGCGGTCCGATCCGTGTGGTGGAGGATCACGTCGCCTCGCCGACGTACGCTCCCGCGCTGGCCTCGCGCACGGCCGATTTAGTTGAGCGCGGCGCCCAGGGACTCTTTCATATCGCGGGAGGCGCGCCCATTTCGTGGTTCGATTGGGCCGTCAAAATCTTCGCCGCCGCCGGAGTGCAGCCCAACCTAAAACCGACCAACGAACGCGAGTTCCGTACCGCTGCGCGCCGTCCCAAATACTCCGCGCTCTCGAACGCGAAGATGGAGATGCTCGGCCTCGCGCCCATGCCCACGCTCGATGAAGCGATCGGGTTGTACATGCTCGCCCGCAATCGCAAAACCGCCGCCGTCCAATCCTGACCGCTTTTCACGCTCGGTAAAATAAGATTTGGCCCCCTTTCTGAAACATCTGCGCCTGACGCTCGACATGATCAAGTTCGAGCACTCCGTCTTCGCGCTGCCCTTCGCCCTCACCGGAGCGCTGCTCGCCTGGCGCGACGCCGGTTTCCCGCGCGAAGGCCTGTGGCTGAAGCTCCTGTGGATTGTCATCGCGATGGTCTCCGCCCGCTCAGTCGCCATGGCCTTCAACCGCGTACTCGATGCCGATGTCGACGCGCTGAATCCGCGCACGAAAGCTCGCCATCTGCCAGCCGGGCTCCTCACGCGCAATTTCGCATGGGGCTTCATCGCCTTCTGGAGCCTGGTATTTGCCTACGCCTCCAGCCGTCTGAATCTCTTGTGCTTGCTGCTCGCTCCCGTCGCGCTCGGCGTCGTGATGTTTTATTCGTTCACGAAGCGCTTCACGTCGCTTTCGCATGTGGTGTTGGGATTTTCGCTCGGCATCGCACCCGCCGCGGCGTGGATCGCGATGCGCGGTTCGCTCGATCCCCGCATTCTGTGGCTGACTGCAGCCGTGACATTATGGACCGCCGGATTCGACATCATCTACTCCTGTCAGGATTTCGAATTCGATTCCGAAGCCGGCCTGTTTAGCCTGCCGCGGCGTCTCGGCATCGCCGGAGCGTTGTGGGTTTCGCGTGCGCTGCATGTGGGAATGTTGATCTCGCTGCTGGCGCTGGGCCTCTCGTTCCAGCTCGGAACCTTCGCCTGGGTGGGCGTCGCCGCTGTCGCCGGATTGCTCGCCTGGGAGCATCGCCTGGTTCACGCCGACGATCTCTCGCGCGTCGACGCCGCCTTCTTCACCATGAACGGCTATGTGAGCGTGATATTCTTTGTGTTTTGGGCCTTTGACATCTTTCTGGCCCGTTCCAGTTCCGGATTTCGCCCATGATCGAACGCACATGACACCTTCTTTTGAAGACGCCCGACTGCTTCCCATCCGCGATAAAGTCGAGGCTCGCGAGCGCCTCAGCTTCGACGATTGCGTCACACTCTATCGCACGCCCGATCTGCTCGGCGTCGGCTGGATGGCGAACCGCGTCCGCGAACGTCTGCACGGCGATAAAACTTACTTCAACGTCAATCGCCACATCAATCCCACCGACGTGTGCGTCGCCAGTTGTAAGCTGTGTGCGTTTGGAAAGAAAGCGCGCGATCCCAAGGCTTATACGATGTCGCTCGAACAGGTGTGGGAGCGCGCCGGCCACGGCTACAGCGACGCGGTTACTGAATTCCACATCGTCGGCGGCCTGCATCCCGAGTTGACGCTCGATTGGTATTGCGAAATGCTGCGCGGCCTGAAGCAGCGCTTCCCGCAAGTGCATCTCAAGGCTTTCACGATGGTCGAGATCGGCTATTTCGCGCAGCGTACGAAGTTGAGCCACCGTGAAGTGCTCACCAAGCTGCGCGATTCCGGCATGGATTCGATGCCCGGCGGCGGTGCCGAAATTTTCTCCGAGCGCGTGCGCCGCATCATCTGCGATCACAAAATCTCCGGCGACGAATGGTTGAACGTCGCGCGCCTGGCGCATGAGCTTGGGCTGCATTCCAACTGCACCATGCTCTACGGCCACATCGAAACGGAAGAGGATCGTGCCGATCACCTCTTAAAACTTCGCGCGCTGCAAGATGACACGCAGGGCTTCCAGACGTTCATCCCGCTCGCGTTTCACCCTGAGCACACGGCTTTACATCATCTGCCGAAAACCAGCGGCTTCGACGACATTCGCGAGATCGCGGTTTCACGCCTCGCGCTCGATAACATTCCGCACATCAAAGCCTATTGGGTGATGATGACGCCGCAAGTCGCGCAGATCGCGCTGCGTTTCGGCGCCGACGATCTGGACGGCACCGTGGTCGAAGAAAAAATTTATCGCGACGCCGGCGGAGCTACCAGCGGCAACCTCCGCCGCGGCGAACTGCTGCGCCTGATTCGAGAAGCCGGCCGCGAGCCCGTGGAGCGCGATACTTTGTATAGACCCGTCGAGCGTGTCGAGAGCGAAAACGTTTTCACCGTCCTCGTCTGATATTTTGGGCAGGCCTCCGTGTGGGGTCGGCCTTTGAAGGCCGCGGCCGGCCTTCTGACCGGCCCGAACGGACGTTTCTGTTGTAGAATCGCCTCGGTGCTTTAAAACAATCCGTCGCATCAATCGTAAGGACACATATTGGCCGACAAAGTCATCATCTCCTGCGCGATCACCGGCAGCATTCACACGCCGACCATGTCGCCGTATCTGCCGTTAACGCCCGATCAGATCGCCACGCAAGCCATCGAAGCTGCCGAGGCTGGGGCCGCCGTTCTGCACCTGCACGCGCGCAATCCCGCCGATGGACATCCGACGCCCGATCCGCAAGTCTTCCTTCAATTTCTTCCGCGCATCAAGGCCGCGACGAATGCCGTGATCAACATCACGACCGGCGGCGCCGTGCAGATGACCGTCGAGGAGCGCATGCGCGCCGCGCTGCACGTGAAGCCCGAAATGTCGTCGCTCAACATGGGCTCCATGAATTTCGCGATGCATCGCTCCCTCAAGCGTTATAAGGATTGGAAGTACGAATGGGAGCAGCCATATCTCGCGCGCTCGGAAGGCTCGATTTTTCCCAACACCTTCGTCGATATCAAGCGCATCTTGAAAGATCTCGGCGAAGGCTGCGGCACGCGTTTCGAGTTCGAATGCTACGACCTGGGCCATCTCTACAACCTCGCGTACTTACTCGACGAAGGCTTGGTTAAGCCGCCCCTCTATGTGCAAAGTATTTTCGGAATTCTCGGCGGCATGGGTGTCGATCCCGAAAACGTGATGTTCATGCGCAACACGGCGGATCGGATCTTAGGCCGCGAAAATTACTTCTGGTCGGTGCTCGGCGCGGGCCGGCATCAAATGGCGCTGGTGACTCTGGGCGCGATCCTCGGCGGAAACGTCCGCGTCGGATTGGAAGATAGTGTGTATCTCGGTAAAGGGCAGCTTGCGAAATCGAACGCCGAGCAGGTTCGCAAAATCCGCGGCATCCTCGAAGCGCTCTCGCTCGAAATCGCCACGCCCGACGACGTCCGCGCCATGCTGCATCTCAAAGGACACGACAACGTCGCGTTTTAGATGTGGCGCACGCACGAGTGCGTGCGCCACATCACCGTCAACTTTACGGGGTCCCCACCACTCGCCGCCCCTCGATGCGATACCGCCCCGACACCACCAGCGCAATCGACTCCGCGTAAATGCGATGTTCCTCCGCGAGAATCCGTGCGGAAAGTGAATCGACCGTATCGCCGTCGAGCACGGGAACGACCGCCTGCTTGATGATCGGGCCCGAATCGAGCCCCTCATCGACAAAGTGCACCGTGCATCCCGAGTACTTCACGCCGTGTTCCAGCGCCTGATGCTGCGCGTCCAGACCCGGAAACGCCGGCAGCAGCGACGGATGAATGTTCAGAATGCGCATCGGGAAACTGCGGATGAAGTAGCCGCTCAGCAGACGCATGTACCCGGCCAGGCACACGAAATCGACGTGATTCGCTTCCAACTCAGCGACCAATTGCCGATCGTAAATTTCACGATCCAGGCCGCGCGAAGCCAGCACCCTGGCGTTCAGTCCACGCGCTTTCGCCGCGTCGATCCCCGGCGCCTCGGGACGATTCGAAATCACCACGGCGACTTCCGCATCGAGACGTCCGGCGGCGATCGAATCGGCGATGGCGAGAAAGTTCGATCCGCGCCCACTCAATAGAATGCCGAGTCGTTTTTTCGCTTCCGCCATTTATTCGTAGATCACGCGCTCGCCGCGCGCTCGAATCACGCCGCCGATCGGAAACCAGGGCTCCTTCATGCGGTCCAGCAGGCTTCCCGCTTCGCCCAATTTCTGCGGCGAGACCACGAAGATCATGCCAATGCCGAGGTTGAACGTCCGCCGCCAATCCTCTTCCGGAATATGCCCCAGCTTGCGCAGCACTTCGAAGATCGGCAACACCGGCCACGAACCCAAATCAATGCGCACTCCGAGACCTTTCGGCAGAATGCGCGGCGTGTTATCGGTGATTCCGCCGCCGGTGATGTGCGCGGCGCCCTTCAAAATTCCCGCGTCGTGCAATTTTCGAAGTGGCTTCAGATAACTGCGATGCAGTTTGAGCAGCTCGTCCGCAAGCGTCGATTCCAACTCCGTAAGGCGCGTGCTGGGTTCGAGCCCGGCAACGTCGAACAATAATTTCCGCGCCAGCGAATACCCATTTGTATGCAGACCGGTCGACGGCAATCCGATGAGCACGTCGCCGGGACGAATCGGCGCGCCCGTCAACATGCGGCTGCGTTCGACCGCGCCTACGATGAAGCCGGCCAGATCATACTCGCCGGGAGCGTAGAAGCCGGGCATCTCTGCCGTCTCGCCGCCGATGAGCGCACAGCCGTTCGCCCGGCACCCGCGCGCGATTCCGGAGACCACGTCCGACGCGACGCGGGCGTCCAATTTCCCGACGGCAAAATAATCCAGGAAGAACAGCGGCGAGGCGCCCTGTACGGCGATGTCGTTCACGCAGTGGTTCACCAGATCTTCGCCGATCGTGGAATGACGCCCGGTCAGGAACGCGAGCTTCAGCTTCGTTCCGACGCCGTCGGCCGAGGACACCAGCACCGGATCGCGGTATCCCTGCAATCGATAGCCGCCGCCGAAACTTCCGATGTCCGTGAGCACGGCGCGCGAAAAAGTCGACTGCGCCATCGCGCGGATCGAGGAAACCGCGCGGTCCGCCTCGTCGATATTCACGCCCGCATCGCGATAGCCGATTGCCTCCGCTCCACCGCGCGTCGCTTTCCGCGCCGGCGCACTCTTCTTACGGCTCGACTTGCCTGAGCTCGACGCCTTTTTACCCGCCGCACCCTTGACGGAAGCATTTTTTGACTTCGCGCCCGTGGATTTGCGCGTGCTTTTCTTCGAGGAAACCGACTTCCGCTGAGCCATGGAATCTCTATAGTAGCGAGCCTCGGCCTCGCTGTACATAGCTGGAAAACAACCTACGGGTCTTCGATCGAATCCCACCGCGGCTGTATACTGAAAACGCGCTTTTGCGTCACTAAGCATATGTCGTTGCGCGGATTCGCCCTGCTCCTTCTCGCCCTGCTCTTCCCTTTGATCGCGGTGGTGAGCCTCGACGCCCAGATCCGCTTCCCTGGTCAAAGCCCCTATCCAGGCGGCAGCCCATACCCCGGAGGCAGCCCCTATCCGGGCGGTAGCAACGGCGGGCGCGGCAGTGGTCGCACCAACGACTCTTCGAAATCGAAGCGCAAGGAAGCTCCGCCGACGGTTACCACCACTGGAATGTTGAGGCTCGTCTCCGGATCGCAATTCGTGCTCGAAGCCGACGATCACCGCATCATCACCTATGAAACCACGGGCAGCACCAAAGTCGAGAAGGATGAAAAGACGATCGAACTGAAGAGTCTCTCCATCGCCGATCACGTGACGGTGGACGCTTCGTCCGACGACGATGGATACTTCACCGCGACAGGCGTGATCTTTAACCTCGCGGGAACCGCGGCGGATCGCGAATCGGCCGCGCGCACGTGGGATCTCCCGGCGCTGCAATCGAGACCCGCGTCCTCGGCCTCCGGCGCGGTTCGCGGCAATGCACGCGACGACGACGATCGCCCGATCTTACGCCGGACATCTGATCCAACGAAATCGAATTCCGATTCCGACACAGCCGCAGGATCGCAAAATACTACGGCCAACTCTCCGCGCCAGGCGCCCGATGACGTGGCCGACAACCGGCCGACCACGGAAGTCCGTTCGAAGACGCCGCCTGCCGATCCGGACGATCCCGGAGCACCGCAACTGCGTCGAGGCCGTCCGGTGTCGCATCCCCGCGCCATTCCGATCGATTCCGATAGCGAGCCGGTCACGACGGCGTCGGCTTCTCCTTCCGCCATTGCATCTCCGCCCAACGACGTTCGCGATGGGAGCGCACCCGATCGGATCGTGAAATTCGAGCCGGATCCCGTCATTGCGAAAGCCAAAGAAGCGGCGCGCGAGTATGCCAGCACGCTTCCGGATTTCTTTTGCCGCCAGGTGACCACGCGCTACGAGACCGAACATCCGAAGGAGGGCTGGCAGGCGCTCGATATCGTGACCGCCGACGTCGCCTATCAGGAGGGCAAGGAAAGTTATACGAACATCAAGTTGGGGAATAAGGCCGTGAATACCAGCATGGATGACATTCCCGGCACGCGATCGAGCGGGGAGTTTGCCTCCATTCTCGAAGACCTCTTTTCGCCTGCGACCGACGCGACGTTCCGCAAAAGCGGCCAGGACACCATTCGCGGGCGCTCCGCGTACACGTATACGTTCGAAGTGAAGCGCGAAAATTCGCACTGGCGCATTATTTCAGCCGCGCAGTTGTACTATCCGGCGTTTCGCGGCACGGTGTGGATCGACCGTCAGACCTCGCGTGTGTTGCGCATCGAAATGGAATCGCGCAACATACCGCTGCTCTTTCCATTCGATAAAACCGAAACCGCCACCGACTACGATTTCGTGCGCCTCTCCACGCCGCAAGAGTTTCTGATGCCGGTGAACGCCGAAGTGCTTTCCTGCGAGCAGGGCTCCAGCCGCTGCCTGCGCAATCGCATCGAATTCCGCAACTATCGCAAGTTCGGCGCCGAATCCGACATCACGTTCAACTAATTGATCGGAACCATGATGTGCGCACCGGCGGTCCCCGGGAGCATCATCCATGGAATGCCTTGTCCCTTCAACGCCGCGTCGCGCTGGCTGACCGTGGAGACGCCGAGCATTTCGGGCGTCGCGTAGGGAACCGAAACCACCCACAGGCGCTTGATCACGCCGTCCTTGTTGGTGCTGCGATAGGACATCGTTCCCATGGGCGGTACTTTCAAAGCGCCCAACTTGATCGCGTCGTTTACGCCCGCCTGGATTTCCTTGTCGGTTTTTCCGGCGGCCCGGAGCTTCTCTTCGAACTCGCGGCGTGGCCGATTGACGTTGCTATAGCAGCGCGTGAATTGATCGCGCGGATTTTCCGGCTCGCACTCCAGTGTGTTGGTCCCCTGGCGTAGCACTTTGCGTTCGCCGGTTTTCGAGTCGTAGACCACGACGGTCGCTTCGGCACGAAGATCTTCGGGTAAAGGCGTAACGGCTTGCGCGATCTGCTCGTCGGGTGAAGCGGCGAAGGCGGGAACCGCCGCGCACGCGCTAGCGATGAGAAGAGCGCCGGTAAATCCAAGAATGTTTTTCATAAAATTGACCTCGGCTACAAACTCGGGCAATCCAGTTTGACATAAGCAGTGGATCGGCTCAACCTCGGGGAGGTCTGGTATAAATAATCGAATGCTCATCTCACCGGAACTCCTGCGTACGCACATCGATTACACGGCTTGGGCCAGTGGCCGCCAGGTGGAGGCCGCCGGTCAACTCACGCCCGAGGAGCTTACCCACGATTTCGGGAGCGCCGACAAGAGCGTTCTCGGAACCTTGGTTCACGTGTTCGCCGCCGACCGTATCTGGATGTCGCGCATCGCCGGCGACCCGCCCGCCAAGTTCATCGATCCCGAGCGCGACATGCATCTCTCGGTCCTGCAAGACGCATGGCCGCCGCTGCTCAAAAAGTGGCAGGAATGGGCCTCGTCGCTGACCGACGAATTGGTCGAAGCCGACATCACCTGGAAAGATCCAAAAGGCAACTCGCTATCGATGCCGACCTACCAACTGGTGCTCCATGTGGTGAATCATGGGACGCATCATCGGGGACAGGGTTCGGGCTTTCTGAGAGCGCTCGGAAAGACGCCGCCGCCCCTGGATCTGGCCCGGTTCTATCGCGACCTGAAGGCGGCCAAGTAACAACTCTAGGTTTCGAATCGGGTCCGAGTGGCAATTCCGGGGACTCACCCGACACATCCTCAGTTTCCACAGGTTAATAAATTGATTTCGCTGGAAAAGAGCGAATCGCCGGTTTCCAGGAAAGCGCTTTCATACAGTACTGTTGGCACCGCCGCCAGGAAGCACAATCGGTTAGCTTTCATCATCTTATGAGCTTTTTTTTGCTTGCAGACGCCCCCGACGCATGCGACAATGGCGGAAGTTTTACCGCCGCGAAGGTCGTCGGAGATCTTGGCCGGAGGCCCGGACGGCGGCAGAAAGAACGTCTCAGTGAAGCTGGGAATGGAATAGGAGATACCTGCAGTGAGAGAAAAGGGTGTAGTGAAATGGTTTAACGCCGCTAAGGGCTATGGATTTATCCAAAGAGCTAGCGGCGAAGATGTGTTCGTCCACTTTTCTGCCATTCAGATGTCCGGATACCGGACCCTCGAGGAAGGCGCCGAGGTGGAGTTTGAGGTAAAACGCGGGCCAAAAGGCCTGCAGGCGGAGAATGTGGGTCGCCCCTAATCCCACTGGGGATCCACGCAACAACCTCAGAAACAATCCAAGGCCGTCCGCGCCGCAAGGTGGCGGGCGGCCTTCCGATCTTAGGGGTCCTCTCATGCGTCCCGCAAAACCCAAAAAACTTCTGGATCGCGAAGGGCTGATGGCGTACTCCGCGCGCGTTCTCTCGTCACGGGCACAGACGCTCGCGGAATTGCGCGAGAAATTGAAGCGTCGCACGGCGGAGCCCGCATACGTCGACGAGGTGCTCGCGCGGCTGAAAGAAATGGGATATCTCAACGACGAGCGTTTCGCCGACGGTTTCGCGAGCTGGCGCAAGGATCAGGATGGTCTTGGGAAGACGCGGGTTCTGCGGGATCTTCTCGTCCGGCGCGTGGCTCCCGCCGTGGCGAAGAAAGCGGCTGAGACGGCGTATCAAGGCAGCGATGAAATCGCGATGATCGAACGCTTTCTGGAACGCAAATATCGCGGCAAGGATCTGGGCGCGTTGCTCGGCGAAGAAAAGCATTTGGCGTCGGCGTACCGGAAGCTGAGGCTGGCGGGATTCAGCTCGGGAAATTCGATCAAAGTTCTGAAGGGTCACGCCGCGAGAGCGAAGCAGTCGCTTGAAGAAATGGTCGAGAAGTTGGAGGAGATGGCGGAAGGGACGGACGACGCCGAGCGCGAGTGAAACTGCCGGGAGCGCAGCGCGCTTCTTGTCCCCGTGGGCCTTCCCTCTAAACGTGAATCCAGTGGAAGACAGTGAGCGCCAGTGTGGTGGCGGCCACGACGATCCACAATGTGAGGCCCTGCAGGAGCGGACGGACTCCAACCCTCCGGAGCATGTCCGCGTTCAGTCCCGTTCCGATCAGGAAGAGCGTTACAGTGAGGCCGATTCTGCCCAGATTGCTGAGCGAGATGAACGCGTGGTTGAACGTCGGCAGCAGCGTATTGAGAAGGGCCGCGAGGCAGAACAGAAAAATGAACCACGGCCACTGAATGCGCGCCTTGCTTTTAAAGGCGAACGCGGTCACTGCCGACATCGGAATAATCCACAGAGCGCGCGCCAATTTCACGGTGGTCCCGACTGCCAGCGCGGTCGGTCCATAGCGGGCCGTCGCCCCCACCACCGAACTTGTATCGTGGATAGCCAGCGCGGACCATAGCCCGAATTGTCTCTGCGTCAAATGCAGTGCGAAACCGATCGCGGGAAACAGAAACAGCGCGACCGTGTTGAGGATGAATACCGCGCCGAGCGAAACGGCCATTTCCTCTTCGTTGGCATTCGCGATGGGGCCGACGGCGGCAATCGCGCTGCCTCCGCAAATCGCGGTGCCGGCGGAGATGAGGAAGGACGATTTACGCCCCACTTCGATGAAGTAGCCGAGCCCTAGCCCCAATAGCATGGCGAAGGTGATGCTGAGAGCCGTGTAGACGAAGCCGGAACGGCCCACCTGCACGACTTCCTTGAGGTTCATGCCGAACCCCAATCCGACGACCGAGGCTTGCAGAAGAAATCGGGAGAGATGTTTGCTCTCGGTCCGAAAGGGATGCGCCGTGGAGAAACCGAAAACAAGCCCGCCCAACAGAGCGATCGGAGGCGAGACGAGGCCGCTGGCTGCGAGCACGAACGCAACCATGAAGATCCCTTTGCTCACGAGAACAGTGTGGCGTGAACCTCCGCCGCGCGTCCAAGCAGTAATTACAATCGGCGATTAGAGGACCTTATCGGGCGAAGGTCGGGGCTTGCGCGTGCCACGCGAGCGCAAGCCTCCCCGCGTGAGCGCGAAGAGCCGGAACGCGGCCGCTGGACCCGCTTGCTCGGGACCCGAGCGCGAAACGAGAGAGAAATGCCGTGTGATCTTGAGGCCGCGCACCCTCGGCGACTTTCAACGCGCCGAGTTCAAGCTCCTTGGAAATCGCCCAACGGGAGACGAATCCGATTCCGAGTCCGGCTTCCACGGCCGATTTGATGGCCTCCGTCGAATCGAGATTCATCACGCGTTTGAAGGCCTTGAGTTTGACTCCGCTCTTTTCGAAGGCGGCTTCGACGACGCGCCGGGAACCGGAGCCTTGTTCGCGCATCAGAAGAGTCGCGTTCAGGAGTTGCTGCGTCGAGAGAAGATCGGTTTCGAAATCCGGCGGCGTGATCAGCACGAGCTCGTCCTGCATGAATGGCTCGGCGTGAATTCCGCGTTCGAGCGCGGGGCCTTCGATGAGGCCAATCGCAACTTTGCTACGCAGAAGCAGTTCCACGATCTGACCCGTATTCCCGCTGTGCAAGGAGAGCTGCACGCCGGGGTGCTCGTTCAAAAAAGCGCCGAGCAGCCGCGGCAGAACGTATTGCGCAATGGTCGTGGAAACGCCCAGCGAAAACTCACCGGAGAGTTTCCCGCTCGCCGCGCCGATCTCCCGCTCCGCTTCCTCCGCGAGCGCGGCTATTTTCCCGGCGTAGCCCAGGAGCAACGAGCCCTGCGAGGTGAGCGAGACGCGGTTCGCCGAGCGATCGAACAGGCGCACGCCGAGATCGTTTTCGAGAGCTTTGATCTGTAACGTGACGGCGGGTTGGGTCAGGAATAGATGTTCGGCGGCCTTGCGAAAGTTGAGATGCTCGGCGACGGCGCGAAAGACCTTCAGCCGGAAATTTTCCAAGTGGGCCACGTGAACGATTATCGACGGAACGGTTAGCTGAGCACGCACGCCGGGTTGGCGAGCTCGCCGATCTCGGGCATGCGGATCGTGATCACGTCGCCCTCCACGAGGGCGGCCTCCCGCGCCACCACGATCCCGGAGCCGGTCAGCAGCACGGAGGCCGCAGGCACGGGGTTGGCGCGCATCAGATAGTCGATCAGCGTGTCGAGCTTACGCACTAGTTCGGAAGTGGAAACGTGCGCCTCGAAAATCAACTGGCTGCCGCGGCAAATGTGCATGCTCATTTCGAGCGCGTGAGGATCGGGGATTTCATCGGCGGTCACCACCACGGGGCCGAGGGCGCAACTCGCACTGTAGGATTTCGCTTGCGCGAGATAATACGGATTCTCGTATTCGAGATCGCGCGCGGTGACGTCGTTGGCCAGCGTGTAGCCGATAACGCGGCCCTTGGCACCTAAGATGACGCCGAGTTCAGGAGCCGGAGCCGTGAACGTGGAATCGGGACGAATGCCGATCGATTGTCCGGGCCCGACGCAAATCCGGGAGGTTCCTTTGAAGACGAACTCCGGACGATCGGCGCGATGAACTTTTTGATGAAAGTCCTGGCCGCCGGAGACCTCGGCGTCGCGCAGAGCAGCAGCGGATGCGTAACCCGCGCCGGCTGCCCACACTTCCTTAGGGTAAAGAGGGATCAGCGGTTTCGCGGATACCGGCTGACGGCTCGCGAGCCGGGAGGCGAGCGCGGACAGGCTTTCACACTCTTTTTCCGCCCGGAGGATCAAATCGGTCAGCGTGTAGTCCGGGATGGGACGCGCTGAATAGAGATCGAAGATCGCGGCCGTGACCGCACCATTCCACTTTACTTGCCCTAATTTCATGACAACTTCATAACCGTGGGAAGACTGGACCCAGTGTGAGCACTACCGAGTGCATCGTTTCCAAACGCCGTTTTCAAAACCCGTTTCCAAACCCCATTTCCAAACCCCATTTCCAAACCTATGATACACGCTCGAAATGAACGGAACTTCACCGACGGTACTAAGAAACGGCAGATCCCTCGACGCCACGACTTCAAACCCTTCTCCCGCCACGCGCGGCTCAGGCCGGTATTCGCGCAAACGTCGGCGTTGGACCGCTTAGAACTTCACCTTGGGAACTTCGCGGGCGGCGCCTTCTGCTTTGAAGTACGCGTCGTTGCGCTGGAAACCGAACAGCGAAGCCGCGATGTTCTTCGGGAACAGTTCGATGTCGGTGTTGTAGCGCTGCACGGCTTCGTTATATTTACGGCGCTCCACCGCGATGCGATTTTCCGAACCCGCGAGTTCATCTTGCAGGCGGAGGAAGTTTTCGATTCGCTTTGATGTTGGGATAGTTTTCGACGACCACCAACAATCGCGAGAGAGCGCTATCCAACTGGCCGTTGGCCGCGATTTTTTCGGCGGGCGTCTTCGCGCCGCCCAGGGCCGCGCGCGCGGAGGTCACCGAATTGATGACGTCTTCTTCATGCTTCGCGCCGCCTTTGACGGTTTCGACGAGGTTCGGGAATCAGATCGGCGCGGCGCTCCAAGGCGACGTCGACGGCCGCCCATGCGCCGCTGACCGCTTCGCGCTCCGTGACCAGTTCGTTGCGCGTGCCCATGAGACTGCCTCCGACCATCAGCACGGCGAGAACAATGACAGCCAATACAATCAGGACAATCTTCATGACTTTCCCTCTTTCATGACTTCTCTTCTAATCTATCCACGAACTCAACCAATCTTCCGGACGCTCTCCAGATAGCGGGCGAACAGCTCCAGCGGGCTGCGCCGGCCGCATTCGCGCTCTCCCGCAGGTCCTTGCTCTTCCCTTAAATCGAGAAGCGTCGTGAAACGGAGACATGTCCGTGCGCATCGCAATACCGAGGCGCTCGACGACCGCGCGTCGCTCGTGCGGAACATCGATGTGTGCGATGACCAGCGCGTGGCGGCCAAGAACGCAGAAGGTGGAAACGGATTCCAGACACAGCTTCAGCAGCGCGGCATTGTCGGAGAGAACGCCGGCGGCTTGCTGGCGCAGGCGAAAAAGCTTCGCGCGCAGTTCATGCTCCAGTTCGACGCGATAATACTTCGGGTCGATCTTCAAATCGGCGATGACGTCGACGCCGTAGAGAACTTTGCGGCGCTCCTGCATATCGCGAAATTCGACGGGGAAGCTATCCGCCGAATTGTGAGCTTCCTCCTCGCTCATCATCAGCGGCGAAGGATGGCCGTGGCCGCGCCACCAGCGCACGATCGGCTCGCCATCGCCGAGCTCGCGCGGGGTGACGTGTTTCAATACGCACAGAACATTGAGATCGGAAAAGCCGTTGTGATGGCCGTCGGATGCGCCCGATCCGTACAGGATCACGGAGACGAGCCGGTCCTGAAAGGCGCTCTCCAGTTTCCCGATCAGCTGCTTCAGTTGCTCTTCCTTTATTTCGGCCATATGGAGATGGGGACAGACAACTCTGTCCACGATCGCTCCTTTATGAAAATCGGCAAAGCCTCAATCGGGACAGCGCAGTCTGTCCCCATCACGCGTCGGTCTTCTTTTACTTCAGGCATGTCGGTTCACCCATACGTTACCAGCCTCCCGAAGCGCCGCCACCACCGGAGTCTCCTCCGCCAAAGCCGCCGAAACCTCCGCCGCCACCACCTCCGCCGTCGTAACCGCCGAAGCCTCCGCCGCCCCATCCGCCGCGGCGGCCGCCCATCAGGTTGCCGAGCAGCATTCCCGTGAGAAATCCGGTGCCGCTGCCGCCACCGCTTCCACGGCCGAGCAGGCTAAAGAGGATAAAGATTCCGATCAGAATCAGCGGCCATGGAATTCCTCGGCCGCGCGAACGCGTGGGATATCCGAAATTTTGCGGGACGGCCTGAGGCTGCGCGAGCGCGACGCCTTTCGATTGCGCGATCTGGTTCCCCAGCTGTTCGGCCGCCGCGAGCAGCGCGCCGCTGTAATTGCCCTGCCGCAGAATGGGACGGATGTCGCGCAGAATACCGCCGGAGAAACCGTCGCGTAATGATCGGCTCCAATCCGTACCCGACTTCGATGCGGCTCTTGTGCTCCTGCATCGAAAGCAGAATCAAGACGCCTTCGTCCTTGCCCTTTTTCCCGATGCCCCACTTCGCGATACAGGCGATTGGCGACGTCCTCGACCGGCTCGCCGTCAAGCGAATCCACCAGCACGATCGCCATCTGCGCGCCGGTGGTGCGCTCGAGATTGGCGCAATAAGCTTCGAGCGCTTGCTCGCCGGCGGGATCGAGCTTATGCGCGAAATCGTTGACGTAGCCGGTGGGTTTGAGCTTCGACGTGTCGAGGCTCCAGCCCCATGCCGCCGTCAGAGCGAGTACGGCTCCCAGAGTGAGAAATCGTTTCATGAGCACAGAACGTTAGCGCGTTTGTGAGGCGCGGCGCGCCGGTCCGATCATCATGCCAGATCCGCGCGGCGAACGCGGAAGCCGTGCAGCCGGCCGAGCATAGTCACGGCCATGCGGCGATGATCGAAGAATTGTTGAGCGAGCTTCAGCACTTGCGCGGCGGTGATTTTTTCGACGCTCGCGAGCATTTCGTCGATGGTGAAGAAGCGTTTGAAATAAAGTTCCTGGCGGGCGAGGTTGCCCATGCGGCTGGAAGTCGATTCGAGACCCAGCACGAACGATCCCTTGAGATGATCCTTGGCCCGCCGCAGTTCCTCATCGGTGACGAGATCCGTGGCGAGCTCGCAGCTCATGTGCGATGGAATCCACCACCTGGCCCACCGATTTCGGCGAGGTTCCCCGTAAACCAACATGCAACCGGCATCGCGATACATCGCCAGTTCGGAATAAACGGTGTACGCCAGGCCCTGCTTTTCGCGAATGTTCTGGAACAGGCGCGAACTCATCCCGCCGCCCAGAATCGCGTTCAGAATGTAGCAGGCGAAACGATCCTTGTGAGGCAGGGCAATCGAGGGAACGCCCATATACACATGCACCTGCTCGAGGGAACTTTTATTGCGGACCACGATGGGGGCGTGCGGTGAAGGCAGGGTCGCCCATTTTCGGATCGGGCGCGAGCTTCAAGTCGCCGAAATGATCCTCGACCAGATGTACGAGGCGGCAGATGCGATAAGTTTCCCCGCCGCCGGTGACCAGGATGTTTTTCGGCGTATAAACTCCTTTTCGTAATAGCTTTCGACTTTATCGCGATTGAAACTTCGAATGGTTTGCGGCGTTCCGAGAATGGAGCGTCCGAGGGGATGGCCCTTCCAGAAGTTGGCGGCGAAGATCTCGTGCGGCCAGCGTACTCGGGATTATCCACTTCCATCTTCAGTTCTTCGAGAATGACGCCCTTTTCCTTATCGATGTCGGCTTTCTCGAAAAGGGGATTGCGCACCAGGTCGGAGATGATGTCGAAGGCTTGCGGAATATGCTCGTCGAGAACTTTGACGTTGTAGCTGACGAGTTCTTTCGACGTGAACGCGTCCAGCCCGCCGCCGATGGAATCGGCCGATCGCGCGATCTCCTCCGCCGTGCGGTTCTTGGTGCCCTTGAACAGCATGTGCTCGATGAAGTGCGAGATCCCGGTGAGTTCGAGAGTCTCCTCACGCGCGCCCGTGCCGATCCAAATGCCGACCGACGCGCTGCGCATGTGCGGCATTTTCTCGGTAATCACGCGCAGTCCGTTCGCGAGAACGGTGCGCTCCACATCGCGATTGGCCTCAAAACGTACAGACATTTACTATTTTTATTGTACCGCGCCGGCCCAAGAAGAACCTCGATGCTATACTTTAAATATGCCGCAAGCTATTGTAGGCATGGAACTTGCCGATATCCAGTCGGCCTTGGGACCCGCCGCGCCCGCGTTCCGTGCCAGGCAGATTTACGACGCCGTGTACCGCCAACGCGTAGGCGACGTGAGCTCGATCTCCAATCTGCCGAGGGCTTTGCGGGAGCAGTTGGCCTCCGAATTTCCGCTCGGGCTGCCGGAGATTTCGCGTCGCTACGACTCCATCGACGGCACCGTACGGTATCTTCTCAATCTCGGTGACGGGAAGACCGTGGAGACCGTATGGATGCCGGAGGGTGCGCGCGAAACGAAAAGCAGGTCCCTCGACGTAACTCGCGATGACGTTGATGGGAGTTTGGGGGAGAGCGAAAACGATTGGGACCGCGCGACCGTCTGTATTTCGAGTCAGGTCGGATGTCCCGTGGATTGCAAGTTCTGTATGACGGCGAAGCTGGGCCTGGAGCGGAGCCTGACCACGGGAGAAATTGTCGGGCAGGTTCTTCGTCGCTGCGGGCACGGCGCCGGTGGATCGCTTGAACATCGTGATGATGGGGCAAGGCGAGCCGCTGTTGAATCTAGCGCAGGTGATCAAAGCGACGCGGCTGCTGACCGATCCCGCGGGCATGGGGATTTCGCCGCGGCGCATCACGCTTTCGACGTCCGGGATCATTCCGAAAATCGTGGAACTGGGACGCGAGCCGGTGCGGCCGAAGCTGGCGATTTCGCTGAATGCATCGAATGAAGAGCAGCGGCAGGCGTTGATGCCGATTACGCGCAAATATCATTTGAGCGATTTGATCGAGGCCTGCAAGTCATATCCTCTGCGGCCCTGGGAAAAGCTCACATTCGAGTACGTGTTGCTAAAGGGCGTGAACGATACGGACGCCGATGCGCGGAGAGTCGTCCGATTGCTCGCCCATCTTGACGCAAAAGTGAATTTGATCGCGCTGAATCCGGGGCCGGGGATTCCATACGAAACGCCCGATCCGGCGCGCGTCGATTCGTTTCAGACGATCGTGCGGAAGTCTCTGCCGTGTTTCGTGCGTAAGCCGCGCGGGCTGGATGTGTATGCGGCCTGCGGGCAGTTGAAGCGCATGGATCTGACGCAGATCGCGTAGCGAGCGCCCGAGAAAATCTCGCGATTTACCCTATCGCGTCTGTATTGCAACCCCGCCTATCCCAACGCCGCCTTCGCCAGTGCTAGGATGGCCGTTAGTTCGTTCGTCATACTATACCGCTCGTACAGCTTAGGGTTCCGCGCGGCGTCCCGCGAGCCCGATTTCCCAGGACGCCGGGAGTACGTCATTTCGGAGGACTTCGTGACTCGATTCATTTCCACCTCGGCAATATTGGTTGTCGGAATCTTCACGGCGGCCAGCGCCGTCGCACAGTTCAGCGTGCAAACGAGCGCGACATCGAACATCGCCGGCGGTTCGGGGAATGCGACGTACAGCGGCACGGCGGCCACCTCCAGTTCTTTTCCAGGGTCTGGTTCGATCACGATTACCAACGCTCCGAACACGCCGAATCTGACGCAAGCGACCGGTCAAGTGATCTTCACCTATCCGGTGACGGGCGGAACTGTCACGGGGACGGCGTATGCCAGCGGCAATCTCGCCACCGGTGCGATGAGCGCGCTGGGCAACGGAAACCAAATCGGCGGCACCGTCACCAACGAAGGCGTGCAGGTGCAGATGAGAGACTCGCTGACGTTCAACATTCCCGGCGCGACCAGCTCCACGGTCACGAACATCCCTGTTTCCTTCCAGGTGACCGGCAGCTCGGTCGGTACCGGCACGTCCTACGGCTTCACCCGGAACAGCGGCATGACCTTCGGAAACGGAGCGATTACGGAAGGCTTCGATTCGACAGACAAGATCATTGAGAACGGAGGATGGGTCTCGATGCAGATCGTTTCGCTGACTCAAAACCTGGTTACGTTCAATGGTGTCTACGCCGTGACCGGACCGCATCCCGTGGTTCCCGTGGTTTTACTCCTGAGCGTGCAATGCCAATCCGGCGATTGCGACTATAGCCACGGGGCTAGCTTCTCGATGACGCTACCGGCGGGCGTAACGTACACGTCGGCATCGGGTGTGTTTCTGACGCAGCCGCCGTCGGCGTGCAATTTCGCGTTGAGCTCGGGCGGGCAAGTGTTTCCCGCGTCGGGTGGAAGCGCGACCTTGAGCGTCGCGGTTCCCGCGGGATGCGAGTGGAGCGTCACGAACGTGCCGAGCTGGGTCGCTATTGCGGGCGCGGGCAACGGTATCGGCAACGGAAGTGTGAACTATAACGTGCAAGCGAACGCGGGAGCGGACCGGACCGCGACGATGAGCGTCGGCGGCGCGTCGTTTGTGGTCGAGGAACTGACGCCCACGATCAGCGGCCTCTCGTTTATCGGCTCCATGCCGCACCTGGCGGCAAGTGACGGCTGGAGCACGACGATTACGCTGGTGAATAAAGGCACGACGGCGGCGACGGCTCGATTGAATCAGTTCGCCGAAGATGGCAGTCCGCTCCTGGTGCCGGTGAGTCTACCGCAGCAGACGACTCTGACCGGCCCGCTGATTGCGTCGTCGCTCGATCAAACGCTCGCCGCCGGCGCACAGTTGGTGGCGCAAGACATCGACCAAGGGATCGGAACCACGCAGCAGTTAGGCTCGGCGCAACTGAACGCCACAGGAAGCGTGGACGGGTTTGCCATCTTCCATTACGATCCAACCGAACAGGAAGCCGTCGTGCCGATGGAGACGCGCAACGCACCGTCGTATCTGCTGGCCTTCGACAACACCGGTAGCGTGGTGACCGGAATTGGGATCGACAACGTTTCCACTTCGTCCGCGAACATTCCGGTGACCATTCGCGACGATACCGGCGCGGTCGTCGCCACGGAAACCGTGAATTTGGCGGCGAACGGGCACACATCGTTCGTGCTCTCGGGCCAATATCCGCAGACGGCAAGTATCCGCGGAACGATGGAGCTCGATACGCCCACCGGAACGCAGATCGGCGCGCTGGGAATCCGCTACACGCCGCCGGGGACGACGACCACCATCCCGACTCTTGCTCAAGTGAGCAATGCGGGCGGCTTGTTTGCGCATCTGGCCGCGGGCGGTGGTTGGCAGACGACCTTCGTGCTGGTGAACACCGGCTCGACCACGGCGCAGGCGAGCCTGGCGTTTTTCGATAAGAACGGCGTCGCGTTGTCGCTGCCGTTGACCGTTCTGGAAACCGGAACGCAAAGTCTGAGTGCGACGTATAGCCAGAGCATCCCGCCGAACGCGTCCGTATGGGTACAAGCTTCCGCGCCGCTGGGCTCGGCGGAGTCCGAGGGATCGGCGCAGCTCACGACGAATGGAAATGTCGGCGGATTCGAGATTTTCCGCTACACGCCGAACGGCCAGGAAGCAGTGGTGCCGCTTGAAAGCCGCAACGCGAGCGGCTATTTCATCGCTTTCGACAATACCTTGGGAACCACAACGGGAATCGCGGTCGGCGCTATTTCGGCGCTCGCGAATGAAATACCCGTGACGCTGCGCGACGACCAGGGGAACCAGCTCGGTTTCGGCGGCGCATTCGTTTTGCTTCCCGCGAATGGGCATACGTCGTTCCAGCTTGCAACGCAATTTCCGCAGACAGCGGGATTTCGTGGAACCATGGAGTTCGACGCGCCAGCCGGAGAGCAGATCTCGGTCTTAGGTATCCGTACGCCGCCACCGCTGACGTTCACGACGCTACCGGCGTTGGCGAAGTAGCGGCCCGGTGCCTACGGCTTCCAGTCAACCGTGAATAAATTGAACTCGTAGAAATTCCGGCTGCCGTAGCTTGTAGAGAAAATAAGTTTCTTGCCGTCCGGCGAGAATTCCGGAAACGATGTGAACTTGCCGTAGTTCGTGACCTGCTCCAGGCCCGTACCGTCGGGGTTGATCAAATACAGCTCGAAGGTGCTGGAATCGCACTTGTCTTTGTTCGTGGCGAACAGGATCTTCTTGTCGTCGGGTGTGAAGGTCGGCGCGAAGCTCGCGCAGCCGAAGTTCGTGATCTGCTTGGCGTGGGAGCCGTCGGAGTCGGCAGTCCACAGCTCCATCTTCATCGGCGCGGTGAGATTGTCCTTGAGCAAAGCCTGATAGGCGGCCTTCTTTTCCGGCGTATCGGGATGATAGGCGCGCCACACGATCTTCTTGCCATTGTGCGAGAAAACGCCGCCGCCATCGTAGCCTTCGGTGTGCGTGATCTGCTTCTTCTTGCTGCCGTCTTCATTCATAGTCCACAGGTCGAGATCGCCCGACGCCATCGAGGTGTAGATGATCTTGTGCGTTTTGAAATTCACGGTCGCTTCGGCATCGTAGCCCGGCGTATCGGTGAGCTTCTGGACGATCTTCCCGTCAAGCGAGGCTTTGTAAATATCGAAAGTCGGATAGACGGCCCACACGTAGCCCTTCGAATGGTCGGGAGGGGCGGGGCACGAGGGATTTCCTTCGTGCGTAGAGGCGTACAGCACGTGCATGTTGTCGCTCAGGAAATAGCCGCAGGTGGTCGCGCCTTTGCCGGTCGAGATCAAGTGCTGATCGGAGCCGTCGGCGTTCATGACATATTCCTGATCGCACTTCGCGCCGTCGCGCGTGGATTGAAAAATGACGCGCTTGGAATCGGGCGCCCAGTAAGATTCGCCGTTCGACCCTCCGTGGGTCAGTTGCTGGGGATTCGAGAAGTGAGACGAGGATTCAGCCAGAAGCACGACGGGCAGGGCGAAGACGGCCGCGAAAACTTTCATACAGGTTCATTCTAGCTCGCGACTAAAGAGCCACTATGGGCAGTTGATCGTTGCGAGCTCGACCGCTTCCTCTGGTCGCGGCTCTGGTCGGTGCTCTCTGTTAGCCGCGAGGTTTGACCCTCTGGTCGCGGTGGGGGTCGGTGAGGACGCTAATAGAAAACAGCCGACGGACTTAAGCGCGATGGTACGATTCGTCCCACCCGAGCCGCGACCGAAGGAAGCGGTTTAACGGCGGTTTCCGTCAGGAACTCTCGCTGGGACATCGCGAAACATACCCGAGATGGCTTCCTTGTGCAGGAAATGCGCGGGCGAAAAATGTAAAAATGGGGAGTGAAGCTCGGAATTGACTTCGGCACCACTCGCATCGTCGTGGCCGCGGCCGATCGCGGTAATTATCCGATTGTAGATTTTGAAACTCCGGAGGGAACCTGCGACTGGTTTCCCTCGCTGATCGCGACGCGCGGAGCGGAAGTGCGTTTCGGCTGGGATGCGTGGCACGCCCAAAGCGAGCCTGACTGGACCGTGCTGCGCTCGGTGAAACGGCACCTCGAAAGTTCCGGCCCTGCGACGCGCCTGGTCGTCGGCAATCATTCCTTTCTGGTGACAGAGCTTTTGAGCGGCCTGACGGGCGCGCTCCTCACGGCTCTACGCGCGCGTTTCGGGCCGAATATTCCGCTCGAAGCCATGCTCGGCGTTCCCGCCAATGCCAACGGTAATCAACGATTTCTCACCATCGAAGCTTTTCAGAGCGCGGGATTTCAAGTGCTGGGCTTATTGAACGAGCCTTCGGCCGCGGCGATCGAATACGGGCATCGCCAGAAAATGAAGGGCCGGCTGCTGGTCTACGACCTGGGAGGCGGCACCTTCGACGTCTCGCTGGTGGAGATGGAAGAAGGCGTTCACACCGTTCTGGACGCCGATGGGATTTCTAATTTCGGCGGCGACGATTTCGATCTGGCGCTCGCTGAACTCGCCGCCGGCAAAGAAGGGATGTATTCGCTGCCCTTGGCCGAAGTATTTCGGCTGTTGGAGGAGTGCCGCCGCCAGAAGGAATCGCTGCATCCGAACTCGCGGCGCATTGTCGTGGATCTGGATGCCGTGCGCGAAGGCATGGGCCAAGCAACCCTGGCGGTGAGCGACTTTTACGAATTGTGCCGTCCGCTGCTGGATGAATCGGTGCGGATTACGGCGCGTGTGGCCGAGGGTCGCGACGTCGGAGCGCTGTACGTGACCGGCGGTGGAAGCGAGCTTCCGCTGGTGGCGCGTGTGCTTCGCGATCAGTTCGGACGCAAGGTGAAGCGCAGCGAATATACCAGATCCGCGACCGCCATCGGACTGGCGATCCAGGCCGATGAGGCTTCGGGATATAAGCTGCGCGAGATGTTTCATCGCAATTTCGCGGTGTGGCGCGAAGGCGAATCCGGCGCGCGCATGATTCTCGATCCCATTTTTCCGCGCGGCACGCGGCTTCCTTCGGCGGGCGAGCCCGGCGTCACCGTGAGCCGTGTCTACCGTCCCGTGCACAACGTCGGCGATTTCCGTTATCTGGAGGCGAGCCATATCGGCGAGGACCTTCAGCCCACCGGCGACATCGCGGTATGGGATGAGATTCGCTTTCCCTTCGATCCCGAGTTGGCCGGTGCAACGTCGCTTGAAAACGTGCCCGTGCTCAAATCGCCGCGCGCGGAAACGCAGGAAATCGAAGAGTTGTATACCTGCGATGCGGCGGGCGTGGTGACGGTTAAAATTCGCAATCGCACGTCGAACTACGGGCGCGAATATCGCCTGGGGCGGTGGAGCGAAAAGGCTTCACCGGTGAAGGCGGGAATCGGGAAGCGGGCGCAGCGGGCGTCGTCGTAGACGAGCGTTCCGATTACGCGTCGAGCGTGCGCGAGTGCATGCGATCGGCCCAGTGCAGAAAGCGCACAAGCTCCCGCCGATGGGCCCAGCTAAATTGCCAGAAATCGCGAGCCGTGATCTGATCGGCGTGCAAGCCTTGAAGGGTTTCGATTCGCCAGCGCAAATACGGGCTGCGCCACGGACACAGGCGATAGCCTTTAGAGATCCGCCAGATTGCCGCTAGCATTTCCGAATCAGGCGAATCACTTGTGGGAAGCCGTCGCGTAGTATCCGTTACGGCTGCGAACGGTCGGCTTGCCGGCCGCGGTCACGATCACATTGATCTTGCGGAACGTGCCATCCAGGGCCGTATTGGTGGGCGTGTAGCCGATGGTGTACTGATTCCTGATCTCATGCGCCACTTCCGGCGTGATGCGGTCGATCTCGGCCAGGTCCTTCGGATAGTAGCTCATACCACCCGTGGCCTTCGCCAGTTCATCCAGGGCGCGTTTGGCGCGTTTGGCCTCGCGCGGTTCCTCTTCGCCCAGGATTCCAATTGAATAGATCAGCACGTCGTTCTGCTGCGCTTTGCGAACCAGGTCTTCCAGGCTGATGTTGCTGGTATTGTCGTTGCCGTCGGTGACCACCATCAGGACTTTCTTGTCCTTTTTGCCTTTGTCCTTGAGGTAATCGATGGACATCGAGATGGCGTCGCGCATGGCCGTGCCGCCCTTGGTGTCATAGCGTTCAAGCGCCGCTTCCAGCTTCTTGACGTCGTTGGTGAACGACTGATCCAGGTAGGCGTCATCGTTGAAGTTGACGACGAAATCCTCGTCCTGAGGATTCGACGCGCGGATCAGATCGAGCGACGCCGCGGCGACTTTCGCGCGCTTCTCGCGCATGCTGCCGCTGTTGTCGATGATGATGCCCATCGATACCGGAAGATCTTCCCGCCGGAACAGCGTGATCATCTGATCGATGCCGTTCTCCTGCACTTTGAAATCGGTCTGCGGAAGGTTCGTGACCAGCTTGTTGTTCTTGTCGAGAACGCTCGCATGCACCACCACGAGGCGCGTGTCGGAGGTAAAAACGGGAACCTCATCCGAGGCCGACTCCTTCGCGAAACCGTCTTTCGACTCGGGCGGCGTGGTTTGCTGCGCCATGGCGAGGCAGCCGAGCAGAAGAAAGACGCAGGCCTTATTGAAGAGGTGCATAATATCCAGTTCGAAACATGGCTTTGAGCGGCGGTAATCCCGTCGTCTTTACCAGTTTCACCTGAACGCGACGATACTTTCCATCGCGAGTCGCATTCTTGGGGCTATAGCCGACCACATATTCGTTGCGCAACTCGATGCCGATCTTGGCGGCCACGTCGGGGAGTTCGGCCAGATTATCCACGGAAAAATGCCTTCCGCCGGTTTGTTCGGCGATTTCGCTCAACAGGCCCGGGCCGTTCATTTCCTCGATGGTTCGCCCGCGCGAGCTCACCGGCTCAAATATGCCGATGGCGTAAATCTGTACATCGGCCTCGCGCACGGCGTTCTTTACTTCCGTTTCCGTGTAGCGGCTGGAGTTATCGCCGCCGTCGGAAATAATCAGGATCGCCTTCCGCGGATTGCGAGCTTTCTTCATCTGGCTCATCGCCATGTAAACGCCGTCGAGCAGGGCCGTGCGGCCTTTTGCCTGCGTGAAGGTGAGCCGGTTCTGAATCTCTTCGGTTTCCTTGGTGAAGCTCTGGACCAGTTCGGGACGGTCATTGAAGACCACCAGGAAAAACTCGTCCTGCGGGTTCGCGGTCTTCATGAATTGCGTGACAGCCTCCCGCGAACGGATCAGCTTCGCGCCCATACTGCCGCTCGTGTCGAAGACGATGCCCACGGAGAGCGGCGCATCTTCGCTCGAAAACTGCGTGATCTGCTGCTCGATTTTGTCTTCGTAGATTTTAAAGTTGTCGCGCTCCAGTCCCGTCACGAAACGAGCCATGGGATCGGTGACCGCAACTGGAATCAGAACCAGGGTGGTATCGATGCGAATATCCGCGCGGCGGTCGGCGATCGTATCCGGTTGCTCGGGACCGCGTCCGCGCACCCGAGGCGTAATATTTACCGTAGGTTCGGAGCCGCCAGCAGGCTTCGTGTCCTGATCCGCCGGATAAAGCGCCAGCGGGAGCATTGCGACGAGAAAAACAGGGACCAGAGTGCGCATCAATCCCTAACCTGCACACAGTATACCAATCGGTCCAAGCGCGCAACGCTTCCGGAACGGCGCCAAAAGAAAAAAACCGGTGAGTACTCGGAGGAAGATACTCACCGGCCGGCTTACCGCGGCGATTAAGCTGCAGCTTACCGAACTTTCGGGGCGGTTCACCGATTGGCTCACCTTCCCTAGAGAAAGAGACGCGGTGGAACACAAGATCGTTCCACAACTGGACGCTCTCATACTAACACTCCTGAACGCGAGTGTACAAGACCCCGGATTTCGGGATCGGGCTAGCTAGGGATAGGTCAGTGGCTATCGCATGCGTCCGTTCAGCACCGCCGCCAGCCGATAGCCGGACAGGACGAGCCGCTGACGCGCGACTTTCTGCGCGTTCGCCGCATAGCCGGGTGGAAGCGCAACCGAATGCTCCTTTGTGCCGCTCTCGTCGCCAAAGGTGTACACATCGGACTGCGCGATCTTGAAGCTCTCCTCCAGCCACATCTTAGGATTCAATGACATAGATACGGGAGGCGGGTGTTGGGCCATGAGCTCGCGCGCGGATTTCAGAACGCCTTCGTAGTGCATGTCGTGAGGAGAGGCCGCGTCGTCCCACAGCGCATGTAGATTTTTCCCGGGTATGAAAACGAGATTCCCGCCGCGGTCGCCTTCCGGCAGCGCTTTGGTAAAGCGGCTGGTAGAGTGAAGCGGATTGTGGACGTCGGCGACCAGGTGCTCGATCCACGGCAGGTCGTAGGCGCTTCCGTCCGACGCCGGAATCTCGTTCAACAGGCGCCGGATCTCGGTGAGTGCCGTGGGCGGAGGGTCCTGGACCAACGGCGTGTGATCCGGCGAAAACGGCGTATCGGCATAATGCCAGTTGGTGTGCCGCTGCATGCCGGGGAAGCCCGGCAAGGTCGGAGTCGGGATCGCGTCGGTGCGCGTGTCGTCGTAAAAGCGCGGATCGTTGCGGATCTCATCCGGCCAACTGGCGGCGTGAATGAACGCGGCGCGGGCACGACTTTCGGGATCGGAAGGCGCATCCGCGAAAATCATTTTTTCGTAATCCGGATGTTTGCGGATGAGTTCGTCGACGCGCGCGCGAACCGCCGGCGTCAGTCGCTGATAGGCGATCGCAGCGGCGATCCAGTGGCCGGAGAAGTTCCACGCGGGCGCAGGCGCGGCTAGCGCAAGCGTCAGCGCAACGGTACCCAGGAATCGATTCGGCCGCATGAGGTTTATTGTAGCGGCTCGTCGTTAACAACATGGTTAACAACATGTTTCACGAAGCGATTTCATTCCGCCGCAAGCTTGATCAACTGCTCGGCGTGGCGCAAGGCTTCGGGTGTGACGCGTTCGCCGGAGAGCATGCGTCCGATTTCGCGGGTTCTTGCGGAAGCCGACAATTCTTCGATCGTCGTCACGGTGCGTCCGCGCTCGGCATGCTTCTCGACGAAGTAGTGATGATCGGCGAATCCCGCGATTTGCGCCAGATGCGTCACGCACAGAACCTGGCTGGTTCCGGCGAGCTTCTTGAGCCTCCGTCCCACGGCTTCGGCTGCGCTGCCGCCGACACCGGCGTCGATTTCATCGAAGACCAAAGTGCGTGGGATCGCCGCGCGCGAGGCTACCGCCGTGCACGTTTTGAGCGCCAGCGCGACGCGGGAAAGCTCGCCGCCGGACGCGATCTTTTCAAGGGGCTTCGGTTCTTCTCCTGCGTTCGGAGAGAGCAGAAAATCAACCGTATCGATACCGGAAGCCGACCACTCCGTAGGAGACACTCGGATCTCCACGCGGGATCGCTCCATCGCAAGCGCGGCGAGTTCGATCTCGACGCGTTTCCCGAGCTTTCGCGCGGCTTCCTTGCGGCGCACCGAAAGCGATTGTGCGGCGGATTCATAGGCAGCGGACAACACGCGCAGTTCTTTGCGTAAGTTCTCCTGGCGTTCGCCGGAGGTTTCCACGACGGCCAACTGACCGCGAACGTCTTCGAGAAATGCAAGCACTTCCGGCAGACCGGCGCCGTATTTGCGTCTCAGTTTTTCGAGCGCGGCTAAGCGCGTTTCGATCTCTTCGAGGCGTCCTGGATCGGACTCCAGCTTTCCGAGATAATTCCGCAGCGCGTGCGAGGCTTCCTCAATGCCGATGGCCGCGGGCTGCAGCGCGGCGAGAACGTCGCGGAGATCCTCGTCGATCCGCGCGACTTCTTCGAGGCGCTTCTGAACCAAGCGGAGTTGCGCAGAGACGCTTTCTGGATCTTCGTAGAGAGCGGCGTAGGCGGCTTCGGCGGATTCCTGCAAACGGACGACGTTGCGCAGCACACGGCGCTCGTTTTCGAGCTGAACGTCTTCGCCCTCATTCGGCGCGACCGCTTCGATTTCCTGAAGCTGGAATTTCAGGAGGTCGGCCTGGCGCAGCTTTTCCTGCGAGGTGCGTTCCAGTTCGGCGAGTTCATCCGAGGCCGCGCGCCAGCGAAAGAAAGACGCGCGAGTTTCCGAGACGAGGTCCGCCGCGCCCGCGAATGCGTCCAGCATGTCGCGTTGGGTGGCGGGAGAAAAGAGCTGCTGCTGATCGTGCTGCCCGTGAATATCACCCAGGCGCTCGGCGATCTCGCGAAGCAGGGCAGCGGTGACGGGACGGCCTCCGACGAAGGCTCGGGATTTGCCGTTGGCGAGGATCTCGCGTTCCAGAATCAGCTCGTTGTCTTCGGCTTCGACGCCCTCCGGGAGATGCTTCGGATCGACCTCGAAGATTCCGGCGATGCGGGCTCGTTCCGCGCCGGTGCGCACCATCTCCGCCGCGGCGCGTGCGCCGAACAGCAGCGCGAGAGCATCCACGACGATGGATTTTCCGCTTCCTGTCTCTCCCGTGAGCAGATTCAGGCCGCGATGAAAGCGCACGCGGACCTTCTCGACCACGGCGTAATTTTCCACGGTCAGCTCGACGAGCATTGACTGAATTATAGCGTTCGAAAAATGAATGGATGCGGTGCGCCATTCGCCGGCGTTTTCGTTGCAACCCCGCTGATATAATGCCCACGTGCGAATCCACGCGGCGCTCGCGACATTCGTCCTGATGGCGACGCACCTCGCGGCGCAGTGGATCCACTATCCGACGCCGGGCGTTCCGCGCACCGCCGACGGGAAGCCGAACATGGCCGCGCCTGCGCCGCGCACCGCCGACGGCAAGCCGGATCTTTCGGGATTATGGCAGAAGGCCGATCCCTTGCCGTGCGACGGAATTAATCGTGTCTGTACTGATCTGCCGGTCAGCCGCCAGTTTTTCAACATCGGAGCCGATTTGAAAGACGGTCTGCCGTATCAGCCGGGGGCCAAGCAAAAGATGGCGAATAAGACCACGGCCGACGATGCTTATCTGCATTGCATCTCGCCGGGCGGTCCGCGCATGCATCTGATTCCGACGATGAAGAAGTTCGTGCAGACGCCTCCGCTGCTCGTGATTCTGAACGAATACAACGCGAATTTTCGTCAGATTTTTACCGACGGCCGTCCGCTCCCGGAAGATCCGCAGCCCAACTGGAACGGCTATTCGGTCGGGAAATGGGAAGGCGAGAGGCTGGTGGTGCAATCGATCGGATATCGCGACGACCAGTGGCTCGATGCGTCCGGCAGTCCTCTGACCAGCACCGCGAGAGTGACGGAGCGATTCCGTCGTCCGGTGTTCGGAAAATTGGAAATCGAAGTTTCAGTGGATGATCCGAAATCGTACACGCTTCCGTTCACAGTGACGATCTATCAGGATCTGATGGTCGACACCGATCTTCTCGATGCGGTGTGCGCGGAAAATGAGAAGGACGCGCAGCACATGCCGGCGAAGTGACTTGCGAAGGGAAGAGTTACGCCCCGCTCAATCTTTCCAGACTTCCTGCGCGTCTTCGCTGTGCGAAATGTGGAAGAACTCCAGGAACCTCCGCTGCTTCGCGGATTTTTTCGGCTGCAAATGAGGAACCAGCGAATGCGCGAGGTTCAGGATACTCTGACCGAGTGGCGTATCGCGAGAGACTGGATTGGCTTCGAGAATCGACTTGCCGACGCCAGCGTAATCGTTCGAAAAAGTCACCGTCACCGGCAACCCGACCATGCGGGCTACTTCAGCATCGCTCAGACCTCCCTCGTGTCCAGTCTTCCGATTCAGCAATAGATTGACTCTTTCGTCGAGTCCGAGCTTCTTGAGCGAATACACTCTTTCGGCGGCGAAGTGCAGCGGAACGACTTCGGGCGTGGTGACCAGGAAAATTCTGCGCGATTCCCGCATCCAGGTAATGGAGAACGGGTCCACACTGCTGGGCAGGTCGGCGCAGATCACTTCGTATTGCGAGCGGGCCAGGGAGAGAACCGACTGCACGCTCTGCGCATCGAGATTGGGCGGCGGGGCGAGCTCGCCCGCATGCAGCACGTCGAGCTTGTGCCAGGTGCCCACCATCTGGCGCCACAAGTCCTCATCCAGGTTCGGAGCATGGGCCAGCGCGTCGATGAGCGAGGCGCTGCTTCCCAACTTGAGCAAGAATTTGATGGGTCCGGCGGCAATGTCGCAATCGATCAGGACCGCGCGCGCGCCCAGATCTTCAGCGAGCGCGCAACTCGTGCTGACGGCAATCGTCGAACATCCCACGCCGGGCTTCGCCGGCAGAAAAGTGTACAGATCGCCCAGGCTCGCGGGCTGGACCGGATGTTTCTGGATGAGCTTGCGGATCGAAGCTCCGACGCGGGCGACTTCGTCGCGCCGAATCGGCGAAGTCAGGTACTCGCGAATGCCCAAGTGCATGAGTTTGGGCATGACGTCCGCTTCCAGATGCCGCCCCACCGCGACGATGGGAAAGTCCGGCAGGAAGTCGTCAATCTGAGCCGCCAGCGCTTCCACTTGGGAAAGGTCCGCGATCGAAAGAAACAAGAAATCCGGCTTGCGGACTCGTATGGTGCGCAGGAGATCATCCAAGCCGGGATAGCCGGTGAAGACCCGCACCAGTTCCAGATCCGGAAAATCGGCCAGCACCGCCGCTAATTCTGAATTGAGCGGTTCGTCGGGACTGATCAGAATGCTTCGCAGCATGTGCTTTCATATCGTCGGCATGTCCGCGACGCGAGAGAAGGGAAATGCCTAGGCCGCGATTTTGGCGACCCAAAGCCGAGCGGCCACTCCAAACAATTTCGGGCAAACATGTAGGGGGCAGGGACCGACAATATTTTGTTGCCGACCTTGGCCCGCAGGTTGATTACAATGTAGAAGTGCACGCGTTGTCGGGCTTTCTCTTACTGCAAGTGGATTTCTGGGAACTGGTCAGCACCAAGGAGCCTATCCCGCTCGCGGTCATGGGGTTCTTGCTTCTCTTTTCCCTGCTGTCCTGGTCGATCATTTTTTCGAAATGGTTCTTCTTCCGCAAAGCGCGCAACGCGAACCGGCATTTTCTGCGGGCGTTTCGCAAAGGCGGAAAGCTCGATGCCATTGAAGCGGTGGCGCAGCAGTTCGACGCCGCGCCGCTCGCCACCGTGTTCGATTTCGGCTATCACGAAGTCAGCCGGCAAATGACGGCGAAGGGCCGCATCACGAACTTCGTGGCGCTCGAACGCACCTTGCAAGTGGGCGTGAGCGAGGAGATCGCCAAGCTGGAACGGAGCATGAACTGGCTTGCGACGACGGCCACGGTGACGCCGTTCATCGGACTGTTCGGCACCGTGTGGGGCATCATCAATGCGTTTCAAGCGTTGGGATTGAGGGCTCGACGAGCATGCGCGTCGTCGCTCGGGCATCGCGAACGCGCTGGTCGCGACCGCGTTGGGTCTCGCCGCCGCGATTCCCGCGGCGATTTTCTACAATCATTTCGGGCACACGATTAAAGAAATGGCCGCACGCATGGAAGATTTTTCGCTCGAATTTCTCAATCTGACCGAGCGCACGTTCGAGGGCTAGCCGTTTCCAAGGTTCCATCATGGCGTTCAATTTCGGATCATCGAATGGCTTTGGATCGGGCGGGCGGCGGTCGCGTTCGGCCGGCGGCGCGCTCGCCGAGATCAATATCATTCCGCTTGTGGACGTCGTCCTGGTGCTGCTGATCATCTTCATGCTGACGGCGCATGTGATGGAGTTCGGCATGGAGGTCAACGTGCCGGAGGTCAAGCAGGTGAAGGACTCGGCCGAAGACCTGCCTGTGGTCAGCGTGACCCGCGACGGCAAGCTGTTCCTGAACGAGAAGCCGGTCAACATCAATTCGCTCTCCGACGAAATCGCGAAGCGTTTCAAGAATTGAAAAATTCGTGTATGTGCGCGCCGACAGGCCACGACCTTCGATCCCATCGCGCAGGTGATCAGCACGCTCAACGACGCGAAGCTCGGGATCAGGCTGGTGGCGAAACCCGAGGACAGTTTCCACGCGCGGACGATCAGCGAGGACGCGATGACGCAGCACGCTGACATTCTCGATCAGCGGGACCCGATGGGCCGGTACATCGCCTATGCGATCGCGCTGCATGTAACGGTAGTGGCCGCGCTCGCTCTCTATACCTTCATGGGCGCGCATAGGAGGCGTTCGGCGCGAAGGACGCGGGTGGAGCATCCATCGGCATTCAAGCGGTCGACGCGATTCCCCTGCAGCATAAGGGCATGGAGAATCCGGTGGCCAACGATACGCAGTCGGAGGTTCGCAGCAGCGGCGAAGCCCGTGGAGCAGGTTAAAAAAGAGAAGATCTTGCCCGACGCGATTCCGCTGAAGAGCCATGATG
>CAVXVL010000051.1:0-59399 GCA_963765085.1 Terriglobia bacterium | reverse complement strand
TCGGCAAATCCCTTGTATGCTCCTGCAGCGTCGCCAGCTGAAACGCGATCGAGCGCGGATTGGTCTCGTCGGCCAGCAGCAGTTCCAGCACCAGTTCCGTCCGCAGCGCGGTGAAATACCGCGTGCGATACGTAATCGAGCTGTCGGCGATGTTGCAGCAGCATCTGCAGATAGGGCTCGATTCGTCGGCGCTTCCGCGATGCCCGCGCGCAGCAGTTCGGCATTTGAAGGGCGCGTTCCAGCCGCCTGCCGATCTCGAGGAATCGCCAGCCGTAACCGCGTGTCGTGTTCTCCATCAGCAACCCGGCGAATGCCGCCAGCGTGACAATGGCGCCGTCCAGCAGGCTCATCTCGGCCGACGAAGCGCTGGTCGGGATTTGCCGGTCGCGGGCGTCGCGGAGAAATCGGACTTCCAGTTGCTGCAGCACCCGCCATGTGTCCGACGACAGCCGCTCTTTCAGATTCCACGCCACTCGCCGCATCGTGCTTCAAATTCCAACCCAGCCCGGACGTCGCGCGTGGGGTCGTAGACCATCGTTCCGAAGCAGGCGCTGTACCTGCCAGCGCTGCGCGCGCCAGCGAGCCGCCGGAAAACTTCGGGCGGCAGATAATGCCCATGCCTCCAGCAAGCCGGACCACGGTCTCGAGCGACGCCGCTGCCTCCGAAATCTTCTTCGCCGGAGAGCGCCGGCAACAGCACGCGAACCAGGCGCACGCCCGATTCCACGCGTTCCGTATACCGCCCCAGCCAGAATAAATTGTCGGCCACGCGGCTGGGCAGTTTGGAACGCGCCGGCCGCGGATCGCTGTGGATGTGCGAATGCGCCGGCGCGCGATGACGCGGGCCTCCCGTGACCTTCGAAGACCCAGGTATCCTTGCTGCCCCGCGCCGGCTGCATCGAAACCACCGACGTGTCCGCCGTGGAAACCCGTCGTCAGCCCGCCGCGGCATCACCGTGTAACGATTCGCCGTCCCACACCGCGAACACGCGCAGCACGACGTGACGCGGCGCCAGCCCATGCTCGGTACGCACGGGGCCGTCGAAAGCATGCCACCCGCTCCTGGCGCCACGAATTGCTCCGGCTGCGCCTCGATCTTTCGCACCAGCTCCGCCCGCGCCGCCGCGTCCATCGCCACGGGAACTCCGGACGCAGGTCGAAGCGGCGGAATGTCGGCTTGATCACCAGCTTTTCCAGATGATCCAGCACGTAGCGCCGCGGCTCCTTCCTGCCCGCACCACCACGTCGCCACCGACGGCATGCGCAGCTCCTCGCCGAGTAGTTGGCGGCACATTCCCGGCAGGAACGCCATGTGCGCCGGAGTTTCCATCAGGCCGCTGCCCAGCGCGTTGTCCACCACGACCGTGCCCGCTGCGGATCGCCTGCACCAGCCCCGGCACGCCCAGCAGCGAATCGCCGCGCAGTTCCAGCGGATCGCAGAAGCTGTCGTCGAGCCGCCGCAGGATCAGTCCACCGGCTCCAGCCCCGCCAGCGTTTTCAGATACACGCGGTTGTCGCGCACCGTCAGGTCGGCGCCTTCCACCAGCGTGAAGCCCCAGTGGCCGGCCAGAAAGGAATGTTCGAAGTAAGTCTCGTTGTGCGGCCCGGGCGTCAGCAGCACGACCGCGGCGTGGGTTCGCCGCTGGCGCAAGCTCAGCAGCGCGTCGCGCTTCACTTCGAAAAACGCGTCAACTGCCGCACGCGGCACTGGCTGAAGACGCGACGGCAGCGTCCGCGCGCTCACCAGCCGGTTCTCCAGCGCATAGCCGATCCCCGACGGCGCCTGCGTGCGATCCGAAATCACCCACCAGTGGCCATCCGGCGACGCGCGCCAGATCGGCCGCATAGGTGTGCAGATAGACGCCGCCGCGGCGGCGTGATGCCATAGCACGGACGCAGAAATGCGGGTTGGCGAACAGCAGCGCCGACGGCAGGTGCCGCTCGAAGAATCAGCCGCTGCTCGCCGGTACAGGTCGCGCAGCATCAGGTTGAGCAGCGTGGCCCGCTGGATTACGACCGCTCGATCTGCTCCCATTCCTGCGGATCCATCACCAGCGGAATCGGATCCAGCGGCCATGGGCGCTCCTTCCCCTGCGGATCGCTGCCGACGTTATAGGTGATGCCGTTGGCCTGAATCAGTTGCTGGCCGGTGTGCCAGCAGCGGCGTCAACTGGCCGGAGCCCATGCGCCCATGGCCACGGCAAGCTCCGCCAGTGCCGGCGCGGGAATCCGGACGGCGTCAGCGCTTCGTCCCAATGGCCTTCTACGGGAGCGTAGCGCCACATCCCTCGATCCGCGATCGGGACTTCCGGCCGACTGCCACGTTTCATCCGTGATCCGCTTTCCGCTGGTCTCGCCCGTTTACGCCTGCAGTGGCCCCGCCCTAAGCCCCCGAGCTTGTCTCCGACCGCGCGCTGCTTGCCGCGTATGGCCTGCGGCGCAGATCCAAGCGTAGCGGGAAATTCCGGATTCTCTTCCACCGGCGGCACCGTCATGGGACCCGGCGTATGGCCGAACGCGAAGAAATCGCGCCCTCCGCCGCGCTTCGGCTTCATTCGAGTTTACCGCGAAGGTGTCGTAACTTGCGCCCGCCCGGATGCGCCACGTGATACGTGCAGCCACCGATCGACCGGCCCGCCGCCAGATCGACCAGATCGAAAACCAGCGGCGCATGCACCGGAATCGTCGGATGCAGGCAGCGCGGCGGCTGCCAGGCGCGGTACGGACGCCGCAGACGTACTCGCCGTGCGTGCCGGTGGATTGCAGCGGCAGCCGGCGGCCGTTGCAGGTCACCGCGTAACGCTCGCCGATCAGTCCGCGTCACCCGCACCTGCACTCGTTCCACCGACGAATCCACATAGCGCGCCGTCCCGCCCGCGCCCGGCTCTTCGCCCAGCACGTACCAGGGCTCGATCGCCTGCCGCAGTTCGATTTCGATGCCGTCGTAATTCACGCGCCCGTACACCGGGAAGCGAAACTCGATGTGCGGCGCGAACCACGTCGGCTTCAAGCGGATAGCCGGCGCGCTGCAGTTCGCTCGATCACGTCGCCGAAATCCTGCTCCACGAAGTAAGGCAGCAGGAACTGATCGTGCAGCCGCGTGCCCCAGCGGATCGGCGCTTCCGTCGTAAGGCTTTCGCCAGAACCGGGCCACCAACGCCCGCACCAGCAACTGCTGCGCCAGGCTCATGCGCGCGTGCGGCGGCATTTCGAACGCGCGCAGTTCCAGCAGCCCCAGCCGTCCGGTGGCGCTGTCGGGCGAATAAAGTTTATCGATGCAGAACTCGGCGCGATGCGTATTGCCCGTGACGTCCACCAGCAGATTGCGGAACAGACGATCCACCAGCCACGGCGGACATCCGCCCGCCGGTTGCTCCAGACAGGCTGAACGCAATCTCCAGTTCGTAGACCGCATCCGCGCGCGTCTCATCCACGCGCGGAGCCTGGCTCGTCGGCCCGATGAACACGCCCGAAAACAGATAAGAGAGCGACGGATGATTCAGCCAGTAGCCCAGCAGGCTCTTCAGCAGATCGGGACGCCGCAGGAACGGACTATCCGCCGGCGTCGGACCGCCCAGCACCAGGTGATTGCCGCCGCCGGTGCCCGTATGGCGGCCATCCAGCATGAATTTCTCCGTGCCCAGCCGGTCAGCCGCGCCTCTTCGTAAAGCGTCGTGGTGTTTCGGCCAGTTCCGCCCATGTCGCTGCCGGCTGCATGTTCACCTCGATCACGCCGGGATCGGGCGTGACCTTGAGTGCTGCAGCCGCGGGTCGAACGGCGGCGGATAGCCTTCGATGATCACCGGCATTTTCAAGCCTCGCCGCCGTATCTTCCATCGCCGCGACCAGTTCCACGTAGTCTTCCGCCGCATCCACCGGCGGCAGAAAACATACAGACGCCCTCACGCGGCTCGACGCCAACGCCGTGCGACACCACGGCGCCGATCTGCCTGTCGGAGGCAGGCGTGCGCCGTCCGCGGGCGCGCTGTCCGCGCGCGCATCGGCGCGCATCGACAGCCATCCTGCGCGCGGCACCGGCAGAGGCCGAGCGGCGCCATCGGATCGGCGCGTCATCTGCTGCTTCTCTCTCTTCCGGCTCCCACGGCAGCGACTCGCAGCGGCAGACGCAATCCCATCGGCGAATCGCCCGGTATCAGATATAGATGCCGCGCGCGCAGCATCCACAAGCCGGTCTGCCACTCCGGCCCGTTCTTGCCCATCCGCTGCAGCGGCAGCACGAAACCCACCGGCTGGTCGAGCCCGCGCTCAAATACTTGGCGCAAACGCTCCCGCTCTTCCGGATCGTCCAGCTTGTTGTTCGAGCGGATCCACGTTGATCGGCAGCTGGCGCTCCTTGCTGCAGATATTGCCAGCGGATCTTCGTAGGCCGTCACCACGTAATCCGGACTTCGACTCCCAGCCGCTCGCCAGTGCTTCGGCGAATCTGCCGCGCCTCGTCGGGGCCGAAGCCGTAGTCGCGGTCCGGATCGGCGATCCAGCTGCGGATCGTGCCACAGCGGAACGCCGTCCGTGCGCCAGTACAGGTGTAACGCCCAGCGCGGCAGAGATTCCCCCGGATACCATTTGCCCTGCCCGAAATGCAGCAGCCCGCCGGGCGCGAATTTCGCGCAGCCGCCGCAGCAGTTCGCCCGCCAGGCGCGCTTCTTCGGGCCCAGCGCCGCCGTGTTCCACTCCTCGCCATCCATGTCGTCGATCGAGACGAAGGTCGGCTCGCCGCCCATGGTCAGCCGGACGTCGCCGGCCGCAATCTCGCGCGTCGATCTGTTCGCCCAGCGTCACGAATGCGCTGCCACTGGTCGTCGGTATACGGCTTCGTGACGCGCGGATCTTCATGAATGCGCGTCACCTTCATCTCGTGATCGAACTCGACCTCGCATGGGCTGACCGCCGCCGGAGACCGGCGCGGCGGATTGCGGCTCGGGCGTCGCCGCCAGCGGAATATGTCCCTCGCCCGCGAACAATCCCGAAGTCGGGATCCAGCCCCACCCATCCGGCGCCCGGCAAATAAACTTCGGCCCACGCGTGCAGATCGGTGAAATCGTTTCGGCGCCCGCCGGGCCCTTCCAGCGGTTTCACGTCCGGCTTCAGCTGAATCAGGTAACCGGAGACGAAACGCGCCGCCAGTCCCAGTGCCGCAGTACCTGCACCAGCAGCCAGGCCGTATCGCGGCACGATCCGCTGGCCAGTGTCAGCGTCTCTTCCGGCGTCTGCACTCCCGGCTCCATGCGGATCAGTAACGAATCTCCTTCTGCAGCTGCCGATTCAGATCCACCAGAAAATCGATGGTGCGCACTTCCTGTGCGGTCGATGCGAGCCATGAACGCCTTCAAGCTGCGGCGCCGGCCGGAGTCAGCTTCCAGATACGGCCGTCAGTTCATGCGCCAGCCACTGCTTCGTAGCGTGAAGGGAAACTTTTCGGCGTACGGCTCCAGGAAAAAATCGAAGGGATTGAGCACCGTCATCTCCGCCACCAGATCCACTTCCAGCGAGAACTCGCGCGTCGGCTCGGGAAACACCAGCCGCGCCAGAAAATTGCTCTGCGGGTCCTGCTGCCAGTTGATGAAGTGGTCGCTCGGGCTCCACGCGCAGCGAATAGCTGAGAACCGGCGTGCGGCTATGCGGCGCGGGCCGCAAGCGCACGACCTGCGGCCCAAGCGTGACCAGGCGGTCGTATTTGTAAACCGTCTTATGATGTAGCGCGACGCGAATCCCATTAGCGCATTCCGTGACTCAGTTGCCGCATGCGCCCTCGCCTGCTGGCTTTGGCGGCTCGCGACGAAACAGAAATCGTCGCTGCAGGCTGCACGCGTCCGATCCTGCGTTCATCTTGCCTGCAGCATATCGAGATATTCGTGCAGACCGCCGGCGCAGAATCTGATCCACCGGCGTAAAATCCAGTTCCGCGCGCAACAGTCCCATCAGCTGCTCGGAAGGTACATGGAACGTCCCCATGGGCGTGCCGGTGATCGCGTGCAGCGATTCATCGGCGCGTACTGACGCAGTAGTGAATGGAGCGCGGGAAATTCACGGTCCATCACCAGGAAATCGACGATATCGCGTGGCGCGATCCGGCCGTATTTTTTGCGGTACATTTCGAATCCGCTCACCGACTTCAACACCGCCGACCAGTGGATATCGTCGTACGGCGTTCCCACATCGCGAGCGAAGGCAGCAGGATGAAATATTTGACGTCCAGAATGCGCGAGGTCTTGTCGGCGCGCTCCAGCTTGCGTCCCAGCCGCGCGAAATGCCACGCTTCGTTGTGCGTCATGGTGGCATCGGTGATGCCCTGGAACAGGTGGCAGCCTGAGCCGGATGCGAGCGCAAGATTTCGGGAAGCGACTCGGGCTCCGGCATGTGCCGGCTGCGATCTGCATGTCGCAGGTACATGCTGTTGACCTGCTCCCACATCTCCGACGAGATCGTCTCGCGAACCGAGCGCGCATTCTCACGAGCCGACGCGCAGACACGAATTTATCGAATTGGGATTCTCCGCGTCGTAGGTCAGGAACTCGATCACGTTGTGCTTGAGTGGCTTCGCCATAGCGCTTCTTGAAAACCTCGGTATCGCCGCTGGTATCGATCAGCGGCTGCCATTGCTGCTCCGGATCCATCGGCAGGTCCAGCTGCAGATTCAGATTGACGCCGATGATAGCGGGCGACGTTTTCGGCGCGTTCGATATATCGCGCCATCCAATAGACGGAATCGGCCACGCGGCTGAGAAGAGGGCTATCGCCTGTCATCGTATGCCATTTACCGTTCGGTGTTCCTCGTCCGCATGCGGTGCCGTCGGCCCGCCAGCACCCACGTGTCCTTGCTGCCGCCGCCCTGCGAGGAATTCACCACCAGCGAGCCCTTGCGCAGCGCCACTCGCGTCAGCCCGCCCGGCAGCACTTTAATCTCTTTGCCGTAGAGAATGTACGGCCGCAGGTCCACGTGCCGCCCTTCGAAATGATCGTCGATCAACGTCGGCACGCGCGAAAGCGCGAGCGTCGGCTGCGCGATATAGTTGCGCGGATGCGCCGATGATCCGCCGGCGAATTCCTCGCGCTGCTCCGCGGTCGAATGCGGACCCACCAGCATCCCGTAGCCGCCCGCTTCATTCGCCGCCTTCACCACCAGCTTGTCGAGATTCTCCAGAACGTGCTGGCGATCCTGATCGCGCCAGCAGAGGATACGTCGGCACGTTCGGCAGGATCGGATCTTCGCCCTCGTAATAGCGGATCATGTCGGGCACGTAGGCGTAGACCACCTTATCGTCCGCCACGCCGTTGCCCGGCGCATTCGCCAGCGCCACGTTGCCCGGCGCGATAGGCGTCCATCAATCCCGGAACGCCCAGCAGCGAATCCGCGCGGAAGGCCAGCGGGTCCAGAAAATCGTCGTCGATGCGCCGGTAGATCACGTCCACCTTGCGCAGGCCTTTGGTGGTGCGCATCCAGACCTAGCCGTCCTGCACCACCAGATCGCGCCCTTCGACCAGTTGAATGCCCATCTGCTGCGCCAGAAAACTGTGTTCGAAGTAGGCCGAGTTGTACATGCCCGGGCGTCAGCAGCACCACGGTGGGATTCTCCGATGCGCCCGCGGCGGCGCATCGATTCCAGCATCTCCAGCAGCTTGCTGGGATAATCGTCGACCGGGCGCACGCGCAAGCCTTCGAACACCTGCGGGAAAGTGCGCTTCATCAGATCGCGGTTTTCCAGCACGTAGGAAACGCCGGAAGGCACGCGCAGGTTGTCTTCCAGCACGTAAATCTGGCCGTCGCCGTGGCGCACCAGGTCGGTGCCGGTGATGTGGCACCAGACCCGCCGCGGCGGATTGATGCCGAGGCACTGCGGGCGGTAAAAAGTGGCCGACTGGATGACCTCTTCGGGAATGATCTTGTCTTTCAGGATCTTCTGATCGTGGTAAATGTCGTCGATGAACTCGTTGAGCGCGTGGATGCGCTGCTTGAGGCCGCGCTCGATCCACGTCCCATTCGTCGGCCGCGCACGATGCGCGGAATCAGGTCGAAGGGGAAAATGCGTTCGGCGCCCGCCGAATCGCCATACACGTTGAAGGTGATGCCCATCTGCAGCAGCAGGCGTTCGGCGGCGCGCTGGCAGCGCAGCAGTTGCCCCTCTTCCAGCGATTCGATGGTTTCCAGCAGCAGGCGCGCTTCCGGCGAGCCATACCCTCGGCGTCGAACATCTCGTCATAAAAGCCGTCGCATTGATATTGGCCGAACTGCATGATGTGTCCCTTGGGGAACTTGGCGTTTGAAGATACTGGTTCCTCCCAATTTTGACAGACATCGACTTCGCCATGTCATTCAAAGATCTTATTGAGGTCATCAAATCGTTGTCGCGCTGGGCCGGCGATGATATCATGAGCGCAAGACGGAAATTCCTCCAAACAACCCTGCTGTTTTTTGGATTTGAAGGAGTGATCCCAATCCATGCCTAGAAAAATGGCATCCGCATCGAATCCTCCGGCGACGAGTGTGTCCGTGCCAAGCGTTTCTGCCCGCCGATCGCCGTTGCCGTCGGTGTCCGCAAAGCTAACGGACGCTTCGAAGCTTGCCGCGCAAGCACAGAAAATAGACCCGCCGAAGACGCGTCGCGTCACAACGAAAGCCCCGCTGGTCAAAGCGGCTGCGAAAAAAACCACTCTTCTGAAAACGAAAGCAAAGCCCGCGAAAGCGAAACCCTTCGAAGTCACCGACGGCCATTCGATGATGAACCTGAGCAACGCCATGAACGGCGTCACTGCCGAGCAGATCGCCGAGCGAGCCTATTTCCGCTGGCTGGAGCGCGGCTGTCCCATGGGATCTCCCGAAGAAGATTGGCTTTGCGCCGAGCAGGACCTTGGAATCGCTCGCTAACACGTCGGGCTCTCCGTCGCTAGACGGTGGTTTCACGCGCACGCATTGTTCCGGTGAGAAATTTCCTGTACGCTCGGCCAGATTTTTTTATGTCTGAACGCCGGGATGCTTTACACTGGTGGAGTTCCCTTCTCCACGCCCCGTTGCGCCCGGAACCCTGTGGTTGCAAGTCCGCTGTGCCTATATGCCGGTCGTTTAAGGACTCTTCAACATGATGCCAGCCGAATCCAGGGACGCTCGCAACGTCCTGACTCTCGAACAGATTAGCACCCTTGCCGGAGAAGGAGGCGCGCCGGCCGAAACGCTTATCAACGTCGTGGCGCTCATCGCGCGGCGTTTTAAGACCGATGTTTGCTCCGCCTATCTGCTGGAGCCGGATCGCGCCAACCTGGTGCTGGCCGCGACGCTCGGACTTGCGTCCCGAGTGCGTTGGCACGCTGCGCCTCGGGCTGCACGAAGGGCTGGCTGGGCTGGTGGCCGAGCAGATGCGGCCGGTCGCCGTGGAACAAGTGAGGAACCATCCGCGGTTCAAATACTTCAGCGAAGCCGGCGAAGACGCTTATCAATCGTTTCTCGGCGTGCCCTTGATCGATCACGGCGTTCTGCAAGGCGTGCTCGTGGTGCAGACGTCGAGCCTCGCGTCTTCCTTGACGACGAAGTCGGGATGCTGACGGAGGCGGCCGCGCGAAGTCGCGCCCGTCATCAGCGAAGCGCGCACCCTCGATCGCTTTATCGCGCCGACGCAGGAACGGCTGTGGTCGCTCGCGCGCAATTTGTGGTGGAGCTGGGATCACGATTCCACCAGCTTGTTTCCGCGATCTGCGATCCGGCGCGTTGGCGGCAGCTGAATCACAATCCGATTTCGCTGCTTGCGGAGTTGCCGCTGGCGAGATCGAACGCCGCGCCGGCGAGCTGGTGCTGCATAGCCGCATCAACTATGCCTACCGCCGGCAGCAAGAGTATCTGCAACGCCGACAGCACGTGGGGCGCGACGCATGCGGGCGTGCTGCGTCCGCGCCCGGTGGCCTATTTTTCGGCCGAATTCGGCCTGCATGAATCGTTTCCCATTTATTCGGGCGGCCTGGGCATTCTGGCCGGCGATCACATCAAGAGCGCTTCGGATCTGGACATTCCGCTGGTCGGCGTCGGCTTTTTTACGGCCAGGGTTATTTCCGCCAGCGGCTCGATGAGAGCGGCTGGCAGCAGGAAGAGTATCTCGACGACCGATGTGAACCAGTTGCCGATGGAGCCGGCGATCGGCAAGACGGCGAGCCGGTCACGGTGCAGATGGAAACGCGCAGCGGCACGATCTCGCGCGAAGGTGTGGCGCGTGAAGGTCGGCCGCTGCGATCTGCTGCTGCTCGATTCGAACGTCGAGGGCAACGCGCCGGAAGACCGCGAGCTCACTTCGCGCCTTATGGCGGCGATGGCCGCGTGCGCATTCGCCAGGAATTGCTGCTCGGCGTGGGCGGATTTCGCGCGCTGAAGGCGATGGGGATCACGCCGGGCGTGCTTCACCTGAACGAGGGCCACAGCGGGTTCGCGGTGCTGGAAGCCATCCGCAGCCGCATGGAAGAAGAGGGCATCGGCTTCGACGAAGCCGCGCCGCGCGTGTGCGCGCGAAGTGGTTTTCACCACCCACACGCCGGTGCCCGCGGGCCACGACCGCTTCAACGCCGGCCTGATCGAGGAGCATCTCGGGCCCGCTGCGCGAAAAGCTGGGGCTTTCGCAGGAGCGCTTTATGGAGCTCGGCCGCGAGACATCCGGACAATCCGTACGAGGATTTCTGCATGACCGTGCTGGGTCTCAAGCTCTCGCGCCGCGCCAACGCGGTTTCGGCGCTGCATGGCGAAGTTTCGCGCGCCATGTGGACGGGTCTGTATCCCGGCCGAGCCGAAGACGCCGTGCCGATCGGGCACATTACGAATGGCGTGCACGTGCCCTCGTGGCTGGCGCCGCAGATGTTCCGTCTCTACGATCGCCATCTCGGCACCGGCTGGCACGAGCATAGCGGCGAGCCGCGCATCTGGGAAGGCATCGAAAAAATCGACGACGGCGAGCTGTGGGAAACGCACCTGAGCCTGAAGTCGCGACTGCTGGAGTTCGTGCGCCGTCGCGCCGTGAGCAGGCGGAGCGCCGCGCGGAAGCCCCCGGAGAACTGCGCCGTCTTGCCGCAAGTGCTGAGCCCCGACGCTCTGACCATCGGCTTCGCACGCCGCTTCGCCACCTACAAGCGCGCCAACCTGGTGCTGGCCGATATGGAACGTCTGGCCTCGATGGTCAACGATCCCAAGCGCCCGGTGCAGTTCGTCTTCGCGGGGAAAGCCCATCCGCACGATGAACCCGGCAAGCAAGTTCTGCAGCAGATCGCGCAGCTGATGCGCGACTCGCAAGTTCGCCGACCAACTTTGTGTTCGTCGAAGACTACGATATCAACGTGGGCGCTATCTGGTACAGGGCGTCGACGTGTGGCTGAATAATCCGCGGCGGCCGCTGGAGGCGTCCGGCACCAGTGGGCAGAAAGTCGTGCTGAATGGCGGACTGAATCTCTCGGTTCCGGACGGATGGTGGGCGGAGGCCTACGACGGCTTGAACGGATTCGCCATCGGCACCGGGCGCACGCACTCCAATATGGACGTCCACGATTCGCGCGACGGAGAGGATCTCTATCGAGTCCTGCACGAAGAGGTTATACCACTCTATTACCATCGAGATCGAGATGGATTACCGCGCGGCTGGATCAAGCGCATGAAACGCACGATCCGCACCCTCGGCTGGCGATTCAATGCCGACCGCATGGTGATGGATTACACCTTGAAATGCTATATCCCGGCGGCGAGCGGCACGTCCAGCGACATGAACGCGAAGTGGTGATATAGCCGGTTGCTAGCCTAAATCGCTGGGGGCGTCCTCTGCATTTCCGAGCGGATGCGTAAGATCGTGCCGCGCTCGCTTCCCTGAAGTGCTAAACTAAAAGAGTCTTTGTTACGTCCTTTCCTGTACGGGAAGTACTAGGCGCGTATTGGTCCGCAGATTTAGTTCCAGCGCTGCTATTCGAAGATGATGTTGCCAGTGTAAGGGAGCACAGTCTGATGACCAATATTTTCGTCGGAAATCTCAATTTCCGCACCACCCAAGAAGAACTGCACGCGGCCTTTGCGCAATATGGCACGGTGGAACGCGTAAACATCGTAACCGACCGCGATACAGGCCAGCCGCGCGGATTCGCTTTCGTCGAAATGACGGACAAGCGAGAGGCGGAGACCGCGATTTCGCAGTTGAACGGAGCGGAGTTGAATGGCCGCGCGATGAACGTCAATGAAGCTCGTCCGAAGCCGGCTGGCGGTGGTGGACCGCGCGGCGGCGGCGGTGGAGGTGGTTGGCGCGGTGGTGGTGGCGGCGGTGGTGGTCGCGGCGGCGGCGGTGGTGGTGGCGGCGGTCGCGGTTCTCGCTGGTAGATTTTTGCGGTTCCCCTGGCGGGGAACGGTTTTCATCCGCGATGAGGCGCGTATGTGCCTGCAGCGGAAATCGGTAAACGCGGCGGGACGGGATTGCGTCGAAGTTAGTGCCGTTCGCCGCGAAATAGGTCGGAGCGTGTGGGTTGAAACACGCGCGACGAGAGCAGTCGAATCGTTTCCCGGGCGTATTCCGGCGGCCGGGTGATTCACAAACGGCGGTCTGTACGACCCGTTGCCGTTAGCAATGTGATCGGCGCCGATGCAACTTCGGTGCGGTTCGCTGCGGTGTGGTTGCAAGCGCCTGATATTTGAAGGCAGGTAAGATCGTGAGCGCCCCGATGCAATATTTTGTTCGCACAATGGAGAAACACAAGGAAAGCACCAAGGCATTTAGCGCCGAGGTACTTTGTCCAGGACTGGCGGCCGCCCAGGATAAGGCGCGGCAAATCGTGAAGGAATCGCCGCCCTCCATCATGCTGCAGGCCGATGCTTGCCTGCGAAATAGGAACATCGTCCGCACCAAGTATCGCTGCTGGATCAACGAGCGCGGCGAGTTCCAGGAACGCGTTCTTGTTTAGAACGTTTTTCCCGGCACGATAAACAGCGCGAGTTCTCGTGGGGAACCACGAATGTCAATGCGTGGGCTCGAAAGCCTACTGCTCCCAGTATTGATACAACCCGGCAGGATGTTTCCTCGGCCCGCTCGATCACTCTCGCGGTTCTTTAGGGGCGCGCGCTTTCGAGCGGCCGGTCCGTGTGGAAGTACTTCTTATAGGCCGCGATCCAGTCGGCCGAAATCTCGCGCTGCGCGGTCGTAAGATCCAACTGGCCCTCGCAGACCATCTCGTGCATCCGATCTTCCAGGGCGTCCTTCACGCGGGCATTCCAGCCATTTCCCGCGTACGATTGTGGCCATAGATTGCGGATGTCGTCCGCGCCGCCGAGTGCGGGCGTGATCAAATAGTCCACCTCATAGGCGCGGGGTTCCGCGTTGCCGACTCCGTACTCGTCGAGGACTTGCTTCCGCAGGGAAACCGGCACAATACGATTCTTCGGCGCAGGCGTCGAGCACACGTCCTGGCGGCCGGTGAGCACCGTCGCGCCGGGGGTCAGGCGCGCGTTCGGTACGAAAACCGCCGGAGCCTTTGCGGCAGCATTGTCCCGCATCACCATCACAACGGCAAGCAGACAGAGCGAACAGGCCACCAGGCTGGCTGCCACCGTTTCCAATAAGGCTTTGTGCGGGGCAAGCCAAGTCATCCACGGCCACGAGGTCGAAGCCCCGGCCTGAGAAGCCAGAGCGGATATTCGGGCTTTCAAAAGCGCGCGCGGACCCTCCGCCTGGGGTAGCTCCGGAGTCATTTCACGCTCGCGCAGGTGAATAAACTGGGCCACCGAGGTTTCGAGTTCTTGCTTCCGCGTGCGGCAATTCCAACACGCGGCAAGATGAGCCTCGACGCGTTCGGCATCGCGCGCCAATAGCTCGCCGTCGATGCCCATCAGCAATTCCGAGTCCGCCGGATGCCGTTCTTCATGCCGCATAGTCACCGCTCACTTACTCGCGTCAAACGCGTCAAGGATCGAGCCAGGGAAATGGAAACCGAGCCGAGAGATATATCGAGCACGTCCGCGATCTCGCGGTAGCGCAAGCCCTCCGCACGTAGCGAGAGACATCGACGATCCTGCTCCGGAAGCGCTTGAAAGGCGGCGAGCAGGCGATGCCGCGTCTGCGCGGTTTCAAACTGGTGCTCCGGATTGGGAGCAGGGTCCATGATGGCGTCGAAGGACGATGGTTCCGCGTCGGAAGTTTGCGTGTCGCGGCGCGCGCGCAGCCGCGTCTTTAGCGCAAGATTGTGCGCTACACGGAACAACCAGCCTCGTAAATTGCACTGGGATTTGCCGCGCGTCAGGTGCTGGAATAGCGCCAGAAATGTCTCCTGAATCACTTCTTCGCAATCCTGCGCGGGCAACCCGAATGTCAACACGTAGCGAAAAAGCCGATCGCGAAACTCATCGAACAACTCGATTACTTCCACTTCCCCGGCCGATGGCTGCCTTGCACTTTCGGTCGCGACCGGCAGGGCGGAGAACACGTTCGATGGCGAAGTTAAGTCCGGCATTTAGCGCGCCTGGAGCGGCGTCCCAACGGTGCAAACTCCGCTCTCGATTGATTATTCCACTTTCCCTCGCGTTGTTCAGGCTTTCTGCGAGGAAAGTATGAACACAATCGAAACGTTCGGAATGTTCACTTTAGATGTTCTTCTTCAGCCGCCGGGTCTCATGGATCTTCCCGTGTTTCGTTTTCTGCGCCTCGTTCGCCTTCGTGCGTACAACGCCGCTGTTTGCCCAGCGAAATACAAGTGAACAAGACCTTGGTTCAATTCGCCTGGAAGTTAAAGATCCTTCTGGCGCGCCCATGGCGGCCTCCGGACGAATCGTGAACCAGTCGGCTGGCGTCGACCGGCGTTTTCAAACCGACGCGCAGGGAATCGCAACGATCGAGGGATTGGGTTATGGTTCGTACCGGATCGAGATTTCGAAAGCCGGCTTTGCCACCCAGTCGAGTTCCATCGACGTCCGCTCCCCGAGCGTCGTGGCTCGCAGGATCACCCTCGCACTGAGCGCCCAGGCGACGCAGGTGGATGTGGTCGCGGCCACTCCGCTTTCCGGCACCGATCTTGAAACGAATCAGATTGCCGGTCCCGTTCAAACGGCCACGGCGGCCGACGTCGAGAACAGCGGCGCCCTCGATCTGGGAGATTTCATGAACCGGCGCCTCAACGGCGTGTCGTTGAATGAAATGCAAGGCAACCCGTTTCAACCGGATGTGAATTTCCGCGGCTATACGGCTTCTCCATTGCTCGGAACGCCGGAGGGCATCTCCGTTTATGTGGACGGCGTGCGCCAAAATCAACCTTTCGGCGACGTGGTGAGCTGGGACCTCATCCCCAAAAACGCGATCTCGGAAATCACACTGGTACCGGGATCGGACCCTCTCTTCGGTCTGAACACATTGGGCGGCGCGTTGTCGGTCCAGACGAAAGATGGCGTCAGTAATCCGGGCTTGGATGCAACCCTGACGTATGGCAGCAGCGGACGCAAAGCGGTTCAGGCCTCCTATGGAGGCGGCAAAGCAACCGGATTCAACTGGTTCTTTTCAGGTCTCGGATTCCACGAATCCGGGTGGCGGATCGACTCGCCGTCGGATGTGCGCCAGGGCTTTGGCCGGCTCGGATGGCGCAGCGAGAAAACCGATCTTGCCTTGACGATGTCGTACGCTTACAACACGCTACTCGGGAACGGGCTGCAGGACTATCGCCTGCTCGAAACCAACTATGCGAGCGTCTACACGATCCCCGACAGCACCGCCGACCGCTCTCCTTCTTTCAATTTCATTGCCCGGCATTCCTTTAGCGATAAGTTGACGTTTTCCGGCAACGCCTGGTACAGGAACATTCGGACGGAAGGGATCAACCCCAACTTCAATACGGACGCTCTGGGTAATTCGATCTATCAGCCGAACGCGGCGGAACAGGCGGCCCTTACGGCCGCGGGCTATACTGGCTTTCCGACCGCCGGCGCCACCGCCGCGAACACACCGTTTCCGAAATGGCGCTGCCTTGCCAACGCGCTCGAGCAGAACGATCCTGACGAACGCTGCGACGCCGTCACCATCTACTCGAAAGAAGTTCAGAACGATTACGGATTATCCGGCCAACTGACGTGGATCTCCGCACCTCGTATCGGACGAAACCAATTCGCCGCCGGAGCGACGCTCGATCGCGGCAGCGTCGACTACACGCAGAACACCGCCTACGGTTACTTGAATCCCAATTACACGATCACGAATGTTCCCGCATGGCAGGATGGATCGACCAACAATCCCTTCGACTCGCGCGTCAACCTGCATGGCTTGACTCCAAATTGGAGCCTGTACTTTACCGATACGCTCACGCTTGCCAAGACGGTGAATGTCACGGTGTCCGGTCGCTATAACCGCTTCACGGTCGATAATGCCGACAGGATCAATCCCGTCGCGGGTCCCGGCTCGCTCGACGGCGACTACGTGTACCAGCGTTTCAACCCGTCCATCGGACTCACGTGGAGTCCGATCTCCAGCCTGAATCTCTATGCCAGATATTCTCAGGGCAGCCGTGCTCCGACGGCGATTGAACTCGGCTGCGCCGATCCGGCCAACCCTTGCAGTCTTCCGAATGCTCTCGCCGGTGATCCTCCTCTCCAGCAGGTGGTCACCGATACATGGGAGGCAGGCTTACGCGGGAGGCCCGAATTCTCTTTCGTGCACGATTTGCGTTGGAACCTCGGAGCGTTCCGGGCCGAAAATCGCAACGACATCCTTTTCGTCTCCTCTCCTGAACTCGGCACCGGATATTTTCAGAACTTCGCGAAGACGCGCCGTGAGGGTTTCGACGCCGACCTCGAAGGAAGCACTGGAAATGGGCGCGTCGGGCGAATCCATTGGGGCTTCGATTACACGTATCTCCTCGCCACCTATGAGAGCCCGGCGATTGTCGACGGCTCGGCGAACAATACCAGCGATTCCGCGTTGTCTGGATATCCGGGGCTGGACGGAAACATCTATATACAACCAGGCGATCGGATCCCGCTCATTCCCAAACAAAACGGAAAGGCTTTTCTGGACGACCAGATCACGAAGAAGTTCGCGATCGATCTCAATGAAGCGATGGTGTCCAGCTCCTACGCCCGCGGAAACGAGAACAACGCGTACAAGGCCGACGGCGTTTACTATCTCGGGCCTGGCGTTTTGCCCGGATATGCGATCACCGATTTCCGCGCGCACTACGACTTGACGAAGAAGCTCCAGTTAGCCGTTCAGCTCGACAATCTGTTCGACCACCACTACTACACGGCCGCCCAACTCGCGAATACCGGACTAAACGCACAGGGGGCCGTCGTTTCCCGGCCTTTTCCCGCCTATACAACTGGCCCGGACGCGGGAAGTTTTCCGCTGCAGAGCGCGACATTCTTTTCGCCCGGCGCGCCACGCAGGGCCTGGGTTGAATTGCGTTTCAAATTCTAAATTCCGCTACTCCTCTAACTCCACGAAGGAGACGTCGAGCTCCGTGCCGACCGAAAGCGAAATAGTCTGGTGACTATTGCAATAGGGGCAGCGAATGTCGTTTTGATCCTCGCGGAAGATGACGCGAAACTCCCAGCCGCACAGCTTGCATTGATTACGATTCTGCAAGGTGTCGATTTCCACGTGCAGCCCATCCAGATCGGATCTGGATTTTAGAGACTCGAGGCAAAACCGAAGCGCATCAACGTCCACGCCGGACCACTCGCCGACGCGCACGCCGACCCGCGAGAGCCGCGCCTGGGGAAACTCCGCCGCCTTGTTTTTCACCGTATCTAATAACGAAGATGCAATTCCCATTTCGTGCATGACATCGGTACTCCCACTACTGGATTTCATGGCCACCAGGGCACCGGCCATCAATGCGCCGGCTGCCCTTCTGACGAGCACTTCAAGCGCCAAGATTCAAGGCCACGCGGCATCAATCATTTACGGAGCCAGAATCCGGTACTTGCGGAAATTACCTTAGGGGAAAATGCGCACGTCTTGCTTGCCGACCCTCGTCACATCGGGTATTGTTGGGGCTTGCGGCGCAGGCTTTTCGTTCAGGGTATCGTGCAAGGGGTCGGCTTCCGACCGTGGGTCTATCAACTGGCCCACGCGCACGGGCTTTCCGGCTACGTCTTTAATTCGACACTGGGCGTGACCATTGAGATCGAAGGATCCGAGGACGCACAACAAGCTTTTTTGCGCGAATTTCGTCTGCATCCGCCTCCGCTCGCGGCGATCGACGAGATTCGGGAAGAAATGCTGCAAGCGGAAGGCTCATGCAATTTCGAGATCCGTCACAGTGAAGCAGCTTCTGGAGAATTTGTTTTGGTCCCCGCGGATGCCGCGACTTGCGACGCCTGCCTGGCCGACCTCCGTGATCCGGCAAATCGACGCTATCGATATCCCTTTACAAACTGCACGCACTGCGGCCCGCGCTACACGATCATTCAGGACATCCCTTACGACCGCGCTTGCACCACGATGTCCGAATTCGAGATGTGCGCGGCCTGCGCGGCCGAATATCACGATCCGCTTGATCGGCGCTTTCACGCGCAGCCGAACGCCTGTCCCGATTGCGGCCCGTCGATGGAGTTGTGGGATCGGGAGAAATGCCTGCACAAACAGCACAGCGCGCTCCTCGAAGCGCAAACGTTGCTGAACGAACGAAGAATCATTGCGATCAAAGGCCTGGGTGGATTTCATTTGGCGTGCCTCGCGTCGAGCGACGAAACGGTGCGTCTTCTGCGCGAGCGCAAGCGTCGATCCGACAAACCGTTTGCCGTGATGGTCAAGGATCTTGGAACCGCCGAGCGAATCGCACATTTCGGTGATGCGGATCGCGTGGTGCTTATGTCGGCGCAGCGGCCCATCGTGCTGGTGCGCCGTCGCGAGGATTCACCGATATCACGCGCGGTCGCGCCGGGAATCGAGTGGATCGGCGTGATGCTGCCGTACACGCCGCTGCATCACTTGTTATTCGATGGCGCCGCTTACGACGCGCTGGTCATGACTTCCGGAAACTTATCGGAGGAGCCGATTGCCAGCCGGAACGAGGAGGTCGGCGAGCGGCTTCACGGGCTTGCGGATGTTTTCCTCGTTCACAACCGCAAGATTCAGACGCGCGTGGACGATTCGGTCGTGCGGACGTTCGAAGGACGCGAACGAACTTTGCGCCGATCGCGTGGCTTCGCGCCTTTCCCGATCGATCTCGGAATCCCCGTCGAGCAGATCCTCGCCTGCGGCGGTGAATTGAAGAACGTCTTCTGCCTCACCAAAGACCACTACGCGGTTTTGAGCCAGCACATCGGCGATCTGGAAAATCTGGAAACGCTACGGTCTTTCGAAGAAACGCTGGATCACATGAAGCGTTTCTTTCGCATCTCCCCGACCGCGGTCGCGCACGACTTGCATCCGCAATATCTTTCCACGAAGCTCGCGATGGCGATGGAGGGAATCGAGAAAATCGGCGTGCAGCATCATCACGCGCACATCGCGTCGTGCATGGCGGAGAATCGTTTGGATGGAAAAGTGATCGGCGTGGCGCTCGATGGGACGGGCTACGGGACGGACGGCAAGATCTGGGGCGGTGAATTTCTGGTGTGCGAATTCGCGGAATTCGAGAGGCGCTATCATTTTCGCTACGTTCCTCTGGCCGGCGGCGATACGGCGGTGCGGCAGGTATGGCGGAGCGCGCTGGCGTATTTATTGGACGCGGGTTGCGATACAGGGCGTCTCGCCGAACGCGTTCCCGAGAAATCGCTGAGCGTCGTGCGGAAGATGATCGCGCAGCGGATCAATGCCGTCGACACGTCATCATGCGGGAGGTTGTTCGATGCGGTCGCTGCGATTCTCGGCGTACGATATGAGGCCAACTACGAAGGGCAGGCCGCGATGGAATTGGAAGCCCTTGCAGGCGAACACGCGGAGCCTTATCCATTCGATATTTCCGATGGTGAAATCGATTTTCGCGAGGCCATCCGTCATCTGGTGAAGGATTCCGAGAATACGACTCTGGCCGCCGCGCGTTTTCACCAGACCGTCGCACGATCGATTCTGGAAGTCTGCCGGCGCATTCACCGGAGCTACGGATTGAATCGTGTGTGCCTTTCAGGCGGGGTATTCCAAAACTTCACGCTTCTGCGAGCCGCAGTCGATCTCTTGCGCCGCGCGGATTTCGAAGTGTTCCTGCACTCGCGCGTTCCGCCGAGCGATGGCGGATTAAGCCTGGGCCAAGCGGTAATCGCGAATCGTCGCTTGCGCCGGTAATTTACTTTCCGAACACGAGCACCGAAAATGTCCCCGGAAGGATGGGCGCTCTCGGCCGCGGATTTGTTGCCGTCGCAGCTGGGGTTGGACCGAAATCGGAATCCGATAAATACACGCGCCCAGTCTTGCGATCCAGCGCCATCGTACGCGCGCCGACCTGTGTTCTCACCGTGTCGACCAGCGTGTACTGATCCGGAAAATCTTGGTGAAAGACGGACATCGTTCCATCGGCGCCGCTCGAAAAATAGACGAGTCCGGTGCCCGCATCGAACTCCGTCGCATCCACGCCCTTGCCGATCGGCTGCATGTCGACGATCTCTCCGTTCGCTCCATTCACTACGGTCATGACCCCGCTGCGGCATCCGATAAAGACGCGCGAGTGCGCGCGATCCATATCCATGCTGCTGGGCAGCGCGCAGGGCGCGAGTTTCCAGGTGTCAGTGACTTTCAATGTTTGCGTGTCGATCCTGAGCAGTGTGCCGAGGTCCTGCATGTTCAAAAACAAATGTCCCGCGTTATCGGATACGGCGTGCTCGGTGCGTCCGCCGAGATTTTCGACGGTGCCCATGACCTTCCCGCTTTTTGGATCGATCGCGCTCACGCGCTTGCTGCCTCGATCAACCGTGAAAATACGCTGCGTCTTGCGATCGTAGAAGATCGCGTTCGGATCTTCACCGACCGCCGTCTTCCCGATCACCGCGAGCGTTTTCAGGTCGAAGATCGTCACCGAGCCTGGATCGGTGGCGCTGATAAATCCGCGTCCCAGTTCCTTCACGACCGCGATGCCGTGCACATCGCTCCCGGGAATCTTGCCGACGATCCCGCCGGTATCGAGGTCTAGCACGACCACTTCTCTATCGTGCGAGACGTACAGCCGGCGCGCGTCGCTATCGGCCGTCAAATAATCCCAGCCATAATCGCCGGGAATCGGAATCCTCTTCAGGAGGTGATAGCTCCCTGCGGCCAACAGTGTCGCAGCACACGTGCACACGATTGCAATCCAGCGAAACGGCATCTTCATTCCACGCTCCAGGAGTTCCATTGTGCAATAAAAAAGAGGGCCTGAACTTCAGGCCCCCTCGATCTTACAACTGGTTTGGGTTTTGATTTAGAAGATAAACTTCAAGCCCAACTGAATCGCACGCGGACCGCCCGAACCAAGAACCGCGTTCGAGCTCACCACGTCCGGAGTAGAAGGCTGCAGGCCGAAGCTTGCACCGCCCGCGGCGCTCGGGTCGGTGAAGCCGTTGCCGCCGCCGGGACCACCAACCGGGTTGGCCAGATCGGCGCGGTTGAAGAGGTTGAAAGCTTCCGCGCGGAACTGGGCCGTGATGTGTTCCTTGATCCGGAACTGCTTCGTGATCGACATGTCCAGGTTATAGAACGGCTGGCCGCGGAAGATGTTCGGACCCGCGGTGCCGTAGCTGCCATAAGCCGGAGGAATCAGGATCGATTTCCCCATGGCATAGCAGCCGAGGTTGGTAAGCGAAGCTACGGCCAGAGGACCGTTCGCCGTCGCCTTGGCGAGGCAAGAGGCGTTGCTGGTGCCGGCGTAATACGGGATGCCACCTTGGCCGCCATTGGTGTTCAGCAGGGCCTTGGTGGTCTGGAAATCGCTCGGATTGCCGTAGAAGTTCCACGTCTCACCGCCGAATCCGCCCGCGATCGCAGCTTGCGTAATTTCGTTGGTGCCGCTGAAATCGGTGGTGGCGTCATAGACGCTCCACGGTGTCGCGCTCTGCAGGTTCAGAATCGCGTTCAGCGACCATCCGTCCAGAAGTTGGCTCTTGGTCTTCTTCCCGGGAATCAGGTACGTCACCGAAGCGGTGAAGTGATGGCGGATATCAAAAGCACTCGAAGAGTACAGCTGCTTCTGATCGTTGCTGTTGATCGGTACCGTATAGCTCCAGTTGTCGGGGCTTTCCGACAATGCGTGGGAGTATGTATAACCCAGCACGAAGGAAAGGCCGTGCTGCAGCCGCTGCGTCAGCGACGTTTGCAGACCCTGATAGCTCGAAGTATTGCTGTTCGACAGGTAGTTGATGTAGCCGAGGTACGGGAACTTCGAATTGTACGGCTGCGCCGCGACCTCCGCTGCCGTGTTCGGCGCGCAGTTGCTGTAACCCGAAGACGCGCTGGCGAGGCACTGTCCAGCAGCGCTCGTCGGATTCGCGGGGTTGCCCCAGCCAGGGCTAAATCCACCGACCGTGGTCGGCTGGTTCAGATCCTGAATACCGATGAGTTTCACGCCATGGTTGCCGACGTAGGTGACTTCCAAGGACATGTTGTTGCCGATGGCGCGTTGGATACCCAGGTTCCAGGTTTCCACGTACGGCGTACGCAGGTTCCGGTCGACGCCCATGATCGAGCAGGGCTGCGGAGTGAACCCTGTCGCCAAGGTGACCGTGCCGTCGCCGCAACCGGGGCTGGCAGCGTACAGCGGGTTGGCCAAACTGTTGTGCGCCCACGCGTATTCGATGCTGCCCGGCGTGGTCGGCGAACCGAGTCCACCGCCCGAGAGCGTGATCGCGGCCACGTTGATGTTGCCGCCCGCCGTGGTGGGCGTTGCGCTGCCGTTTGCATAAAGATTCACGCCCGTCGGGATGGTGCGCAACCCGTACAGGTTGTTGACGGACATGAAGGAGTCGAAGCTGGCCGCCGAATAGTAGATGCCAGCGCCGCCGCGGACGACGGTCTTGCCGTCGCCCTTCAGGTCATAGGCAAAACCAAGGCGGGGTGCGAAATTGTTGTGGTCGCCGTTAATCACGGAGCCGAGCCCGCCGCTGCCGACCTGCTCCATTCCTACTCCAGGAACGAAATTCGCCAGCAGGTTGTTGGAATCCTTCACCACCGTGGTGATTTCGTAGCGGATGCCGGCGTTGATCGTCAAGCGCGGCTTCACGCGCCAATCGTCCTGAATGAACCCGGCGAAGCCGTTGTTGCTCAGGCTGCGAGCCGTGTTGCCATCCGTAATTTTGGCATTCTTCAGGATGCCTTCGAAGAAGTTCGTCAGGTTGCTGATCTGGATCGGGCCCTTCGAGTTCGACGTGACGTTATCGTCGCTGCGATTCAGCAGCATTTCGCCGCCGAACTTGATGGAGTGGTTGCCGCGCTGCCAGGAAACGGTATCCGTGAACTGGTACACGCTGTCCGGTCCCACCGTCTTCGGCCAGCTGCCCGGGTTGCCCAGGTTGAAGCCCACGTAGCTCTTGATCTGGATACGCGGGAGTCCGTAGTAATACGGATTGGTTTGGCCCGTGTACATGTTATAGGTCGAGCCGTTGTAGTTGTAGCTCGCCGGATTTTGCGTGCCGTCGACTGAGCCAAACACCTGGTAGTAACGCGAATCGCCAACACGCAGCGAGTTCACGATGGTCGGGCTGGCCACGTACACCCAGTTGGCCGAGTAGACTTGCGACTTCGCGTACTGGGTTGTCAGCCACTGCTGCGTCAATTCGGCCGTCGGATTATCGACGAACGTGCCGCTGCCGGGGCTCTGGAAGACCAGACCGTTGAACGAGTTCTTATCGTTCAAGTGGTAGTCGATTTTCCCGACGCCGGAGTAGATCGAGTTGGTGCTGGCGAGGGCCGTGGGATACACGCCCGTCGCGCTGACCGGGAAGATGCCGGGGAAGTTCGGGAGCTTACCGCAGGATGTGTTGAAACCGGCCAACTGGGCGCTCAACGCGGTCAGTTTGCCGGCCGCCAGAGCCGCGCCGCAGGCCGTAGCCAAATCGGTCGTCGACGGCACCGAGTGAACATAGGCGCTGCCCACGCTGTACTGCTGCGATTCAAAGTTTCCGAAGAAGAAGAGCTTGTCTTTGATGATGCGGCCGCCGAGGCTGGCGCCGTACTGTTCCAAATTGAGAGGAGGATTCGCCTGGCCAATCGTGTTGCTGAAGAAGTTGTTGGCATCCCAGGAATCGGTGCGGCCGTACGCATAAGCCGTCCCGTGGAAACCATTGCTGCCCGACTTGATGCCGACGTTCACCACGGCACCCGGCTTCCAGCCGTATTCCGCTCGCGGATTCTGCTGCGTCTTGAATTCGTCGATCGCGTCGATGGGCAGCATGGTTCCGGCGTCGCCGGCGGCCATCACCGCGTTCATCATACTCTGCGCCATCCACGGGTCGTTGCTATTGATGCCGTCCACCATGAAGAAGTTGTCGTGCGGGCGAAGGCCGTTGGTGGCCTGCGACCAACCCGAGTTGCCAACATATTTGGTAACGCCGGGACGCAGGTCGAGAAGATTTTCAAAGTTGCGGCCGTTCAAAGGCAGATCGTTGATCACTTGATTCTGCAGCGTTCCGCCGAGCTCCGCGTTGGTGGTTTCGATGAGCGGAATCGCTTCGGTGACGTTCACCACCTGGGTCTGATCGCCAGGCTGCAAGCTCAAATCGACTCGCAATTCGCGATTGACTTCGAGCTGAATGTTCTGCCGCTCAACGGCCTTGAAGCCCTTGAATTCGGCACGGACCTTATAGTTGCCGGGCGTCAGATTCGGTGCCGAAAAGGCTCCCGACGCGTCGGTGGTAATAGTGCGGTTGATTCCGCGGTCCACATCGGAAACGGTCACCATGGCGCCGCCCAAGGCGCCGCCAGTCTGATCCGTAACCGTTCCTGATATGCTGCCTGCGCTGCCCTGCCCGAACAGCGAGACGCACATCAAAAACATAGCCGCGAACACGGCGGTTTTGAAGATACTGCGCATCATAGAAATTTCCCCCTCCAAGGGGACTAAAGACCTCAAATTTGTAGGGAGACACTTCGAACCCCTACCCCTGTTTCCCCATGAGACGCTCTCCTCGTGAAAATTTCGTAGAGGAGGGTGCCCCAATGCAAATTAGCTGAAAGTAGTCGGAGTGTCAATCAAAAATGAACTATTTGAGGGCTGGAACGCAAAAGATCGTTCGACAAAATGAAAAGTTAAGCTACTCTTCAGTCGACCTTCAGCGATCCCTCAGAAAGGTCTGGGAAACCTTCGAGGTGAGACGCTGAAACGGGAGCTCCGAAGGGTTTCAGATCTGCACGTTCCAGCGTACGGAGGGATGGTTGGTAAATTCTCTAATTCCGTTTTCGGGATTCTCTCCTTCGATTCTCCATTTGCTGGAATATGCTTCTTAGAAGATAAACTTCAACCCCAACTGAATCGCGCGCGGACCGCCCGAGCCGAGTACCGCGTTCGAGCTAACCACGTCCGGTGTCGAATTCTGGAAGCCGAAGCCCGCGCCGCCCGTGCCGCTGGGATCGGTGAAGCCGTTGCCGCCGCCGGGTCCACCGTACGGGTTGGCGACGTTCACATAGTTGAACAGGTTGAACACTTCGGCGCGGAACTGCGCGGTTACGCGTTCCTTAAACCGGAATGCCTTGGTGATCGACATATCGACGTTATAGTACGGCGCTCCGCGGAAAATGTTGTTGCCGGCGGTGCCGTAGCTGCCGAAGGCCGGAGGAATCAGGATCGATTTGCCCATGGCATAGCAGCCGAGATTGGTGAGCGAAGCAACCGCCAGCGGACCGTTGGCCGTCGCCTTCGCGAGACAAGACGCATTGCTGGTGCCCGCGAAGTACGGGATTCCGGTGGCGCCGCCATTGGTGTTGTTGAGCGACATGCTGGTTTGGAAATCTTTCGGATTGCCGTAGAAATTCCACTGCTCGCCGATGGAGGCGGGCTGATTGATTTCATTGGATCCGCTGAAATCCGTCGTCAGATCGTTGACGCCCCAGGGAGCGCCGGTCTGCAGCAGCAGAATCATATTAAGCGACCAACCGTCCAACAGCTGGCTGCGGGTCTTCTTTCCGGGGATCAAGTACGTCGCCGAGGCGGTGAAGTGATGGCGGATGTCGAACATGCTCGATCCGTACATCGACTTCAGGTTCTGGCTTTGAATCGGATTGAAGAAGCTCCAGTTGTCCGGATTCTCGGATAACGCATGTGAGTACGTGTATCCCAGCACGAAAGACAGGCCGTATTGTGTGCGCTGCGTCAACGACGTCTGCAGCGAGTTGTAGCTCGACGTGTTGTTGTTCGACAGAAAGTTGATGTAGTTCAAGTACGGATACAGCTTGTTATAAGGCTGGGCCGCCGTAATCGCTGCGCCGTTCGGATTGCAGTTGTCGTATCCGGTCGAGGCGCTGGCGAGGCACTGGCCGGCTGCGCTGGTCGGGTTCGCCGGATTGCCCCAGCCGGCGCTAAATCCGCCGACCGTGGTCGGCTGATTCAGATCGGTCAGACCATACAACTTCGTCGCATGGTTGCCGACGTAGCTGACTTCCAGCGACAGGTTGTTCGTGAGAGCGCGCTGGATACCGATGTTCCACGTTTCCACATACGGAGTACGCAAGTTCGGGTCGACGCCCATGATGGAGCAAGGTTGCGGGGTGAATCCAGTCGACAGGGTGACCGAACCGTCGCCGCAGGAGGGCGTCGATGAATACAGCGGCACGGACGAGTTGTTATGCAGCCACGCGTACGCGACGCTGCCGGGGCTGGTCGCCGACCCCAGCGAGCTGCCGGAATAGGAGAGCGTGGCCACGTTGATGTTTCCGCCCGCCGTAACCGGAGTGGCCTTGCCGTTGGCGTACAGATTCACGCCCGTCGGAATGGTGCGCAGACCGTACAGGTTGTTCACGGCCATAAAGGTGTCGAAGCTCGCCTGCGAATAATAGATACCTGCGCCGCCGCGGAGAACCGTCTTGCCGTCGCCCTTGAAGTCGTACGCAAAGCCGAGGCGGGGAGCGAAATTGTTGTGATCGCCGTGGTACGGCCCCGAAAGTCCGCTGCTTCCCACCTGCTCCACACCCGTGGGAGAGCCGGGAATGAAGTTTCCAAGCAGATTGCCGTCCGCTTTCACAACCGTGGTAATTTCGTAGCGCAGTCCGACGTTGACCGTCAGCCTCGGCTTCACGCGCCAGTCGTCCTGAATGAATCCAGCGAAGCCGTTGTCGCTCAGGGTACGAGCAGTGTCGCCGACCGTAACCTTCGCGCTCTTGAGCGTTCCCAGGAAGAAGTTATTCAAGCTCTTGAACGCAACCGGTCCCTTGTTGTTGCTGGTCACGTTGTCGTCGCTGCGGTTCAGCAGCATTTCGCCACCGAACTTGATCGAGTGGTTGCCCTTCTGCCACGAGACGGTATCGGTAAGCTGATAAACGCTATCCGGTCCCACCGACTTCGGCCAGCTCGCCGGTCCGCCCAACTGGAAGCTCGGGAAACCCGTGATCTGGATGCGAGGGAATCCACCGAAGTAGGGATCGGTGATGCCCGTGTAGTAATTGTAGGTGGAGCCATTGTAGCTGTAGTTCGAGGGAAGCTGGCCCTGGTCGGGCGTACCGAACTGCTGGATGTACCTGGAATCGCCGCCGCGGAGCGAGTTCACGATCGTCGGGCTGGCGACGTAAACCCAGTTGCCGGATTGAACGTTCGAACGGGCGGTTTGGGTAGTCAGCCACGGCGCGGCGACTTCGCTCGCGGGCGCATCGACGAAGGTGCCGGCGCCCGGGCTCCAGAAGAATAATGCGCTGAACGAGTTCTTATCGTTCAAGTGATAGTCCAGCTTGCCGACGCCCGAGTAGATCGTATTCGTGCTGGCGAGGGCGGTCGGGTAAACCCCGGTCGCGCTCACGGGGAACAAGCCGGGGAAGTTCGAAAGCTGGCCGCAACTGGTGTTCAGGCCAGCCAATTGCGCGCTGAGAGCGCTGACTCCGCCGTTCGCCTTGGCGAAGCTGCAGGAGGCCAGCAACTCCGAAGTGGACGGGACACTGTGAACGAACGGGCTTCCCACGCTATATTCCTGCGACTCGTAGTTTCCGAAGAAGAACAGCTTGTCCTTGATGATGCGTCCGCCGACGCTGCCGCCGTACTGTTCCAGGTTGAGAGGGGGCAGAGGCTGCCCGACTTCATTGCTGAAGAAGTTGTTGGCGTCCCAGGCGTTGTCGCGACCGTAGGCGTAGGCCGTTCCATGGAACGCGTTGCTGCCCGACTTGATTCCGACGTTCACCACCGCGCCCGGTTTCCAGCCGTATTCGGCGCGCGGATTCTGCTGCGTCTTGAACTCGTCGATCGCGTCGATGGGCAGCATGGTTCCGGCGTCGCCGGCGGCCATCACCGCGTTCATCATGCTCTGCGCCATCCACGGATCGTTGCTGTTGATGCCGTCCACCATGAAGAAGTTGTCGTGCGGGCGGAGGCCGTTGGTGGCCTGGGTCCAACCGGAGTTGCCGGGGTACTTCGTGACGCCGGGACGCAGGTCAAGAAGGTTTTCAAAATTGCGTCCGTTCAGCGGCAGGTCGTTGATCACCTGATTCTGCAGTGTGCCGCCGAGTTCCGCATTGGTCGTTTCAATGAGCGGAATCGCCTCGGTAACGTTCACCACCTGGGTCTGCTCGCCAGGAGCGAGGCTCAGATCCACGCGAAGGTCGCGATTCACTTCGAGTTGGACGTTTTGCCGTTCAACGGTCTTGAAACCTTTGAACTCCGCGCGAATCTTATAATTGCCAGGCGTCAGATTCGGCGCCGAAAAGGCTCCTGAAGCGTCGGTCGTGATGGTGCGGTTTACGCCGCGATCGACGTCCGATATCGTCACCATCGCGCCCCCCAGGGAGCCACCGGTTTGGTCGGTGATCGTACCGGATATGCTACCTGCGCTGCCTTGTCCAAACAGCGGAGCGCACACGAGTAAAAACGCCGCGAAAGCGGCTAATTGGAAGCAACGGCGCATAATGGAAGGGCCCCTCCCCAGGGGCTTTTTTTGACCACACCTATCGGAGGGGGCTCACTCCCGTAAGCCTCCAATGACGAGTTGTGCTATAATTCTGCCAACGCGACGACAAAGACCGCCCAAAGGACATTATCCGAAACTGAGCTCAATGTCAACTAAAATCCAGCCTTTTTCCCGCTGCCCCTAACGCGAACATTCCGCAGGCCCAAAATACTCAGCAAGCCCTCAGGTTGTCTTCAGTTATTCTTCAGAAAGCTTGTGATCATGCGCTGCGGAAATCCCTTGTGACGCCGACGTTTCAGGCAGCTTAAAAACAAAAAAACCGGGTCCGAAGGACCCGGTTTAAACTTCTAACCGAAGATTCGCTGAACTGGCTACTTTTCGATGGGTCGAATTAGCGGCCGACCACCAGGAGCATCGTGCTCTCGGGCACCATGGTCGGACGAGCTTTCTTGCCGTCCTTGGCCTCACCCGGCGCTCCGATTTCCGCGGCCGGCAGGTACAGCTTGTGGGCAGTCCTATCGGAACCGATCGTGCGGGCGCTGCGCTGCGTCGGGATGGTCGCGACGACGCTGTACTTGCCGCCTTCCATGCCGACCATGGTGATCGTGCCATCGCCGCCGTTTGCGCTGAACGCGTAACCGTCGTCAAACGCGACGCCATCCGCGCCCGGCCCGATCGGCAAGCTCGCGAGAACCTTGCCGGCGGCGGGATCGCTGACGATCATGAGTTTGTTCTCGCAGACCGAGTACAAAATCCCCTTGGGATCGATCACGAGACCGCTCGGGCTGTCGCACGGGGCGATGGAGTAACGCTTGGCCACCAGGTTGTTCGCCGCATCCACTTCCGTAATTTCGTTCTTGTCTTCGTTGTTGACGTAGATATGTCCTTTGCCGTCCACCTGGGCGAATTCGGGTTTGCCGCCCATCGGGATGGAGGCCGCGATCACGGACCCGGTCTTCGCGTCGATCGCGGTCGCATCGGAGCTCTTGCCGTTGAACGTGAAAACGCGATGCGTCACGGGTTCATAGATGATCGCGTCGGGGTTCTGGCCGGTTTTTACTTTGCTGATCACGGCCAAAGTCTTGAGATCGAAAACGGTGACGTCGTTGTCGCCGCCGTCGCTGATAAATCCACGGCCCAGATCCGCGGCGATGGCGATGCCATGCACGCCGGTGGTGCCCATGATCGTGCCGACCACTTTATCCGCGGCGGTATCGATCACCTCGACCTGATTCTGGTGCGACATGTACAGGCGGTGGTTGGCCGAGTCGACGAACACGTAGTCCCAGCGCGTCGCGCCGCCAACCTTGATTTTGTTGACGACCTTGTAGGTGGGCGCCGCAGCCATCAATGCCGCAGTCGCCAGGAGGAAGAGAGAGATTCGTTTCACGAGGAAACTCCTTTTGTGGCGAGGCGCTTTCGTTAAATGGCGCGTCCCCAGCCATCTCACACTATAGTTCAGCGTCCCTGAAGATTCACTGAAGGCCGGGGCCGGGAAGCGGAGAGACGGATGTCTCGGCGATGGTGCCCGACTCCTGCAAGACACTCCCACCCGCCTGTCCTCCCGCGTAAACCGCCTGCTGGCTGAGATAACCGGGAGTTTCCGGCGAACCTTCCCGCCAGGGGAATTTAACGCGGAATGACGACCCTTCGCCTTCCGCGCTGCGAACTTCGATGGAAGCTCCGTGGGCGCGGGCAATGGTTTCCGCCAAGGGCAGCCCGAGACCATGTCCGCCTCCGCCGCGCGTGCTATCGGCGCGATAGAAGCGTTCGAAAATGTGCGGAAGGTCGGCCTCGCGAATCCCGCTGCCGAAATCGCGGACCGTTACCTGCAAGCCTTGCGCGTTCCCGTCGAGGTCGACCATCACGAATCCGCCGCTCTGTGAATACTTCAGCGCGTTGTCGAGCAGAACGACAAACAGACGATGCAGCGCCGGTTGGTTGCCGGCGACGACGGCAGGCCGCGCGCCGGGATTTAGCTTGATTTGAATTTGACGGTCGTCGGCAAGCCCAGCCATTTCGTCATAAACAGCGCGCAAAATTTCTCTCAGATCCACCGGCAGGCGAGGCATCGCGGCGACGGCGGTATCGCTCCGGGCGAGCGTCAGCAGATCCTCCACGAGTTGCGTCATCCGTTCGGCTTCGGCCACTACGTTCTGCAGGGATTCGCGGTAGGACTCAGGTGAACGTCCGCGCCGCAATGCCAGCTCCGCTGTCGTTCGAATCACGGCAAGCGGCGTGCGCAATTCATGGGAAGCGTCCGCGGCGAATTGGGAGAGCGTCTTCACCGCCGATTCCAGACGCCCCAGCATGGAATTCAATACCTCGGCCAGTCGCGCGATTTCATCGCCGCTCTCTGGCACGGGGAGGCGTCCCGATAAGTTCTCGATGCTGATCATCAGCGCTGCCGCCGTGACGTCTTGCACTGGTTTCAGGGCACGCCGGCTCATCCAGAACCCGCCGACGCAGGCGATCGCGACGACCACCGGCACCAGGCTCCACAGCAGTAATCGGAGCAGTCCCAGCACGTATAGGGCATCCGAAGTCGGTGCCCCCAGTTCCAGGAAGAAAGTGTCAGTGCCGATCCGGAATTGTCGGCTGAGCATGCGCGATCGCGCGGGCAAGGACAGGACGTTCGTCGGATAGTGGAATGAAAAGCCGTTGCTGCCCTGCAGGTTTACGTAGCTGGTTTCGGGAAGCGCCTGGCAAAACTCCTGCAACTCGGTGGTGAGATGCTGCCGGGTGATGTGGCTCCCTTCTTCGGCTGCCTCGCTGCGATAATACGATTCCAATCGCGTGGCCCGGCCCGCCAAATCGTTATCGATATCGGCGAGCAATTGATGACGCAACGAGAGCCACAGAAGGCCGCCAAAAAGGGCGAGCCCCGCGCTCAGGACCGCCGCGTACCACACCGTTAGCCGAAAGCGGATGGAATGCCGTTGCATCATAAAGATCAGGGCTCCCGCAGGATATAGCCGAAGCCGCGCACCGTCTGAATCAGTTTCGGCTCGCGCGTGTCCACCTTCAACCGCAACTGGCGCATGAAAACTTCCAGGTTGTTTTCGCTTACGTCGTGGTCGAAGCCCCACACCGATTGGAAAATGGCGTCACGGCTCACGGCGCGTCCGCGATTGCGCATGAGCAGTTCGAGGAGTTTATATTCGCGCGGCGTCAGGTTGATGATTTCTCCCGCACGCGTAACGGTGCGGCTGGCGGGATCGAGACGCAGATCGCCAATTTCCAGATACACCGTTTGCGGCACCGCGCCGCGCCGGCTCACCGCCCGCAGACGCGCCAGCAATACGTCGATGGAAAACGGCTTGGTGAGATAGTCGTCGGCTCCGGAATCGAGGCCGTTCACGATGTCCGCGGAGTGATCGCGCGCCGTCAGCATCAATACGGGGGTCTGGTTGCGAGCCTCCCGCAATTTGCGCGCGACCGAGATTCCATCCATGCCCGGCAGCCCGACGTCGAGGACAATCACGTCGAACGGCGACGCACGGGCGATCTCAAAGCCGTCCCGGCCATCGCGTGCCACGACAACCTGGTGGCCCTCCTCGCTGAGGGTCCTCTCCAGCAGTTCCGCCATGCGCTGCTCGTCTTCGACCACCAGGACCTGCATGTCTCGATCCTAACAAAGCCCGGCCGCGCAAGAGAACCGCGAATGTGAATGAGCGGGCCGAGTCGTTTCCGAAGATCGGCGCTATCCGTGTGCCGAAAACTTCGCTCCCGAGCCGCGACATTCTATGGAACGGTACGGCAGAGCCTCTATCCTTGCCTACGCCGCGGCCGCCGCGAGCTTCGACCAATCCTCTGCTTCGCCGAACTTCATACCGCTCAAGGACGGATCGATGTTCCGGACGAGACCCGTGAGGACGGAACCAGGACCCACCTCCACGAACCGAGTAACGCCCTTCGATGTAAGCAGTCGTATCGTTTCCGACCAGCGCACGGGATTAGGAACCTGATGATAGAGCCCTTCGCGCGCCTCGGCTCCCGTGCGCACCTCGCGGGCCTGCCAGTTGTTCACGAACGGAATGGCAAGATCCTGGAACACGATCGTATCGAGGTCAGCTTTGAGACGCTCCTGTGCCGGCTTCATCAGTGCGCAATGGAAGGGAGCGCTCACCGGCAGCAGCATCGCGCGTTTCGCGCCCGCCGATTTCGCCAGTTCAGCGGCACGGGCAGACCGCGCCCGCATGACCCGCGATGACGATTTGATCGGGAGAGTTAAGATTTGCCGCGCTCACGATTTCAAGGGTGCCGTCGGAGGCCAATGCTGCCTCGGCCAGAATCCGGTCGAGCGCCTCGCCGTTTTCCCCGAGCGGCATTTTCAAAAGCGCCGCCATGGCTCCGACGCCTGCGGGAACGGCCTCCTGCATATAGCGCCCCCGTTTGCGCACCAGGCGCAGGGCGTCTCCGAAGTCGAGCGAGCCGGCGGCGACCAGCGCCGAATATTCTCCCAGGCTGTGGCCCGCAACGTAATCCGGGGTCTCCATCGATCCAGCGGCGCCCTTCGCGCGCAGCACGGCGAAAGCGGCGACGGAAACCGTCACCATCGCGGGTTGGGTATTTTCGGTGAGCTTCAGTTCTTCGTCGGGACCCTCGAAGCACAGCCGGGAGATGGGAAATCCAAGGGCGGCGTCGGCCTGCTCGAAAACAGCGGCCGCCTCGGGATAGTTCTCGGCGAGGGATTTGCCCATTCCGGCGAACTGCGAGCCCTGACCGGGAAAGAGAAATGCTGTTTTCGTCATGAGGGAAGAAGATCTCTTGAAATTTTACCAGCGTCCAGCCGAACCCGGCGATCCGAAACTGCTAGCGTGAACATATGGCCAATGAAATTGCGATCCACATTCGTCAGACCTCGCCGACTACTTCCGAAGCGACCATCCGCAAACACCGCGTCCTTGATCGATCGGCCCGAGGCGAAAGGCGGCGCAGACGAAGGTCCCCATGGGCGGAGAACTATTTCTCTCGGCGGTCGGTGGCTGTTTCATGAGCAACCTTCTGGCGGCGATTCCCAGCGCGCGTCAGGCGGATGTAGTCGGAGAGCGCAAGTGGAAGTGATCGGTACGCTGGCCGATGCGCCGTCGCGCTTCACGTCCGTCGACATGCACGTGAGCGCGAGTTATCGGGATGCGGTGCTTTTTGAAAAATTGGTGGAGATCGCCGACCGCGGCTGCATCATGATGAACACCCTGCGCGGCAAGCTGGAGATCAAGATTCGTATCGCCGCCGCGGTGTAAGCGCCAAACCCGCTCGCCGAACCACCGCGCGAGAAATTCGCCGATTCATCCGATCAGTTTTTCGAGCTTCGATCCCGGCCGGATGATGGTTTCGTTGCGTTCGGGGCCCGTGGAAATGCCGCCGATTTCCACGCCCGTCTGCTTTTCCAAATAGTTCAAGTACGAACGCGCGCCTTCCGGCAGATCCTCAAAACGTGTAATGCCGCGCGTCGTCGTCTTCCAACCTGGAATCGTTTCGTAGACCGGCTCGATCGCTTCGAGCGCTCGATAGGTCGCGGGCATTTCCGTGAGCAGTTTGCCGCCGAGCTTGTACGCCGTGCAAACCTGGATGTCTTCCAACGTATCCATCACGTCGAGCTTCGTGATCAAAAGCGTATCCAGGCCATTGATCATCGCGGTGTAGCGCAGCAGCGGAATATCGAACCAGCCGCAGCGGCGGGGACGTCCCGTCACCGCGCCGAATTCGTTGCCTTCGCGGCGCAGCAATTCTCCCGCGCCATCGAAACTTTCGGTCGGAAACGGACCCGATCCCACGCGCGTGATATAGGCCTTCGAAACGCCGATCACGCCGTTGATTCGCGTCGGAGGAACCCCGGCTCCGGTGCAAGCTCCGCCGGCCGTCGCACTCGACGACGTAACGAAAGGATAGGTTCCGTGATCGATGTCGAGCATCGACCCCTGCGCGCCTTCGAACAGCACGCGCTTGCCGTCGGCCATGGCTTTGCCGAGCAGTTCCGCCGTATCGCACACCAGCGGACGCAACTTCTCGGCGTACTCTTCATACTGACGCCGGATCTGCGCGTAATCGATCGTTTCGTGAATATTGAACGTCGCCGCGAGCGTCTGCTTATCCTCGGCGAGCGTGTCGTAGAGCGTGCGAAAACTCTCCGGTCGAAAAGGTCCGCGACGCGAATGCCGCGTCGGCCGGTCTTGTCTTCGTAGCACGGCCCGATGCCGCGCGAAGTGGTGCCGATGGGAATGCGGTTCTCCGGCGCGCCCTCCGACATTTTTTCGACCAGGCGATGAAGGGAAAGATCACGTGCGCCCTATTGCTGATGCACAGGTGATTGCGGACATCGATGCCAACGGCTTCGAGCATCGTCATTTCGTCGATGAGCGCGGCCAGATCCACCACGACGTCCGTTGCCGATGACCGCCTCTTCGCCGCGCAGAATGCCGCTCGGAATGAGCTTTAAAACAAATTTCTTTTCCCCGATAAAGACCGTGTGGCCGGCGTTTGGCCGCCTTGATAGCGCGCCACGATGTCGAAGTGTTCGGCGAGCAAGTCCACGACCTTGCCCTTGCCTTCGTCACCCCACTGCGCACCGAGGACGATGATGTTCTGCGTCGAAGCAATATTTTGCATGAAAGAGTACCGCGCGCCCGAGGCTCCCTCCGTGTGAGCGCGCAAGCTCTTATTGTATCAGCGCGGAGAGTCCTTTCCCGCGCGGCGGCGTCTTTTCCGTGAACGTTCGTTACAATAAACCTGATGCAGCTTCCCGACATTTTCATCCAGCTGGGCGAGGACAACTTTGTGCAACTGCTGCGCACGGTGTCGCTCGGTAAACTCCGCACCTATCAACTCTTCGACGCGTTTAAGACACGGCTGCATCTTCACAAGCTGAATTCCGAGAACTTGCGGAAGGCCGCTCCCCGTTTGTGGGCTCGGCTGGCGGAGCCGGATTCCGCGGACCTGGCGACGGAGCTTTCGCAGGCGATTCTGATTTCGCATATGGATATGATCAAGGCGGTGCTGGACGATCTGGGCGTCCCTCACGAAGATGGATTTTTCGCGAAAGACGCCGACATCAGCTCGCATCTTTCCGAGGGCTGGCAGCAGCGCGTGTGGGAGAAATTCCGAGGCAGCTTTCCGCCGGCCGCATTGCTGTTCTACTTGAACCACTTGGGTTGGGAAGTAGCCAAGTCCGAACAAGTGTTCGCCCCGGCCGCGTAAGCAAAGCGATGCGTGATCTTTACCTTGCGGTTCGCGCGGGCGATCATGCGCAGGTGCAGGCTTTGGTCGAAGCCGACCCGAGCCTCGCGATCTTTGCGGCATCGATGCAAGGCGACGCCGCGCGTATAGAAGCGCTGCTCGCCGCGAACCGTTCGCTCCTCGCCGCGACCAGTTCGGACGGATGGACCCCGCTCCATCTGGCGTCGCTTTTTGGGCAGGACGAATCCGCGCGTACCCTGATCAACAAAGGCGCGGACGTTTCCGCCCGATCCTCGAATGCAATGATGAACACCCCTTTGCATGCTGCGGCGGCAGGCCGGTCGGCGTCGGTCGCGAGGCTGCTGCTGGAAAGAGGCGCCGGCGTGGATGCCCGGCAAAACGGCGGGTGGACGCCTCTGCACGCGGCCGCGCAAAATGGCGACGCCGATCTGGCGCGAACTCTGATCGAAGCCGGCGCCGATCTTAATGTGCGAGCGGAGAATCAGCAAACGCCCCTCGATCTGGCCCTCACGCGCGGCCATCAGGCCATGGTGGAGCTTCTCGAATCGCACGGCGCCCACTTGTGACGAAGGGGGCAACCGTTTGCACTAAACCGCTGTTGTATCCGCTGCCGATCCTTCGACGACGCGTTTCAGATCGAACGATTCGTCGGCCGCTTGCTCCGGAGTGACCGGGGTTCCCGCAGTCAATAACTTTCGCACTGCGATGTGATCGCCGAACCGATTCACGGAATCCGCCGCCAGGAATAGTCCGTCTTTGAAATAGAATGCCGAAAATTTCCGGCTTTCGATTTCGCCCCGTATCACCGCGCGATCTTGACCGCCCGAAAGTCCAGCCATCTGGAAGCGGATATCGAACTGATCCGTCCAGAACCACGGCGCATCGCGATACGGCGCGCGATCCCCCACGATTTGCCGCGCGACGCACTTGGCCTGATCCACGGCGTTCTGCACGGATTCCAAACGGACCCGCTCGCCCCGTCCGGTTTTCGCGCGGGAAAAGATATTCGGATATTCCGCGCAGTCGCCGATTGCGAAAATATTGGGAGCGGACGCTCGCAAGAACTCATCCACCGCGATCCCATTCGCGATCGCGAGCCCTGCGTCTTCGGCCAGTTCCGTATTCGGAATCACGCCGATACCTGCGAGCACCAGATCCGCCGCGCGCCGGCTGCCATCACCCATCTTGATGGCGTCCGGTTCGATCTCCTCGACCGTCGCGCCTAGCAGGATTTCGACTCCTTTGCCGCGGTGCACGTCCAGAAAGAAATTCGAGAGCGAGTGAAGGAACCGCGCGGGCCATCAAGCGCGGACCGGCCTCAATCACCGTGACTGCCTTATCATGCTTTCTCGCGGCGGCCGCGAGTTCCAAGCCGATAAATCCGCCGCCGATGACGGACCACGCTTTGCGCCGCGGCCAGCCGTTCCCGCAATCTCGTCGGCCTCGGCTTGGTTCCTGAGATACAGCGCGCGTTCCGCCCCTTTCACGGGCAGCGGACGGTTGCGTGCGCCGACCGCGAGAATCAGATGATCGTACGGGATGACCGCGCCGGATTTGAGACGCAGCCGCTGCATTTGGGGATCGACCGTGACGACGCGCTGGCCCATCAGCAGTCCGATTCTCTGCTTGTCGTAATAGGATTCCGCGCGCAACGGAAGGCGTCCGGCGTCCAGCCTTCCGGCCAGATACTCCTTGGAAAGAGGAGGGCGTTGATAGGGAGCCTGCGGTTCCTCTCCGATCAGAAGAATAGGCTCCCCGTAGCCGAGCACGCGCAGTGCGGAAGCCGCTTCCGCGCCCGCCTGTCCGCCGCCGATGATGACGACACCGTCTGCCATCGTGTTCTCCGGAACTGCGTCTCTACTTCAATCGCCGCCGCGCCTAAGTCTGCCGGTCCGGCATGCGGACGATTAGCCCGTCGAGTTCAGGAATCGCGGGAATCTGACAGCTCAGACGGCTGTTCGGCTTTCGCTCGGCCGCCGTGGCATTGAGCATCTCTTCCTGCTCCTCGCCGATGGGCGGAAGCCGATCGAGAAACGCCTCGTCGACGTACACGTGACAGGTGGCGCACATGCACGCGCCGCCGCATTCCGCGACAATTCCGTCGATGCCGTTGCGCACGGCGCCTTCCATCACCGAATAACCGGCGGGCACATCGATCGTCGTAGATTCGCCTGTAGAGGCGATATAAGTGACTTTGGCCATTTTGCGAAGATTTTCCTTTTACGTACGGAACCGCTCGTCGATCTCCACCTGGTAGCCGCTGACAAGGCGGTTGGTCTCATTCGCCATCCCGACCACCGCGATCAGTTCGGCAAATTGCGCGTCCGTCATCCCTTGTTTGCGCGCTCCCGCCGTATGCGAGGCGATGCAATACGGGCATTGATTACTCGCCGAAACCGCGAGATAAATCATCTCCTTCGTCAGCGCGTCGAGCGCCCCCGGAGCCATGATCTGCTTAATCGATTCCCAGGTGCGGCGAAGCGTAGGAGGATCGTGGGCCAGCGCTTTCCAGAAATTATTGATCCAGTCCGTTTTCCGCGTCGCCATGATGTCGTCGTAGACGGAGCGCACTTCAGGCGGGGCGTCCTGGTATTCCACTAATCCTAATGTCGCCATGAAATGTTTCGTCCTCGTGACGCGTGCAGGTCAGTTGCGGCTCACCTGCGGGCCGATGCGGCCAGCCAGCGGCGTCACAACGGTTCCCCCGCACACGCCGACGCCTGTGCTGATCAACGCTTGCAGAAAATTGTACAAAACCGAATACACCACTTGTTCGGTGACGGCCGCTTTGTTGGGCATCCGAAAAAACGCGGGAAGCTCTTTGTTGATCTGCAGGCGCACCGAATTTGGCAGCGCTTTCCCTTGCCGATCGCGCTGATTGGCGATCTGAATCGGCGTCTGCAGCACCGCGCCCGAGGAGCCGTCCACATAGAACTGACAGCGCGAAAACCAGCCGAGGTTCGCCGGATCGGCCGCATCGAACAGCAGCAAGGGGACTTGCCGGGTATCTGCATTCAGATCGAGCACGACGCGCCGCGACTGTTCCTCGAACTTCAGTTCGAAGCCAGCCTGTTTCGCGATGTTCTCAATGAACTCGCGATCCAGTTCCAGCAGTAGCCATTTATGCGGACCGGACTGCAAAACCTGCATTCCTGTTTATTTTAGCAGTGGCGCTATCGTGAAAAGAATGGCTCCCCGAAACGTTCGGCCCGGACTTGTGCTTTTCGATATCGATGGAACGCTGCTGCGGCGCGCGGGGCCGGCGCATCGCGAGGCCCTGGTGGAGGCCGTGCGGCGCGCTTCCGGTCTGGCCACGACCATCGACGGAATTCCTGTGGCCGGAATGTTGGATCGCGATATCGCGGGTTCCATGCTGCGCGCTGCAGGCGCATCCGAATCTGCGATCCGCCGCGCGATGCCCGGAATCGTGAAGGAAGCGCAGCGCATCTACGTGCGCACGTGTCCGGATCTGCGCCGTAGCGTGTGTCCGGGCGCGCGGATGTTGCTCTACAAACTCTCGCGCCGCGATGTTCCGGCGGCCCTGGTGACCGGGAATTTAACGCGCATCGGCTGGACGAAAATGGAGCGCGCGGGTCTGCGTCAGTATTTCCGTTTCGGCGCTTTTGCGGAGCTCGCGCACAATCGCGCCGGCCTTGTGAAAATTGCCGTCGCCCACGCGCGACGCGAGGGTTGGATCGGAAAGCATAGCCCGATCGCCCTGATCGGAGATCATCCCAACGACGTACGCGCTGCTCGGGCCAACGGAATTCGCGCGATCGCCGTCGGCACCGGCATCGTCGATCAGCAGGAGCTGTTGCTTCAGAAGCCCGACGTGTACGTGCCCGACATGCGCTCGCTGAAGCTGACCGACCTATTCGGCTGAGACGTGGCGCACGCCCTCGGCGTGCCGCGTCGAGACTCGTCTCGACGCCCCGGTTGCTAGGCTTCCCCGAGATCGCGCACAGCTTTTTCCAGTTCCCGCGTCATTTCCGCGGGATTGGCTGTTTGGGGGCTCGATTAATTTCCCAACACGCACCGAAATTCGGCCGGACCGAAACCAGCACGATCCTCGTAATTTCATTTCGGCGACGCCACCGAGATACACCGGCACTGCTGCTGCGCGCAAATCCTTCCACAATATCCCCGAGCCTCCGAGGAACTCGTGCATTTTGCCATCGCGCGTGCGTACGCCCTCCGGAAATACGATCACCTGATACCCGCGATCCATTGCGCGGCCGGCATGCGCGAAGCTCTTGTGGAAACTGCCGGTCTGTGGCAAAGGAAACACGTTGTAAAGACCGGTCACCAGCCAATAGGCAAGCGGCCCGAGCAAATTGAGAAACGGATTTCCGAGATTCCGAGCCTTGCGAAAATCCAGCAGGATTTCAGCGCCCATTGCGACAGCCACGCGATTGCGCATGCCACGCGGCAATCCGAACAAGATCAAAGGCACGTCGTAAGCGGTCACATGATTCGCGACGATGAGAACAGGTTCCGAAGGTTCCGCCGTTAGATCTGATTTGACCCTCGGCTTCGCGAGGAGCCGCACCAGAGGTCTCGCGACCGCCTCCTGAAATACGAACCGCACTACGCGCAGGGGCCACGACCATGGCCACGTTGGATAAGTATGTGGATCGCTTCGCGCGCGAATCTCCAGTGGAACGTTCGCGCCGCTCTCTTCGAACGTCTCCCGGTCCTGCCCCTGGGGCGCGCGGTCAAGCGTAGTTGTTGCGGCGGCCACGCTTGGGCCGGGCGCCTGAAGCAATCGCTTTAACTCACCCAAGGTTTTGACTCGTTGATAATCGCCGTCATTCAACTCGATGCCGAAGCGCGTTTCGATCGCCGATTGTAATTCCACGCGTCCCAGGCTATCGAGGTGCAGATCTTCAGAAAGCCGTGCGCTTTCGAGCGCGTTCGTAACGTCCTCGTGGGTAATCTTCGCGATCAATCCGGAGAGACTCCCCGTATCGGCAGCAACCGCCGACGCCGCGCGAGGAACCCCTCGCAGGCTTTCGGCCACCACGCGATGCAGAATCTTTCCCGTAGAGCCGCGCGGCAGATCGGGTTCGGCCCAGATCATCCAACGGCGCATCTGCTGATACTCCGCGAGCTCGGCGTTCGCTGCCTCAACGGCTTTCGCGGGATCGCCGGCGCCTCGCATTACGAGTGCCGCCATCGGCTCGCCGCCTCGCGGACCCTCCACTTCGACAACCGCGGCGGCCTTGATCGGACGTCTGCCGAAGCAGCGCGCCCTCCAAATCCTCGGGATAAATATTGAGCCCCGATCCGCTCACGATCACGTCTTTCTTCCGTCCGCGAAAGCGCATGTTCCCGGACTCGTCGATCGACGCGAGATCGCCGGTCTCAAGCCACGGCGATTCGCGCGGCTTCAACTGCCCGTCTTCCCAAGTCGCTGGGGAGATGATGTCGCCCTTGACCAGGACCTCGCCATCGGCGCCCAGGCGAACTTCGCGTCCGGGAAGAACTTTGCCCACTGATCCGCCAGCGCCGCGCGGCGCAGGATGAAAGGGATGAGTTAAGCTCACGAGCGCCGCCGTCTCCGTCATGCCATAGCCCTGCACCACGACGAAGCCGAGCGCGCGCCAGAAGCGCTCCAACGATTCGTCCAGCGTCGCGCCGCCCGATACAACGGCCCAAAACTTCAAACCCAACGCCCGATGCACGTCGCGGAACATCCACCAGCGGGCCAGCGCCGAAAGGGTCGCCGCGCGGTTTAATCGTTCGTTGAGCCCAGGGAAGCGCAGCTCGAAATCCGAATTCATCAGCTCCAGCACGCGCGGCACGGCGGCCAGTACGGAAATCCTCTCGCGATGAATCATCTCGACCAACTCGCCGGCGATGAATCGAGATTCAAAATGCACCTCGGCCGCGAGCAATACCGGAATCCAGATCCCCATGAATTGGCCGAACACATGGCTGAGCGCCGGGGTCACCAGTAATCGCAAAGGATGGAATGGACGCTCGTACCTGAGATATTTTCCGATTTCTCGCTCGATCGGCGAAAAGCTGGCAAGAATATTGTGATGCGTGTGGACCACGCCTTTCGGATCGCCGGTAGTCCCGGAAGTGAAAACGATCTGCAGGATGTCGCTTTCGACGAGCCCATCGGCAGGCTGGTAAAGAGGGTCCTTCGGCAGCGCCGTCGCGAAATCTTCGAACGCGATGGACGAAGCGTTCGCCGTGAGCAGTCCCAACTTCTCCCGGTCGCCCACAATTAGCTTCGGCGACACCTCACGAATCACGCGCTCCGCAAACGCCGTCGAGCCGGAGAAATCAATAGGCACGACGATGACCCCGCGGAGCACGCATCCCCAAAATGCGGCGAGCCACGCGCCGCTGTTTTCGGCCCACACGACGACCCGCTCGCCGTTATGAATGCCGCGCGCTTCGAGCGCCGCGGCAAACCGTCCCGCCAGATTTGCGAGCTGCGCATAGGTGAGGGGTCTGCGACGCACGCCTTCCCGCCAAACGATGGCGATGTCCGATCCGTAGCCGCGAAAATCCTCCACCAGAGACGCAAGATGCGCCCGACGGTCGCGGGGATAGGGACGCGCCGGCATGGCATTCAGCAGCTTGAGCCGCATTCTCCTTCCAGCTCAAGAATAGTGTTTTCAAGCGCGCTGGTCGTGCTCGCGGAGCACGCTCAACGCGGTTGAGTTTAGGAGATCGATGTGGTTAAGTTTATGGTGACATGCCGTACGGAAAAGCTGGTTTAAACGTGCGAAAACTAAGTCTCGCGATGCTTATTCTCGGTGTCGCCGGCTCCGCACTGGCCGCCACCAACGAGGCTCCGTCAAAGGACTGGACCGGATTTTACACGCTCGCGCGCGCCAAGGATCTGATGGGCACGGGACTAAAGTCCGTCAACATGGATCTGGACAAGACGATCGTCGCGCATCTGCAGCCGTGGGCGAAAGCCAAGATGGATGCGACCGACGGCAGCGCCGATGATACCGGCGCCCTGTGCCTTCCCGACGGCATTTTTCGCAATCCCCCGTTCGCCGGACGTTTCCTGTGGCTGCCGACGAAAGATCACATCACCCAGGTCTTCCATGAAATCAACACAGCCGGCGTGCGGCGCATTTATCTGAATCGCGATCATCCCCGCGATCTTATGCCGACGTGGAACGGTGACGCGGTGGGTCATTGGGAAGGCGACACGCTTGTCGTCGATACCGTGGGCTTCAACGACAAATCGTGGTTGATGTCCGCCATGGAGCCGCACACGGAAGAGACGCATCTGATCGAGCGCATCCGTAGCGTCGCCGACGGAGCGTTCATCGAGATCGTCAGCGTGGTAGAAGATCGCCACGCGCTCACTTCCGCCTATACGTACACTCGCTATTACAAGAAGCAGAAAGATGAGATCACCGAAAACATCTGCGGCGATGAAATTCAGATCTGGAAAGACTGGCACGACAAGGCATTAAAGAAGCAGTTCGATCGCGCTCACGAGGTCAAGTAGCCATGCGCGACATATTCATGGTAACGACGCTCCTCGCAGGAGCGCTCATCGTTTCTGGTCCGGCGGCGATGGCGCAAACCAAGGCCCCCGCCAATGTCCCGGATCTGACCGGCGTGTATCAGATCGTATCGAGCACGACGATCGTTCCGGGCGGGTTGAAAAACATCGGCGCTCCGTCCGATGTTCCTTTGCTCCCGGCCGCCAAAGATCAGATGAAGACGATCAACGTGAAGGACGATCCCGGCCGCCACTGCCAGCCGGTTGGTCCCTTTCGCATGATGGCTCGCGAGGAAAACAAAATCGAACTGATTCCGACCAGCGCCGGTACGGTCGTGATGCTGTTCGAGGATCTCTCGCGCGGTGTAATGCGGACCATCTACATGAATCGGGGACATCGCACGGATCTTGGTCCTTTGTGGATGGGCGACTCCGTCGGCAAGTGGGAAGCCGGCACACTCGTGGTCGACAGCAACAGCTTCAGCAATGACACGTGGCTGAACGAAGCAGGCGCCCAGCACAGCGACGCGTTTCATTTGATCGAGCGGATCCGTCCGATTTCGGGCGGAAAGTATCTGGAATATAGAGTGATCGCCGAAGATCCCAAAGCACTCGTGAAGCCCTACACGTACACGCGCTATTACGAGCGATCGAAGACGGAGATCGCGCAAGACAACTGCGTCGAAGATGGCGAGTAGCGAGGATGTGGCGCGTCCCGCCCAGCGGGATGCCGCGTCGAGACTCGTCTCGACGCCTGTCTGCTGTCTACTCGTAAAACTGAGGAGCCTTCTTGAGCTTCTGATTCGCCAGGTAATCGTGCTGAATCCACAGTTGTGCGCCGGTCCTTTTCAGATACGCCTCGATCACCGCCCGTGACGCCTTCGTCTGCGCGACGTCGAAGTCCGTCTTCGGATAGCGATCAAACTTCCGCTCCTCCGGGTAGTGCCATAGATCGCCGCTCAGCAGCACGGGTCCGGTTTTTGCGAGCTTCAAATACAGCACCTGATGATCCGGCGAATGCCCCGGCGCGGATTTCATGATGACCGAGCCGTCGCCGAAGACGTCGTACTCGTCTTTTTTGATGATGATTGTTTTGGCGTTCTTCAAAGCCGCGTAATTGGCTGGAACCGTTCGATCCGACGGCGGCTCGGCGAACATGATTTCCCGTTCTTTTGGACGCACCAGCCAGGTCGACCCCGCGAATGCATTGCCATTTGCGACGTGATCGTAGTGAAAGTGCGAAAAAGCTACGTAGGTAATATCTTTCGGCGTATATCCGACGGCGGCCATTTGCGGCAGCAGCGGCTTGGTCGCGGTCGCATAGCCAATCTTAACGGGCGCTCCGTCGCCTTTAAAGTCGCCATCGGGAACCACCCCCGTGTCCCACATCAACGTCCCTTTGGGATGCACGATCAGGAAACACGCGCTGGACATGAGATTCGTCGCAAGCTCTTCGCGTTTGAAGTTGTAGCGTCCCACGTCCGGCATATCGAGAGTCCCGCAGTCGAAGACGTAAAGTCGCAGCGATTTCACGGACTCGGGACGCTTCTGTGCGTTAGCGGACAATGTGGCAAACAGCGTAAGTACGAAGGCGGCGCGCAGACGAAGTTTGATCATCGAATTTTCCTTGGCCTACGATCATACCCCACGCGCGCCATTTGATTTGTACCCAAAAGAAAAGCAGGTTCCTCGCGGCCGCTCGGAATGACAAAATTATTGGACGGGACGGTCAGCTCTTCCTGACGCCTGTCCCCTGACCTCTGTCCCCTTTAATAGAAAAGGGCGCCGCTTTTCAGCAGCGCCCCTCGATTTCCCCTCGCGATCCGATTTCTATTGATCGATCTTAAAGCAGTACAGCAGTCCCGCACCGCCCGTTTTCACGAGCGCATCCTGGCTACAGCCCGCGCTCGGATGGGCCGAGTTCCACGACGTGTTCGGGCCGCCGGTGCGATCGAAATGGCCCAGTTGCGCGGAGCCATCCGAATCGCTGGTCCAGTTCTTGCACGTGTGATCTTTGTCGTCCGTGTACGCGCGGCCGTCCGGCATCGAACCCGTCAGGATGTCGTGCTGATTCGGCATATCACCGAAGCCTTTCAGCGTGTTGCCGTGTTCATCGAGAACCGTCGCCTTACTCACCGTGTTGCCGACGCGCGCCTGGTCGAGTGTGTCGCCTTGCAGATCGGAAAGGCTCTTCGCGATCGGCTGGCCTTTGGCGTTGTACCACGGTCCGTTGCCGATGCGGTCGCGCGCGTTTACCGCGCCAGGACCCTGCGTGCTCATATAGGCGTGCCAGGTTCCCGCCGCGCTGACCGACGCCGCTTTCATCTGGCAATACTGATCGGCTCCGGCGAGCCCTCCGTAATTCGCGCCGTCGCCTTTCGGCGTGTCGGTCACGAAAAACGACATGGGCGGCGGCGGACCCTTCTTATCGTTCTGCGCCATGGCCAGCGACGCGCCTAAACTCAGCAGCGCGGACACGCCGAGGATCACTCTGGATAGCTTCATAGTTCTCTCCTGAAATCTTTAAATTCGATTTTGCAGTTGGAGTTTAGCGTATCACACGGTCGTGTCAACCCCATTTCAAGCCTGGTGTTGTTGCCGCGTGTCTTGCGGTATCGTCAATAGTTGCCATGCCCGAAACTTCTGTGAAAGATCCCGTCTCCCGCGTCGCGCCCGTCATCGATTTTCACGCGCACGTTCTGCATCCCGAGGTATTTCGCCAGACGATCAAGTACAGCGTCTCGACGAATTTCGGCGCGCACCCCATGCCGCTCCCGGACCCGAGTTCGCCCGCATGGCGCATGTTCGGCGGCATGCTCGATCCGGAAATTCAAATCCGCGACATGGATGCCAAGGGCATCGACATGGACCTGATCTCCACGGCGACCGTGGTGCAGAGTACGTGGTGGGCCGAGCCCGCGCTCGCCGCGGAGCTCGACCGCCAGGCCAACGAGGGCATCGCCGAGTGGGTGCGGCGTTTTCCGAAGCGCTTCATCGGATCGTTTACGATTCCTCTCCAGGACGTGAACGTCGCGCTCAAGGAGATGGAATATGCGGTCTCGCATCTGAAATTGAAAGTGGCGAACGTTTCTTCGAACATCGGCGGCGTATATCTTGGTGACCCGAAGATGCGGCCTTTCTGGGAAGCCGCGCGCGACCTCGGGGTTACAGTTTTGATTCACCCTCACGGCGTGACCGACCAGAAGTTTCAAAAGTTCGCGCTGTGGAACGGTGTCGGCCAACCCATCGAAGAGACGCTGGTCATCGCGTCATTGATCTACGAAGGGATCTTCGAAGCTTTCCCCGAAGTGAAGGTCGTCATCGTTCACGGAGGCGGATACCTTCCGCACTACATGGGCCGCCTGGATCGGAACGCGACCGCGCATCCCGTGAGCATGCGGAATATCAAGCGCGTTCCCAGCGAATACGCGCGCTGTTTGTATTACGACAGCTGCGTCTATGCGCCCAGCGTGCTCGAAGCGCTGATTGCGCGCGTGGGCGCTGATCGCGTTCTCTTCGGAACGGATTATCCGTTTGGCGAGCAGGACCCCGTCGGCAACATTCGCAAAACGAACGGGCTCTCTGAATCCGAGTTCGAAGGAATCGTCAGCGCCACGCCCGCCGGGCTTTTGGGAATCTGACGGCGAGTGAGTTAAAAGGCGACGGAGACAAAAAGAGCGCCAAGCCGTGGCGGTCTTACTCGCCGCCCCCTGACCTCTGGCCCGCTTACCCCTGACGCCTGACCTCTGACCTCTGTCCCCTTGCCTCTAGCGTTTTCGCGACATCCTCGATAATCATCCGCAAATCTCTCTGCGGCCGGTATCCGATCAACTCGTGCGCGCGCTCCAGCGACGGCACACGGCGCAGCATGTCTTCGAAACCGTCGCCGTACACCGCCTCGTAAGGAACGTGCTCGATGACGCTTCGGCTGCCCGTTACCTCGATAATCCGCGCCGCCAGATCGTTGATCGAAATCTCTTGATCCGTTCCCAGGTTGATTACCTTGCCGAAGCAGGCCTCGTGTTCGAGCACGCGCGACAAGCCTTCGACCACGTCCAGGACATGGGCGAAGCAGCGCGTCTGCAATCCATCGCCGTAAACCATAATGGGTTCGTTGCGAATGGCCGAGCCCACAAAGCGCGGGACCACCATCCCGTACTGCCCCGTCTGTCTGGGACCAACGGTATTAAACAAACGCACGATGGCCACCGGCAGATGGGATTCCTTATAGTGCGCCAGCGCCAGAAATTCGTCGAGCGCCTTCGCGCACGCGTATGCCCAGCGATGTTTCGACGTTGCCCCTGAAAGCGTGTCGTCGTCCTCGCGAAAAGGAATCGATACTCCCTTGCCGTAGACTTCGCTTGTCGACGTGATCGTTACGCGCGTGCCGTGAGCCGCGCAATGCCGCAGGACCACATCGCTGCCGTTGAAAATCGTCTCGATCGTTTTCACCGGCTGCTCCATGATCAGCCGTACGCCCACCGCGCTTGCTAGATGGAAGACCCGATCGGCGCCCGCAATCGCACGCTGCATTAGCGTCTCGTCGAGCACCGTCCCTTCGATCAATTCGAATTGCTCATTTGTCGCGAGATGCGCGACGTTATCGCGACTGCCTGTGGAAAAATCGTCGATAGCGGTCACGCGATGCCCGTCCAGCAGCAGGCGTTCGCAGAGGTGGCTGCCGATGAAGCCGGCGCCGCCGGTAACCAGAGAATGGAGCATTCAGTGTGAGTCTATGGAAGCTTTTGAGTCGTTAAAGACTCTTTCGAGTCTTTAATAACTGATCATACAAGGCTTCGGTGCGCTGCGCCGTGACTTCCGTCGAAAATCCGCGCGCATGCTCTCGCGCCCGCCGTCCTCGTTCGCGCAAAGCTTTCGGATCGGACGCCGCCTGCTCGATCGCTGCCGCGAGCGCGGCCGAATCGCTCGGAGGGATCAACCATCCCGTATCGCCCACCACTTCCGGCAGTCCCCCGACGTTCGATGCGATCACAGGTATTTCGTGCGCCATCGCATACAGCGCCGACAACCCGAGCGCTTCCGCCGTTGAGTTCACCAGGAAAAGATCGAGCCCCGCGTAGAATTCGGCATCCGGCTTCAAGTATCCAGGAAGTTGCGCGGCTCCCTTCAGTGCGCGAACTTTTTCTTGCGTGCGAGGATCTTCGCGCAGGGGACCATCTCCCGCCAGCAGCATGCGCATGTTCGAATGCTTCGGCAACAGCGCGAGCAAAGCTTCCAGCGCGTTGAGTTGCCCCTTCTCTTCGGTGAACGCCGCCACGTGCCCGATCACGAAATCGTCTGCGGCGAATCCCCACTTCGCGCGCATACGCTCGCGTGCGCCCGAATCGGCAAGCTGCTCGGGAAAGTCGATGCCTCCCGTGATCACCTCGATATGTTCGGGCGGAATGCCGTTGCGGACCAGCGTGTCCTTGACCGCTTTCGAAAGCGCGACCACTACATCGCACGTGTATTTGTACTTCAGTCGATGCGTAAATAGATTACGCGGCTCGAAGACGACCAGACGATTGGCGACACGTATCACAGGCAGCCCCAGCGTCCCCAGATACGAAACCGTCTGCGCCCGGGCATCGTGCGCGGAAACCAGATCGTGCGGCTGCGTGCGCAGAAAATGACGAATCGTTCGCGCAGCTTTCAGATAAGGCCGTTCCATGCGCAGGACGGGAAATCCTTCCGCCGTTGCCATCTTTTCGAGAGGACTCCCCGGAGGACACGCGATCGTCTGCTCGTGACCTCGGGCACGCAGGCCACGCGCCGTCATCATGAGAAGTTCCTGACCGCCGCGCATCACTGTGCCGGTGTCGATGTGCAGAATGCGCATGCGCTATTTCATCGGCGGAATAAACGGAAGGCTTCGTGCAAAGAACCAGCACATGAACAGCGCGATCGGTACGTTGACGACGAACTGCAGCATCGTGTATCCAATCAGATCGCGTGCGCGCAGCTTCAGGATCCCGAGTAGTGGCAGCATCCAGAAGGGATTGATCAAATTCGGCAGTGCCTCGGCCAAGTTATAAATTTGCACCACCCATCCCATGTGCACGCGATGCGCGATGGCGGCCTGCAAGACGTACGGCGCTTCGATAATCCATTTCGTTCCGCCCGAAGGCACGAAAAATCCCAGCACCGCCGAATAAATTCCCGCGAGCAATCCGAACGTCTCATGTGTGCTGAAGGAAATAAACAGGCCCGCGAGCTTCGCCGAAAGCCCCGTCCCGACGATCATGCCGAAAATCATCGCGTAGAACGGAAACTGAATCAGTACGCCGCCCGTCGCTGGAATCGACTCGGCGACGGCTCTAAGGAATTGGCGCGGCTTCCCGTGCAGCAGCAAACCGGCCGTCAGGAAAATTAAATTATATGTATTGAGATCGAGCGCGGCCAGCGCCCCCTGCGGGGATGTGCGAAACACGTCCCCGAGATACCAGATCGCAATCGCCGCGACGCAGATCGTCAGAATCGGGCTGAATTCCAGCCATTCGCCGGGTTTCGTTCGTACATCGGCAACGGGTTTCTCGGACGCAAATTGAATTCCGAAATGCTCGATCGTGCGCGCGTGCTGTGCCGAAGGCGCGGAAAGATAAGCAATCGTCGTCGAGCTAATAATGATGACCGCCGTCGCCAGCAGGCTCTGCCACAGCAGGAGCGTCTGCGTCAGCGGGATCAAACCGCTAATCGCGAACAGCGCGGGCGGCATCGACGATTTCGTCGCCATCAGCATCGCCGCCGACGACGATAGTCCCATCGCCCACACCGATCCTGCGCCTAAATACGCGGCCGCTCCCGCCGCGCGATAATCGAGACCCTTGATTCGCCCCGTCATTTCGCGTACCAGAAAACAGCAGAAGATCGGGCCAGTCCCCACGAGATCAGCGAGGTGAGCGTCGCGCAGAACGCCACCATCGCGATCGCCCCGCGCGGAGTTTGCGGAATGCCCGCAAGCTTGCGGATCGCGCGTCGCACCAGCGGCGCCATCGCGACGATGTATCCGCCAATGATTACCATCACCATCTGCATGGTGAACGGCACGAAAGACCAGAAGTTTTTGCCCGCTTGAAACGCGAGATCGGTCGGTTTCTCGCCCGAGAAAACGCCGATCGCGAACACCACCACCACGCCGACCAGCGCGAAGATGAACGGCTCGGGAACCAGTGCTCGCTCCAATCGGCAAGCGCCAATCCCCAGCGCGCGATTCGTCCTTCCGAAGAGGATTCGGCCGCGGCTAGCGTAGGCGGAGGCTGCATGCGCTTGGCCATCATATCAGGCGCGCTCAGAAATTCGCGTTTCTCGCTTCAGCGACTCCGTGCAGATACCACTGTCATCCCGAATCCCGCTTTAGCGGGTGAGGGACCTGCTGTTCACACGACGCTTACTTCAGACCCCCAACTCCGCGAAAACCTCCCGAGCCATCCGGAAACTATCCACCCCCGCCGGCGCGCCGCAATAAATCATCACCTGGAGCAGCACTTCCCGAATCTCGTCCTTCGATACCCCGTTCGTGAGCGCGCCCCGCACGTGAGCTTTAAACTCATGCGGCCGGTTCAGCGCCGCGATCATCGCCAGATTAATGATGCTGCGCGTTTTCCGCTCCAGCCCGGGGCGTCCCCACACTTCGCCCCAGCAATACTGCGTCATGATCTCCTGCATCGGCAGGTTGAAATCGTCGGCAGTATTGATGGCTTTGTCCACATATGGATCCCCCAATACCTCGCGCCGCGTCTTGAGGCCCTTCTCGAACATTTCTCGATCCACAATGTCTCCCTTCGGAATTAACTACGATGTAACGCGAACCGCTGCGAAGTCGCGCTTTCAGCCAGTCGCCGTACACGAAAGTCCCGCGCTGGACCGCTCCCTCTGGTCGCGGCTCTGGTCGGTTGAGTGGCTCCGCCGTCATCCAGTGGCAGGGCGAATAAAAAATTTCTCTCTTTCAGAGCGTCCGAATCCAATATCGAGCTTTCGCGGCGCTTGCCGCAGCGATCTAGATCCGACCCGAGCCGCGACCATAGGAAGCGGCTAACCCGACCACCTTTACGAATGCCGCTCTGTCCGCGCAATTATTTGCGCCGAGTTTTCGGCTCTGCTATAGTACCGCGCATGACCACGGTATCTTCTTTACGATCGTGCGCTTTGCTGGCGGCCGCCTCGATGCTGCCCGCTTTTGCTCAACAGGCTCCTCCGCCGCCCGGGCCGCCTCCCAGTCTGGTGAAGGTCAAGGACGATCTCTATATCATCCAGAACCAGGCGAACACCATGGGCGACTTGATCGCCTACGGGGGGAACGCAACCGCCTACATCACCGACGCGGGCGTGCTTCTGATCGATAGCAAGAGCGATCGCGAGCACGACGATCTGATCGCCAAGATCAAATCCATAACCGACAAACCGATTAAGTACGTCATCTTGACGCACAACCACGGCGATCACACGGGCGGCGCCGCGAAACTCGCGGCCATGGGCTCCTCGATCGTCATTTCGGAAGCCGATCGCGGCAACATGGCGCGATCCGGCGAGAAATTCATCCCCGACTTTGGCTACATCGGTCAGGCCGATTTGACGCTCGGCGGCAAGCGCGCCGAATTGCACCAGTTCCGCGGCCACACGCGCGGCGATACGGCGGTCTATCTGCCCGCCGAGCGCACCATCGTCTTGGGCGATCTACTGACCACGGCCGACTCGATCCCCATGATCGTCAGCTATGCCGACGGCGGAAGTTGGACCGATTGGACCATCTCCATCGATCAAATCCTCAAGATGGATTTTGACAACGTGATTCCCGGTCACGGACCGATGATTACCAAGCAGCGGCTCGTCGAAATGCGCGAGAAGTTCGGAGCCATGCTGCTCCGCATCCGCACGATGGTGCACGAAAGGAAGACCCAGGACGAAATCCAGCAGGCCATGATCAAGGAATTCAATTGGGGTGCGGGACCGTCGGCCGGGAATCTCGCGGGACTGATGATCGAACTTCGATAACTTACGGACATCCGGGGACTTGTTTGGAACGGATAGTACGTAAGTACGTCAGGCGGAACCGTAGCCGAGATTAAGCACTCTGCCCGATTGGGCCGCGCGGCCGATTGCGCCACAATGCAAGAGAAATGCCGGTCACCCGTCTAGTGAAATCTCAATATTCCGAAATCGAAGCCGCCGAGGAATTGGGCGTCTCCATCGACCAACTACGGGTCTTGATCCGTAGCCACGTCGTGGAGAGAGACGAGGACCTGAATAATGTTCCCGTCACGACGTTCCAGCCCTCGGATCTTCTTATTCTGCGCCTTCTGGCCGGAAGGGGCTCCTACTCCAGCTCGCGGGGTTGAGCAGATTCGGCGGCCGTTGACCCGCCACAGCCGCCAACGCGTTCTCCGCCGCCATCGTCGTCATCTTCATTCGCGTTGCCACCGTCGCCGAGCCGACGTGCGGCGCAAGCACCGCGTTCTCGCACGCCAATAGATCCGGATGCACCTCCGGCTCATGCTCGAAGACGTCGATCCCCGCCGCGGTGATCCATTTTTCGCGCAGGGCGCGTGCCAGCGCCGCTTCATCCACGATTGGCCCCCGTGCGGTGTTAATCAATATGGACTCCGGTTTCATCCTGCGCAGCTCGCGTTCGCCGATAAGATGGCGAGTCGCGTCGCTCAGCGGAACGTGAATGCTCAGGAAATCCGACTCCGCCAGCAGCCGTTCCATGCTCACATGCTCCGCGTTGAGCTCGCGCTCGATCTCCGGAGAAAGCCGCGTGCGATTGTGATACAGCACGCGCATGGAGAATCCGACTCCTCGGCGCGCCACCGCCTGCCCAATGCGCCCCATCCCGAGAATGCCCAGCGTGCGGTGATGGATATCGCGCCCCATCATCAAATCGATGGTCCAGCGCTTCCACTTTCCCGCGTGGATATAATCGTGGCCCTCCGCGATACGGCGAGCCGCCGCGAGCAGCAGAGCGAACGCGAGATCGGCGGTCGTATCGTCGAGGACGCCGGGGGTGTTGCTAATGAGAATGCCTGCGTCCGTGGCGGCCGCAACGTCGATGTTGTCGTAGCCCACGGCGATTTGCGCGATCATGCGCACGTCTTTCAGCTTCCCGATCACCTCGCGGGAAAGCCGGTCGGTGAGCTGGCTGATGATGACTTGTTTCCCTGCGGCGCGCGCGATGAGCTCGTCGGACGACAAGCCGTCGTCGGAGGCGTTGTAATCGAGTTCCGCGTGAGGCTCCAGCAGCGCGATGGTTTCCGGGAATACTCGTTTGGTGATGAGGATCTTGGGCCGCGGCATAAAGGTAATGGTAATCAATCCGCGCACACCTCACTAAACATCGGGTCGTCATCCCGAGCGAAGTCGAGGGACCTGCTGTTAGAACGCAAGCCCGCACAAAGGTGGATTCCACCGCCTGCTAATATGGCTCCCATGGCACAACTTGGATTTCTCGGATTAGGAATCATGGGCTCGCGGATGGCCCGGCATCTTTTGAAAGCGGGACACGACGTCGCGCTGTGGACGCACTCGAAGACCAAGGCGGTGGAGCTTGCGCGCGAAGGAAAGGGCGTCGTGTGCGCGACCCCGCGGGAAGTCGCCGAGCGCTCTGACTTCCTCTTCTACTGCGTCGGCGATTCGGAGATGTCCCGCGCGGTCGCGACAGGGCCTGACGGAATTCTCGCCGGAGCACGGCCGGGAAGCGTCACGGCCGATTGCAGCACCATTTCGCCCGCCGTCAGCAAGGAAATCCATTCTGAATTCGCTGCCCAGGGATTTGATTTTCTGGATGCGCCCTGTACCGGCTCCACGGGCGGCGCCGACGGTGGGACGCTCACATTTATGATCGGCGGCTCGCAGGCGGCCTTCGATCGAGCCAAGCCGTATTTCGAGCTGATGGGCAAACGCTTCTATTTTTGCGGCGGGGCAGGGCAGGGCCTGCATGCGAAGCTGACCCAGAACCTGGTCCTCGGGAACTTAATGGAAGCCTTCGCGGAGGGCATGGTGCTCGCTACGAAGAATGGAATCGCGCCGGAACTCATGCTGGACATCTTGGACAACAGCGCAGCCAAAAGCGCATTCATCACTTTCAAAGCGCCTTTCATCCTCTCCCGGAACTTCAAGGCTGCCTTCTCTACGAAGTGGCTGCATAAGGATGTCAGCCTGGCCCTGGAGTCCGCCCAAGCCAGCAATCTTCCCCTTCCGGTCACGGCGATCACTCAACAGATGCTGCGCGTCGCCATCGCAAACGGTCGAGGAGATGACGACATCTGCTCCACAATCAGGACGTTGGAGGAATGGGCGGGCGTCGAAGTGAAGGGCGAAGTGAAAAAGTGAGGACCGTTTTGTAACGAAAATTCCATATTCGGAAGAATCGGACTCAGGACAAGTAGGCCGGTAAACCTTGATGGGAATAGGCATATCTCGAAAGTACTGCTTTTGTATCAACGTTATAAACGTTTCAATGGGTATCCATTAAAAAAACTTCGTCTTCCACTTTCAGAAAAGTGTTGCTTTTCGAGAATGGATATTCTAATATTGGAATCAAGCCGGGGAGGAAACTCCCACCAAAGCGAGACTAACCTCACTAAAGACCCCTGAAGCACCTCCCCGGCGCCCCTAAAAAAAGATTCTTCTCCCAACCAAGACCGCCCGAAGTAAAGCCCCACAAAATCCTTCATCCAAGAGCAACCGAACGTGATCGAGGAGCGAATCTCATTGAGGAATGTTATGATCGGAAGCAAGTGACTAACCTCACCCTTCTCGGTTCGACGGGCTCCATCGGAACCAGTACGCTGGACGTCGTGCGGCGCTGGCCCGGACGTTTTGGAATCTTCGCTTTAGTGGCCGGCCGGAACGTCGAATTGCTCGCCGGGCAGATCGCCGAGTTTAAGCCGCGAGTGGCCGTCGTCGCCGACGAAACCGCTCTCGATGCGCTCCGATCCATCCTTCGTCATCGTGGGATTCCCGCACCCGAGTTAGCCGCCGGCCCCCAGGCACGCGTTGCCGCCGCCGTCGCGCTCCGACGCAGGTTTCGTCATGTCGGCAATCGTTGGCGTGGAAGGATTGGAAGCCACTTACGAGGCGACGTTCGCTAGGAAAGCGAATCGGCCTTGCAAATAAAGAAGTTCTCGTCGCCGGTGGACGGCTAGTAACCGATGCCGTGCGAACGTCCGGCGCCGAATTACTTCCGGTTGACAGCGAGCATAATGGCGCCCACCAATGTTTTCGCGCGGGCCGCCGCGACGAGGTTGCGAAACTGATTCTCACCGCCTCCGGTGGACCGTTCCGCGAGACTCCGGCTCATCTGCTGAAGACCGTGACTCCTGCGCAGGCTTTGAATCATCCAACCTGGAAGATGGGCCAGCGAATTACGATCGACTCGGCGACGCTGATGAACAAAGGATTTGAGGTCATCGAGGCCTGTTGGCTTTTCGATCTGGAGCCGAAAGAAGTAGAAGTGGCGGTTCATCCCCAATCCAAGGTGCATGCCATGGTGGAGTATACCGACGGCAGCGTGATCGCGCAGGTCTCGGCCACCGACATGCGGATGCCGATCCAATACGCTTTAACCTATCCCGAACGTGCCGACGCGCCGGTGCCGCGCCTGGATTGGACGCAATCCGCCTGTTGGACGTTCGACCCTCCCGACTTCGAAAAATTTCCTTTGTTAAAACTGGCATACCAGGCCCAGGAACAGGGCGGCTCGGCGACCTGCACTCTCAACGCCGCCGATGAGATCGCGGTGGAAGCGTTTCTTGCCGAAGCAATTGGTTTCACGGATATCGCAGTGGTTGTGAACGAAACTTTACAAAGGATGGGAAGCGTTTCACCCCGTTCGGTCCAAGAGGTGCTGGAGATTGACCGGAAATCGCGCGAGGTGGCGAGGGCCCTGGTCCTCGCGGGAAAGCGCGAAAGAGTTACAACCGAAGCGGCGCTGGGTGCGTAGTAGTATATACGGGGCGCGGTGAGCGCCTTCAGTTGAGGGACGCGCTGGAAGCGCGTAGTAATATGGAGACAACGTAACGGGTTTCTTACATATGCTCTTTATCCAAAATGTTCTATGGTATTTGATCCTGATCGGCGTGATGATCATGATCCACGAACTGGGCCACTACTGGGCCGCCCGGTACTTCGATGTGCGCGTGGAAACCTTCAGCTTCGGTTTTGGACCACGTTTGTTCGGATTTAAGCGCGGCGAGACCGACTTCCGGTTTTCGGCGATCCTGTTCGGCGGGTACGTAAAGATGACCGGAGAACAGACGGGCGAAAGCGCAACCGCCGACCCTCGCAGTCTCAACGCGAAACCAAGGTGGCAGCGCGCGATCATCGCCTTCGCCGGTCCCGCGATTAACGTAGTGTTAGCGGTTGGTCTGCTCGCGGGACTGTACATGTTCAAGTACCCGCACATTCCGAATCCCCACTCCCCGAAAATCGGATACCTGGCGCCTGACGGAGCGGCCGCGAAGGCCGGCATCCACGTCGGCGATCAGATCGTCCAGATCGACGATGTGAGCGATCCCACTTGGGAACAAGTCGCGGTGAAGGAAGTAACCAGCGCTCGCCACACGCTCGATGTGTGGGTGAGGCGCGGCGACGAGCGCATGCATATCCCGGTCACGCCGGTGATGGAGGAAAAACAGGGCATCGGAAACGCGGGTTGGGCGCAGGAAATGCGCATTCGAATCGCTGGTTTCGTCCCGGGTATCGATGCGGCGGAGAAAGCCGGCATCCGCGCGGGCGACGTTCTGGTGAGCGCCGATGGCAAGCCGATCAATTCGGCGGGTGCGCTGAATGAGATCATCACCGCGAATCCGGGCCATTCTGTCGATATCGTGTATTCCCGCAATGGGCAGGACATGCACGCCGAGGTTATGCCGATGCAGCACGACATCGACGGCAAACAGCGCTGGATGGTCGGAGTCGCGTTAGAGCCGCTGGTGGAGATCACGAGTCTCGGCCCGGTGCAGGCGCTCAGTGAATCGGTACATCAGAACTATCAAAGCGCGCAGATGATCTTTAAGTTTCTCGAAGGCATGGCGGAACGCCGGCTCTCGCCGAAATCGCTTGAGGGGCCCATCCGCATCGCGCAGCTTTCCGGCGAATCGGCACGCGAAGGCGCGATCTCCTACTTCGGCCTGATGGCCGCGGTCAGCCTGAATCTGGCCGTGTTCAATTTGCTCCCGATCCCGATCCTGGACGGCGGCGTCATTCTAATGCTGCTGATCGAAATGCTGATGCGCCGCGACCTGGATCTGAGGGTGAAGGAAACCGTCGTCAAAGCTGGCTTCGTGTTCCTGATGGTCATCGTGGTCTTCGTGATTTATAACGATCTGTCGAAGATCCTGGCGCCAAGCTAAACGGCGAGAAACAAGGCAGTTACTGTGGCGATTCAGCCCGCGCGGGTTGAATTTGAAACGACATTTACGCGGACGCTCAGCGCAAAATCCTACCGCTCCGGCAATACCGTTTTGACAGTATAATGAAGGAACGGTGAATCCGCAGTCCACCCCTGTTCCGGTTCGATCGCTCTTTGCTAAATGGAAACCGAGGCTTCTGGAGATCCTTCCCGGCTATCGCCGCGAGGACTTCGGCGCCGACGTCATTTCCGGAGTGACCGTAGGCCTTGTTGCGCTCCCGCTCGCCATGGCCTTTGGCATCGCGAGTGGCGTGACTCCCCAGGCCGGTCTCTACACCGCCATCGTCGGCGGATTCCTGGTATCTCTTCTCGGCGGCTCAAAAGTTCAGATCGGCGGTCCCACGGGCGCGTTCGTGGTCATCGTCGCCGGCATCATCGCCAAGCACGGCATTTCCGGCTTATATATGGTCACCATGATGGCCGGCGCCATCCTGGTGTTCCTGGGTGTCACCGGGCTCGGCGCGGCGGTACGCTTCATTCCCAGGCCCATCGTCATCGGCTTCACCAACGGAATCGCGCTGCTGATCGCGTCCACGCAGATCAAGGATTTCCTGGGCATGACGACCCGCGAGAATCCCAGCGAGTTTTTCGCCCGCATGAAGGTGATCGCGGAAAATCTCGGCGCGTTTAACGGACTCTCGCTTGGCCTCGGCGCGGCGTCGCTCGCGATGATTCTGCTGATCCCTAAGTTCTTTCCGAAAATTCCAGGTTCGATCGTCGCCTTGTTCGCGGCGACCGCCGCCGTGGCGATTTTCAAACTTCCGGTTGATACCATCGGCACACGTTTTGGCGGAATCGGGCAGGGACTTCCTCATTTTCAAATTCCCGTCTTCCGCGCCGACCTGATTCTTCCGCTGCTCCCTTCGGCGATGACCGTGGCGCTGCTTGCCGCAGTTGAAAGCTTGCTCTCCGCCGTGGTCGCCGACAACATGGCGGGCGATCGTCACAACTCCAGCGCCGAACTGGTTGCGCAAGGCATCGCGAACCTGGCCTCGCCGTTAGTGGGCGGAATTCCAGTGACCGGGGCGATTGCCCGCACCGCGACCAATATTCGCTCCGGCGCGCGCAGTCCGATTTCCGGAATCATTCACGCGCTGACGCTCTTGGTCATCGTCGTGGCGCTCGCACCGCTCGCGAAATTTATTCCCATGGCGACGCTCGCCGCGGTCTTGTTCGTCGTCGCCTACAACATGGGCGAATGGCGCGAGATTGCGCCGATTCTGCGGCTGAGTAACGCCGACCGCTCGGTGTGGTTGATCACGTTCATTCTGACGGTGGTCGCGGATCTGACAATCGCCGTCGAGGTCGGCATGGCGCTCGCGTCGCTCCTGTACATCTATCGAATCGCGCAGACCACCATGGTCGGAGCG
>CAVXVL010000050.1:0-36606 GCA_963765085.1 Terriglobia bacterium | reverse complement strand
TTTAAAGGGTGCATGCATACTGACCTGAGCTGATATAGCTATAGATAGTAAATGCAGAGGCAACGGAAACGTTTATTGTATATAAACCTACTTGGGTAAAGAGGTTAGATTAGTGTATAGCTAAGGAACCTTAGCTTAGGTCTAGGTGCACAGGCCGCGACCGAACGTCGGCAAGCTTAGGCCGGGCAGACATGCATGCATGGCTGGTAGCTAAATCCTAGGTAAATGATAATAGTGAGAAGGGACTATTATGTATACAGAGGATAGATGATTAGGTATCTAATCATATGTAGAGATTGGTATGTAGATATATTGCTTAGCTGTGCTTAGCTCAATTCAACACCCGTCCTTACAGGCAATGGATACATATCAATTGTGTATATGCCCACTTGTGTGTGTTCTTGTGTGTGATATACTAACATATATAATATGAATAATATATGATAGATAGCTTAGAGAACATACATTATCAGGATAGATAAATGAATGTAAACCCAAATAACTGGATAGATCTAGACAGGGTTGAAGGACATGACTTTGACCGTGTCGAGACTTGAACCAGATAGATATGACTCAACTATTTAGACGTGTCTAACAGTTTATTTGTCATTTCTGCTTGCTTCTGTGGACCATATACTTTGGTTAACACATCAGCTAGCTGGTCAAGTGTAGATATAGGGTTGAACTTAATCAGTTTAGACTGATAAGCATCCTTTATCCAGTGATAGCATACATCAACATGCTTGCTATTCTTTCCAACTTTCTGGCTTGTAGCCTGAGAGATAGCTGGTTGGTTATCTACTCGTATGGGTATAGGACGATAGTCTACCCTGAGTACATGCGATAACCATTCATACATCCACAGTGCATTGGCTGCAGCTGTGTCTATAGCGATGTATTCTGCATCGGTCGAAGACCGAGCTACAGTGTCCTGTTTCTTACTGGACCAAGCTACTGTATTCCCATACAGTTGAGCTAGATATCCAGTAGTACTGCGTCTGGACAGCTTATCAGTTGCCCAGTCTGTATCACAGTAGAGTTCTACTGGTGGACCTGTATGACTAGGTGAAAACCTTAGTTTATAGTCCTTGGTACCCAACAAATACTTCAAGACATGATATGCCTGACGTAAATGTATTTCGCAGGGTTTAGACAGGAACTGACCCAACAAACCAGTTGCATAAGCAATGTCTAGTCTGGTGCTATCTGCAGCATATCTAAGACTCCCTATGATCTTGTGTGATACGACATATATTTATTCTTATTTATCTTGTTCTCCCCTATGACGGCCATGCCTGCCTCTTTGCTCTTTGTTCCTTCTGACCCGATGCATGACTTGACCCTGCCTTGCACACGTGCAGCAGACAGACTGACAGAACCATCATGAATGGAAATGATTCGAATATGCTTACTCATGCAAACCTTAAGGAAGGTAGTACCTACATTGCCCGGCGAGTACCAGTGCCGTGTTTTTACCCTCAACTTTAAGGGAAAAACCAGCGTTTAATAGCACAGCGAGTGATATTAAGTTCTCCCTGATATTTGGGCATACGCCACAATTAGGTAAGAACATGTCTCGAGCAATGGGTAATGTACCATAGTGCGAAATCTGGGCCAGAGTACCAGACTTCGAGGCAGAGTTGACTGTGATTCTGGCACCTTCCTGTATCTGTAGAAGAAGGTCCTTATCACGTATCAAATGCCTAGTACAACCAGAATCAAGTATACATCGTATACGTTGATATTCAGCATCATCTGCTGTATCCACATGGGTGGCAAGGGCTGAATCTGACCAGGTTGTTTCAGTGACAATCATGGCAGAATCCCCACCAACAGTGTGTTGAGCTATATACCTACTTTCTTCATCGGTATATTGCTTCTTGTTTGGTTTCCCTTGTTTGCTGTTATAGTGGTTCTGTTTAGGCTTCTGGCCTTTCTGGTTGTTTTGTTTGAAACCCTTGTTTCCCTTCTGGTAAGGGGGTTTCTTGTTGTGTACAGCTAGGTTGGCATGAGCAGTCTGATTTTGGTTCACATTGTAGTGAGCCTCAGTTGTCTGCAATTGACTCATTACCGACTGTACTGTGGCATTAGTATCAATCAGTATCTGATCCTTCAGTGATTGCATACTAGCTGGTAAGGAATTAATCAGTAAATTCACCTTAAATGGTTCAGAGAAATGAGATAGATCAGTTGGGTCTCGTGCTCCCAGGATCTTGTCGATTTCTCGACATAGTTCTTGAAATTTCTCAACATGGGTTGATACATTGGTCCCACGTGTAAACTTTAGACCAACTAGCTGATTCAGAGGTGTGATAATGCCAGGTAATGCCCTTTTATCATAGTTATTCATGATATACTGCCACATCAGATAGGCATTGTCCTCCGGGTTCGGAGGGGAACATGTACCATTCAGTTTAGGCCATTCACACGTCGGAATAGTGCCAGGTTTCGCTGCTTTCAATGTTGCAGCTGGCTTAACAAACTTAAACACAGCAGTATCAAGTGCAGCTGCTATACAGGTATGTCTATTTCGATACATACCAAGCAGGATACCAGGTTGATTCATTCTCTGGTCATCTGCCTGGGCCCTGGCCCAGGATACTGTTGGTTCCTCTAGAACCAAGTAATGTGCATTGTTTGTCTTAAGCCAATTGATGAACTTATCTTTCCAGTGAGGGAAATCATCTAGCTTTCCCAATTCGGGGGCAGTGGTCAAAGACTTAATGCCTGATCCGAATAACCATTCAATTACAACAGGCTTACTAGGACTGGTGATTGAAGGAGGGGTACTGGACGAAGATGGTTCGGGCAAGGTAGATCCTGAATCTGTTTTACCCATTTCTATGTGTGAATGTGTATTAGTATGTATACTAATTGTAGTTTAAATACCAGAGGCTAAACGCAAACGGGTAAGTTAAACCAGTCAACACACGTAGGGGTACCAGTGGATAGAACCAGTGGGGTGAACCAGTCAGGAATGGTATATGCCAATCGATCGTATAAAATCAATAATGAGATTAACCCGATCTAAAGCAGTGTACACTAACCAGCAGGGACGTGCCCTTATGTACTGATGCGATAAATTGGGAACAGTTGCTTCTATCTTACAGAATAAGCAATTGTATATGGGGTGGTTGGTATGGATAGACAGGAATGAGACTATCAGTGTACCAACTTCCGTATGTGCTATCTGAATGAGTTTTAGCGTGTATAAATAAAACTTGTTTTGTTGATACCTCGGACCAAACTACGTCAGGGACCAAACGGGGGACGATAAGACCGTCAAGTAAGTTGAACCAGGATAAAGGGGGAAATGAGGCTGAGGTCAGTACAAAATTCAATAAGGTATCCTGAGCGAAACACTGACCGATATGCAAACAAACTTATACCACTAATATCTACGATTAAGAAGGAGCGTATTGATGCCTTCCGGGTTCAAAGCGCCTTCTTGTGTGAGATAAACCAATATTCTGTAGAAAGGTACAGAAGAATAGGTACGTAAGGGGTATGTAAGTTGATATGCTGATGGAACAATGAAACGGAAATGTAATCCAACAAAACTGAGTTTGTATAAATTAACGTCAATCAAACATTAATATAAAATCTGATAACACAATTGATATACAAAGTTACCCCGGTTCCTTAGGTAAGGCCGGCCGGGTCGACTTAGTAGACTTGTATACAATGGAATTAGGTGTCATAACCTGTTTAAAGGGTGCATGCATACTGACCTGAGCTGATATAGCTATAGATAGTAAATGCAGAGGCAACGGAAACGTTTATTGTATATAAACCTACTTGGGTAAAGAGGTTAGATTAGTGTGACATAGCTAAGGAACCTTAGCTTAGGTCTAGGTGCACAGGCCGCGACCGAACGTCGGGCAAGCTTAGGCCGGGCAGACATGCATGCATGGCTGGTAGGCTAAATCCTAGGTAAATGATAATAGTGAGAAGGGACTATTATGTATACAGAGGATAGATGATTAGGTATCTAATCATATGTAGAGATTGGTATGTAGATATATTGCTTAGCTGTGCTTAGCTCAATTCAACAATTCCATGTACTGTCCTAGTACTATGTCCATTCGTTGCTTCAGTCCGGTGAATGGAGGAACAAGAGTCAACATACACTCAAACCTAGACGATCGAACAATACTGGAGCATGAAAGAAACCGTCTGAACCTCTTAACCAAAATATGTATGTTCTGTATTAGTTTGTTTGTACAGGACTAACTAAAGAAGAAGCCAAGCACTCTATTCTGAATCCATCTCATCCAGTCTCATGCTTCTTACATTCGCTTCTTCTGCTCCCTCTATGCATCTTCTTCTATCTTCATTCATTATGCTTCTTCTATCTCTCTCATACAGTGATAAAGATGTATATGATTGTCGATGTTGAATCTTTCTACTTCTTCTTTCTCTTCTTCTTCTTCTCATCTTTCTTTCCTCTATGCTTGCTGCAGCAGTCTGTTCTGCTGCATGCGTATCAACAACCATCGGTCTCCATCTCTCTCTTCGTCTCTCAAATGTTCTTACATGGTCATGTCTATGGTGCATGGTCTCTTAACCGCTCGGCTAGAAACCAGTCCCCTCTCGTTTTCCTTCGCCCCCCTTTCTTTTGCGCCTGTTGTTCCTTCTTGCGAGGTCACTTGGTTTCGATGGCGATGCCAGTGGTTCGATCGAATGGGGAACGGGGAGATCTCCCCCTTTTCCCCCCCCCTGGAGGGGATTTGAGTTCTGGGGCATGGAGCCTGGGGACAAGGGAAAGGCAGGCAGGCAGGCAGGTCAGGTCAGGTCAGGGTAGGTCAGTCACTGTTGCTGGGCTGGATTGAGGGTTCGATCGCTCGATCCAAGTACCAGTGTCGACCGGTCCATTCGTACAGGTGTGTTGTACCGTCCTCCCTCCTATCTCTTCCCTCCCTGATTCGTACGGGTCTGGATTCTGCCTCATCGTCTCTCTCGCTCTCGCTCTCGCTCCGTCCCTCTCGCCTCACCTCGCCTCGCCGGCCCCTCCCCTAGACACCGACATCCCATCCACACCCTACACCATGAAGACCATCAAGGCATTCAAAACCATGGAGGTTCCGGAAAAGGAGGTGAGACATGACATAACATAACATAACATAACATGGACACACTAGAAAACACAGGAGAGCAGAACACCCGACAAATACGGCAAGTGGACAACCACAGGGCACGCACTCGACGACCACACAAATACCACACGATACAAACATACGGAGGACAGAACGACTGGGAGAGCAGAGAGAAAGAATAGATAGCATAGATAGATTGCATAGATAGATAGATAGATAGATAGATAGATAGCGTAGATATAGATAGATAGATAGATAGATAGATAGATAGATAGATAGATAGATAGATAGCATAGATATAGATAGATAGATAGATAGCATAGATATAGATAGATAGCATAGATATAGATAGATAGATAGATAGCATAGATATAGATAGATAGATAGATAGATAGATAGATAGATAGATAGATAAATAGCATAGATAGCATAGATGTAGATAGACAGCCTAGATATTGATAGATAGCCATAGATAATAGATAGATAGATATATAGATAGATAGCCTAGAAAATAAATAGATAGATAGCATAGATAATAGATAGATAGATAGATAGATAGATAGATAGATAGAAAGACAGAAATGGAAGAAAGAAAGAAATTTAAAGTGATCGAGTGAATTCATGCATGCATGGCATATGAATGAATGGTTGCAGGAATCCATGAGTTAGAATTCATGCATGTATCCTTGTATTCTGTTATATATTGTGTTTGTCCTATATTCAGTTCAAGTAACGATCAGTAAGCGTCAGGTCCGTGTGAAGGGTCCCCGTGGTGTGTTGAAACGTGATTTTTCCCATCTTCAGATCGATTTGATCACTACCAAGGGTGGTCGTGAGATTCGTGCAGAATTATGGTTTGGGGATCGAAAGAGTTTGGCATGTATTCGTACCGTCATCACACATATCAAAAACATGATTACAGGGGTGACCAAAGGTTATCTATTTCATCGTCGCTCGCGGCGGGCGCGGAGGCAGAGGAAATGCGCGTTTCGCGACCTCGACACATCAAGCTCCCACCGAGCATGAGGACGGCAAGCCGGGCGATTTGAAACGCCTGCGACTCGAATTGAAACTGCTGGCGGATGTCGGACTGGTGGGATTTCCGAATGCCGGTAAATCGACCCTGATCTCGCGCATTTCGGCGGCGCGTCCGAAGATCGCCGATTATCCGTTCACGACGCTCGAGCCGAATCTCGGCGTGGTGCAGGTGGGCGAAGATCGCAACGACGATCGGACATTTGTAGTCGCCGACATCCCCGGGTTGATTGAAGGCGCGCATCTCGGCCACGGCCTGGGCGTGCAGTTTTTGAAGCACATCGAAAGAACCCGGCTTCTGATTCACTTGGTCGACGTCTCCGAAACCGGCCGCGATCCGGTGGAGGATTTCGAAATCATCATGCGCGAGCTGGCCGGCTTCTCAGAAGATCTTGCCGCGAAGCCGATGATCGTGGTCGCAACCAAGATGGACGCGGCGCAGGATCCCAAGCGCGTCAAGGCGCTTGAGAAGCTCGCGAAGAAACGCAAATTGCCGTTCTTCAAAATCGCGAGCGTTACCGGCGAAGGCCTTCCCGCATTGATTCGCGCCATGGCCGAACGCGTATTCGCCACGGATTCCGCGACACCCGACCAGAAGACGCCCGTCGCGTCGTAAATTCCAGGCCCGAAAAAAGTTTCAAAAAAGTCGTCGTAAATCCTCACAATTGTGCGGATTAACGCGAGATGAAGGCCGCAACGCGCGTGCGCGATGTCACCTCTAATAAGGGGAGGCAGTGATGAGACGCTGGGCGTTGTTTGGCCTACTGGGCATTGGATTGGCCACGGGGGGATGTGGAGGTGGTTACGTCGGATATTACGCGAACACTCCGCCTCCGCCGTTGCAAGCGGAATATTATGGCGCGGCACCGGGACCGGGCTTCGTGTGGATCGGAGGGAATTGGGGCTGGCAGGGCGGCCGTTATGCCTGGACCCCGGGGCGTTGGGAGCGACCACCGCGCGGGTATCACCGGTGGGAAGGGGGACGCTGGGATAATCACGGACAGCGCTATCAATGGCGCGAAGGGCGCTGGCGCCGCTAATCCCGCGGCATCAAGTCGGAGACGGATTACGCGTGCGGTCCGGCTGCTCCGCCGGACTCCGGCTTCGCTTTTTCCTTGGGAGGCGGAACGACGGCTTTCACCGGGCTGATGATGACGTGAGCGTTGCGGCCTTCCTGGCGGGGCATGCCTTCGGCGGCGCCATATTGCGCGAGGTCGGCTGCAAAGCGGACCAGCAGCCTGCGGCCGATATCGGTGTGCGCGATTTCGCGTCCACGGAATTGCACGATGGCTTTCACGCGATTGCCTTCCTGTAGAAAACGGATGGCGTGATTTTTCTTAAAATCGTAATCGTGATCATCGGTGTTGGGGCGGAACTTCAACTCCTTCACCTGGATGATGTGCTGCTTACGCTTGGCTTCGTGCTGCTTCTTTTTGTTCTCGTACTGCCACTGTCCGTAATCCATCGCCTTGGCGACAGGGGGCTCCGCGGTAGGTGCGATCAGGATCAGATCAAGGCCGAGTTCCTGGGCTCTGCGCACGGCGGCGGGCGTCGGCATAATCTCGACGCTGCCGTCCGGAAAAACCGCGCGAACTTCACGAGCGCGAATCGCCTCATTGACGTTTTCGCGAATTCTCGGCCGACGGGGTGGAAATCCTCTTGGATTCATCGAGCGGAAAAACCACCAGCAGGCGAGGCAATCATCATATGACCAAATAGTATCAGATTTGGATGGCCGAAAAGCTCCGGCATTTTCCGGAGCGCAGCGCCATCCACCTGCGTTATTTCCCGACGACCGTCGCGATTTTGTCGGTAGTGGCTTCCGCGGCTTTCAGCGTGGACAGCGCGTCGTCCCATTTGTGATCGCGCAATTCACCGGCGGCCTCGTCATAAAGAGGCTGCAGCCGCACGAAGGCCGACGCTGTCGCTGCGTTGAGAGCCATTCCGCGCCCCGCCAAACTCAGGCGCATCGTCTCGGCGTTCTTCCACGTGATCGCCGACCGCGCGGCGTCCGTGTCGTAGCGGATGACCAGATCGGCGGCCATTTCCTGTTCCTCATCGGGAACTTTGCCGAGGTCGGGAGCTCTTTGGGAAAACGGCGCGTCGCCCGGCTTCGGAGGCACAGGGGGAACCACCGGCAGTTGTTTCCCTTGATACGCGCAAGGGAACGACGAAAAGGCGAGGGCCACGCGCTGCGCCGCCGCACGCGCCTGCAGGTCCGCTGCGGTGGTGCTGACTGTCGCAAGATAGCTCGACATGCTGCGGGCGACCGCCATATTCGCGGCATATTGCTGCGCCGCCAGGGCGTTGCAGTAGGACGCTCCGAAAACCAGATAGCGCTCCAGCCGTTCCATTTCACGGGCGCTCACGTTGGCCGGAGGCTGGCCGAGCAATCCCCGTGAACTGACCATCCACCGTGGACCGATCACCGGCTGCGCCTGCGCGCCGACAACGATCAGAATAAACGCGGCACCAAAGCGCATCGCTCACCCTCCCAGTTTTGCGGCGAACCGATCCAGTAAAGCCTGCGCGACGTCCATGGATTTTCCCGCTTGATCGAGATCCCCTCGATCGATGGCCGCTTCCGTTTGGTTCAGCGCGGCTTCCAGGCGCACACGGAGCACCGCGATATCGGAATGCAGCGTGAGTCCTTCGTTCTGCAGCGACGCTTCGATCGCATCCGCCGCCATGAAATATCCGATCGCACGCGTGGCAACCAGTGTCTGCCGGCGACGCATATCGCGCACGGCACTCGATTCCGGAGCGATGTGCCAACTGGCGCGAGCGTCCGGAACCGCCGGGCGACTGGCATCGGGCGCGTTTTGCGCCCGCGCGAGACCCGTCCAGATCACCGCTGCGCTCGCCACAACGAGCGCGACGCGCGACGCGCGCATGCTTACTTTCTCACCACGTCGCCGACCACGGGAGCTGCCGATCCATTGTAGTTCCCCATGGAGATGCGGTCGCGCACGACCGTGATGGTAAGCTGCCCGATCGGTGTGGTCTGCACGTCCAGCACTTCGCCGGTGGTCGGATCCTTGATCTCTTTCCCCTTGTGGTAAATGGTGAACGTTTGTCCCGGAGCAAGACCCGCGGTCGTCCCGGCATTGATGGTGATGCTGGTGCCGCTGACATCGGCGACGCGCGCATCCAGATCGTTGGCGCGGTCCTCCGCGCCGCCGTTGAGCGGACGCATATTGATATCCACGGAGAGCTTGTCGACGGCGTCCATGGTGGCCTCGCCGATGATGGTCTCGGCGAAATTCGAACTGGCCATGTTGAATCCACCGCCCACGCCCACGCCGCCCACGAACATGCCCGCGCCGAAACCTTTGCTCGTGCGCTTCGATTCGCCGCGCGCTTCGCCGCTCGCGACGACTTCGCTGGTTTCCGTGTCGACGATGCGATAATCCAGCACGACGACGGCTTTCGCCTCGCCTTTATAGCCGCCCGCGCCGCCGCCCGCTCCACCGACGAACACGCCACCTCCCGCGCTGGTCTTGCGGTCATCGCGCCCGAACACGACTATGTCGCCCATCAGCGTGAGATTCGCGCCGCGGATCTGCCCGACGCGCGCGCCGGTCCCTTGCTTCACGCGATTGCTGGCGGCGAAATCCTGTTCCTTCATGATGTTCGCCACTTTGCGGCGCTCCACGACCGTGTATTTACCGTCTTGCGAGACGCGCTTCACGAGCATCGCCTGGATGCCCTGGCCGATATTCTGCTGCGTTCCGAAAATCGCCTGGACGCCGGTCATGACGGTCGAGTAGTCGAATTCCTGGACCTCCATCGCTTTCTTGGTCTGCGCGGGCGCTAAGGCCACGCTTGCGGCGAACAACGCCGCCAAGAGTCTGGGGTTCATCGTGGGCCTCCTGCAATTGCGTTTTGCTTAGATTTTCTTGCGGGCGATAAAGCCTATTTTCGCCGGCGAGCCAACGTAGCTCCCGGTGGAAATCTTGTCGCGCACGTTCGTGACGGTCATCTCGCCCACCTTGTTCGTGATGCGATCCAGCACTTCCTTGGTGGTCGGGTCCTTCACTTCGCGCAGGACTTCGTGGATCTCAAAAACGTCGCCGACGTTCACGCCATCGTTGCCGCCCGCCGCGATCACCAGCGTATTGCCGGCGACGTCGGCCACGGAGGTTTCCACCTCACGTACGGCCTTCTTCATCGTGGCGCTCTGTTCCTTGAGAATGTCCCCGAGCTTATTGACGCAGTCCTGCGTCGCTTCGCCGATGATGGTCTCCGCGAAATTCGAGCTGGTCATATCGACCTGCACGCCCGCGACGCCCTTGCCGAGCGCTCCGCCGATGGCTCCAAGCGCATTGCCCTTGCGCACCGATTCTCCGCGCGCCTCGCCGGTCGCGATGACCTCGGACGTTTCCGCGTCGATGAGCCGGTAGGCGATGGACACCACCGCTTTGTCCTCATTCTTGCTGGACGCGATTCCACCCAACACGCCGCCGATAATACCGCCGCCCTTGATGCTTCTCTTCTTGTCGTCGCGCCCGAAAATAATGATGTCGCCCGCCAGCACCGCGTCCGCCCCGGCAATGCGTCCGACACGCGCTCCGGAGCCCTGCTTCACGCGGTTGCTCGCGTTGAAATCCTGCTCCTTCATCAGGTCGTTGACTTTGGCGCGCTCGACCACCACCAGGTTGTTGGCATCGGCAATGCGCTTCACCAGCATCGCGCGGATGCCTTTGCCGATGTCCTGCTGCGTGTTAAATACGGCCTGTACCTGCGTCTTCACGGCGGAATAATCGAACTCATCCACGATCACGCGCTTCTTCTGCGCCTGGGCGAGCGCGGCGGCAGCGGCCGGGGAGGGCGCTGAAGCCGGCGCGGACGGAGCCGCAATCGGAACAATGACAGCCGCCGCGGGAGCGGGCGCGGGAGCCGGCGCCGGAGCAACGGCGGCAGCGGCCGGAGCAGGCGCGCTCGCAGGATCCAGCATCACGCCGATCAAATTTTCGGAAACGCCGGCATTTTTCAATTTCACCAGGTCCGCGGGCGTCAGATTCATCGGCTTGTTATCGCGCTGCAGAGTCTTAATGATTAGACTTTCCGATAGCCCGGCCTTCACTGATTGGATCACCGAATCGACGGGAGAGGGCGCGGCCGCTGGCTTCGCGGCAGTGGGCTTTGGCGCAGCCGGCTTAGGCGTCGGCGCGGGCGTCTGGGCGAAGGCGAGCGTAGCCGCCAGGCTCAGCGCCGCCCATGAGATGTATTTCATTTGAATCCTCCGTCTCGTACTAGCGGCAACTCCGGACATCGCATGCCATCCAGGAGTTTGGACCGGCCAAGGGCCCGCAATGGTCCTTCCCGCCGTCGTGTGAGGCTGCCGTTGCGGCCTTCAAAATTGATTATGCATTAGTATGAGCGGCCATCCGGAGGCTGTCAAGGCCTAGGCGGGAACGGAAGGGGGTCCGTCGGCGCGCTCATTTTCCGTCTTTGGGGCGTCCGCACCATCGCCGAAATGGAGGAAACGGAAAATCCCGGACTTCCCTAATTTTATTTCGCTTTAGGGCCGATTCACGATTGGTGAAAAGACTCATCGATTGGTTGCCTGTCGCCGGGGGGCTGTTGTTTTTGGCGCTGCTGTCCTATGCCCGGCATAACGATTGGATGGCGGCCAAAAACGATTTCGTAACCTTCTACGCGGGAGCGAAGCTGGCCGGAACCCCAGATCTGTATTCGCGCGGCGCGAACCTCGCCATGAACAAAGCGCTGGTCGGAAGCACGATGGATATGATGTATATCCGGCCTCCGTTCTACGCTGCTCTTCTCAAGCCTCTGTCGCTTTTTCCGTATCTCATCGCCTACGCGATTTTCAGCGCCGCCTCGCTCGCGAGTATTCTCTGGTTTGTCATACGGTTCTCCAAGGAATGCCCGGCACTGCCGTTCGCGTCCTTTAGTCTTCCATTTTTGGCAACGCTTTCCGCGGGACAGGATTCGCCTTTTCTCCTGCCAGTGCTCGGGGGGGCGATCCTGCTTACCCGGAAAAGGCCGGGATCTCGCGGCGGGGCTCGTGTTGTCCCTCTGCGCGATCAAATTTCACCTCTTCTTGCTTCTGCAGCTTCTGTTCGTCTTCTAAAAAGCGGTGGGGCACTCTGAAGGGCAACGCTTGCGGAGTCGCGCTGCTCATCGCGCTCGGCGCGCTGGTCAACGGTCCGCGATCGTACGTGGACTGGGTGACACTCTGCGCGACCCGTGGATCAATCCGAATGCGTCCGGAATGCCCAACCTTCACGGCCTGATTGCGGTTTTGCGGGGAAGCGGCTGGGTAGAGGCGCTAGTCGCGGGGATCGTGCTGCTCGCGTTCCTGTGGATGATGCTGGAGATCGCCGATTTTGAATTTCTCTTCGGAGCGGCTCTCGTATGCGGAGTGCTGCTCAGCTTCCGACTCGACCATGGCGGACGATGTGCTTTTGTTTCCCGTGCTGATCCTGGTCCTTAGTTCGTCGGTCTTTGTGCCGGTGCGGGTGCTGGCGCGCTGTTACGCCGATCCCTTATTTCATGCTGCTGGCGGGAGAACCGTACAGCGCCATCGTGCCAGTCTGCCTGCTACTCCTCCTGACGGGCCATGTGGTCTCCGTGCCCATGACGCGATTGGCCTCCTCCGGGGACGTAGGACCAGAGACTCTCGAAGCGGTGCCGTGATCGGATTGTGCGCGCCGCAATCGCGTAGTGTGGAACGAGCTCGCGAAAACTATTTCGCCGTCATGGCGGTAGGGTTCCCGCGACGGTCGATCCATGCCGCCGCCTGCTCGGCCGTGGAAACCTCGCCCCGCGCTACCGCGATTCCCAGATCTCCGGAAACGACGTTGGAAAAAGACAGGTCGTAGGTCCATGGCTTCGTCTCACCGCCCAGCTTCAAGAGGAAGGGCGCCGTGGGCGACTGCCCGTTTTTTCAAGCAAGCGGTCGAATTGCGGAGTCCAGTTCAGGGAGTTGCGCCATAACGTGTAACGAAGCCCGTGGTCGGCGGTAATCAGCAGGGTGGTGGAGAAATCCTGCCGAGCCCGGCCTGTTCCAGGGTCTTGCGCAACTCGCCCACCGTACGATCGACAAGGGCCAGGTTGTCGAAGTACGTCGTTTTTCTCGCTTGAGGAAGAATGTTTTTTTCCTTTTGCCGTCGTAGATCGGCGAACAGGTGAGGTGTCGGAAAGTGCACATAAAGAAAATCGACGCGCGGATCGACGGCCTGTTGATAAGCGCGATCGCGGATGCGGAAATATTGCTGTTGCTGGCGCGCTTGCGTAAATTTGTCGTGCAGGTATTCGGCCGGATACTTTCCGCGAACGAGCAAATGCGCGAGAGATTCGGCCGGTTCGTAAAAAATCGTGAACAAGGACTTCCAGACGCCCTGTTCCTCGGCGAGAGTTTCGTGCGTGAGCGCTTCCGTCGCGGTACCGCTCAGCTGATCGAAACAGCGGGTCAGGCTATCGCCGAGGACGCGGCAGTAGGGATGATGCCATCCGACCAGAGCCGTATTTAAGCCCGCCTCCCGCGCCCGGCCGAAGACGTTTGGCTGGTCCCTCCAACTGACCTGCGCCGCCGAGCCGGCAGGCCGCACCAACAGCGTCGAAGCGTCGGCGGATTCCGAATGGCTGAAGATCTGGCCCGAGAGCATGGAAGGAACCGCGAGCATCGTCCAGCCCGCGGTCTGCAGGGCGTGTGTGCCGACGAAGGATTCCGACCGGAGCCGGTCGAGTTCCGGAAGTTCCACGCCGGGCTGACGGTCGTCGAATGCCAGGCGCTGATCGAACTCGTCGAACAGCAGCCAGATCACTCTCGGCGCCGGGCGGTTTCCGGTCCCCGGACGCATCGGGAGCGGCGGCAGACGGGCCCGTTCCAGATAAGCCGCGGCGGGCTCCTGCTCCGAATGCATCCCCGCGAAATAGATCAGGAAGATCGGCAGGAACAGAACCATGATCGTCATCACCCGTTTGGCGGTTCGCAGAATTCGTAAGTGGCCCCGCAGGACCCCCACGATTCCGGCCAGCAGAACCAGATCCAGGGCGACGAGCGAAAGGTTGCTACCCCAATCCGCACGGCCGTTCCGATCGTTCCAATAGACACGTACGCTTTCGAGCGGCACGATCAGTGCGGCGAGGAACGCGACTCGCGCGGCCGCGATGAACCATGGATTGCCGTTCCGGCGTATCCAGGTTACGGCGAGAAAGCACAGAGCCGAAATGATGGCGGAGGCGAGCAGGGTCGAATACAGCAGCGTATTTGCCGGCGGATGCGTGCGGAAATAATCCAGCGAGATCGCCTGCAGATCTTCCACGTCGTACCAGTGCCGCAGGACGCACAGGTTCCCGACCGAGACGCTGATGAGCAGGTCGCTTAAACGTTGTTTTGCCGCAGGCGAAATAGATAGAGGCATCGGTCCAATCCATCAACGGGCAGAGCCTTGACGAGATCGAAATGAACGGACGCCGCAGCTTCGAAAGCAGTCCGGGTCAAATCCTTGTGAAGCGCCTCGCGGCCTCGTGCGATCCGTATAAACATAGGATCGGACGGCGCCACGAATTCAATTAACAAATAGCCGCGCGTGAGTTCGGCGGCCATTCTCAACACTTCCTCGAGCGGAATCCGTTCGCTGACCAGCATGTGATGGATGACCGCGAGCATCATGACCAGGTCGAAAGATCCGCTTGCGCGGTCCAGAAACGAAGCGCATTCCTGATTCCGCCACCCCAAGGCCGGGGTGGGCCGCGTCAGATCCACGATCAGCGGCAAAACGTCGAGACCGTCCGCGCTCGCTCCGCGCCATATGTTACCGGCGACCGCCGCATCCGTATCGATGGCGACGACGGAAGCTCCGTGCCGGGCGGCCAGGAAACTAAAACGCCCTTCGTTCGCGCCGACGTCGAGCGCGCGGCGAGGCTTTACGAGATCGAGCGCTTCCCGGACGAAGCGTTCTTTCTGCTCCCGTTGAGCGGCGGTGTAAAGGGATTTGTGATCCAGATAGCCTGTCCACGCCGAAGTGCTCGCGCGGGGCGCCAGGCGATCCAGTTTCCGGCTGCAATCGTCGAGCAGATGGTCGAGAATGAACCGGGCTTTTTCGGGTGAATCGAGCAACTGCGATCGATACGTCTCCGCGGTCGCATGGCGAGACATGGGGCGCGCCATCCAATGCGGCAAAGTGACCAGGCCCAGGAACGCGGGCGACAACAGTTTGCGGGCGTCCGCCCAGCGGTAGAGTTCTTCGGGCTCCCAGCCATCGCGGCGGCGGAGGAAGATATCCGCCGCGGGCACGCCGAACTCGCGGTGAGCCAGCAGCGGAAGCAGGAACGTGCGGACGAATTGCGCGTAGGCGATCCACGTCGCGTCGCGAAGATCGCGCCGTTCAAAGGAGAGGACGTCGACGAATACCGGCGACGAACCTTGGAACAGGACGTTGTATGGAGTCGCGTCCTTCAACCCGAATCCTTCCGGCAGGGCCGAACGGAAAAGGTCGATCGTCAACCGGCCGGCGGCGTCCAATAACTCCGCGGGCCATTCGTGGGGATAGCTCGGAAACCACACGCGCTCGTGTTCGTAAAGAGCGCAACCCTGGCGAAGCGCATCGCCCGCAAACGGAAGCTCATCGCGAGAGATGCGGATGGAGCGAACCAGCTTGCCCGCGTCCATGAATTCGCGAGCCGCCCGTGTCGTCAGGAATGTGTCCAGTTCCGCGGCGCTTTCGGGACGGACCGCGCGAAAGATGCGGCCATCGTGGCGATACACGGCGCCCGCCGGATCGCGAAAGGACTGAATGGAAATGTCTCTGCCGGCTCGATTGTCGGTGCCGTGCTCGGAGGATTCGGCGGCGGCCGTCATGGGGTGAGACGTAACAGCGGCGAAACTACTTGCTGGAATCCTTGCCGAAGAAACGCTTCAAAACTTTGCGAAGGTAGAAGCTCCCGCCGATGAACGCCGCGTAGATGGCTTGGTAGGCGAACGTGCCTGTTCCGGGATCTGTATACCCGAACGCTTTTGCCGGTGTCGCGAGCAAAAGGGGAATCATCACGGCTGCCGCCCACGTCATCTCGATAAACCGGTCAGTTCGAATTCCCTTCATGCGGCCTCCCTTAAACCAGACACTACGACGTCAAAGCTCAGCTACGTCCTATGCCTATTCATCGGATGGGTCGATGCCCAGGTTTAGGGTCTAGGAGTGAAAAACTCCACGTTTTTACGCGGTAAGTCTAACATTTCGCAGTAGTACTTGCCCTGTGCTCTAGTACCTGCTAGCACCAAAGTAGTAAGCCGGGTTGGCTTGATCCTCGCCGCTATAATGAAGCATGCCGTCAGGTACGGAAATGCTCGCTTCACCCACAGCCATCGCCAAATACGAACCTGTCATCGGGTTGGAAGTACACGTTCAACTCGCTACAAACACAAAGATTTTCTGCGGATGTCCGACCAGCTTCGGTGCGCCGCCGAACAGCAACGTGTGTCCCATCTGCTTGGGAATGCCGGGAGCACTACCGGTTCTGAATAAGCACGCCGTGGAATTGGCCATCGAGGCCTCTCTTGCGCTCCACTGCCAAGTGAATTCGAAATCCGTGTTCGCTCGCAAGAACTATTTCTATCCGGACCTTCCGAAGGGCTATCAAATCTCGCAGTACGATCAGCCGCTCGCCGAGCACGGCTTCGTCGAAGTGCAGGTGAACGGCGAAACACGCCGCATCGGCGTCACCCGCGTCCACATGGAAGACGACGCCGGGAAGAGCATGCACGACGGGTTCAAGGACTCCGACCGCTATACCTATGTCGATCTGAACCGCAGCGGCACGCCGCTGATCGAGATCGTGAGCGAGCCGGACATCCGCACCTCGGACGAAGCGCACGCGTATCTCACCGAGATCAAGCAGGTGCTGCAATACCTGAACGTCTCCACGTGCGACATGGAGAAGGGACACCTGCGCTGCGATGCGAACGTCAGCGTTCGGCTGAAGGGCGCCGAGAAGTTCGGGACCAAGGCCGAGGTCAAGAACCTGAATTCGTTCCGGTTCCTGAAAATGGCGCTCGATCACGAAATCGCGCGTCAGGTCGCGCTGATCGAAAGCGGCGGGCGCGTGATTCAGGAGACCCGGCTGTACGATTCCGACGCCGATGAAACCGTCAGCATGCGCAGCAAGGAACACGCGCACGACTATCGCTACTTCCCGGAGCCCGATCTGGTTCCCTTGCGCGTCAGCGAAGAGTGGCTCGCGAAAGTTCGCGACAAGATGCCGGAGCTGCCCGCGTCACGTCGCAAGCGATTCGTGGAATCGTATGGACTGCGCGAATACGACGCCGAAGTGCTGACGGCGCACCGGCCCATGAGCGAATACTTCGAAAAGGTCGTCGCCGCGAGTGGTGACGCCCGTTCAGCGGCGAATTGGGTCATGGGCGATCTCTCGGCTTTGCTGAAGCAGGAAGCCAAGGAGATTGAAGATTCTCCGATCTCCGCGGAAAATCTCGGCGGTCTGATCAAGCTGATCGCTTCCGGAAAGCTCAGCGGAAAGCTCGCGAAGGACATCTTTCCGAAAATGGCCGCGGCGAATGAAGTGGCGGAAGCCGTCATGGAACGGGAAGGCCTCGAGCAGATCAGCGACACCGGCGCTCTCGGCAAAATTATCGATGACGTGATTGCTGCGAATCCGAAACAGGTGGAACAGTATCGCGGCGGAAAAACCCAGGTGATCGGATTTCTGGTCGGACAGGTGATGAAGGCCAGCCGCGGTCAGGCCGATCCGGCAGTCGTGAACAAGATGCTCGCGGAGAAGCTAAGTTGATGCCGTTGACATCAATTTCACGTAATGACATCTTGAAAGCCAATCTGGACGAATCGGACCACGTCTTTTGGCCAAATGATGCTTCCGTCACAGAACTCCTGCCGGAGATCCGTCAGCGGCTTGTCGGACCCAAACAAATCACCGACGCGATCCTTCTCGATCTGGCGATTCGCAAAGGCGGGCGTCTGGTCACGCTCGATCAGCGAATGCGCCGTCTCCTGCCCGCCGATTCGCCGCATCAAAGCATGATCGAAGTGATCCCCACCGCTTGATGCCCGCACGTTAAGGCATATTCATTCATGGCGTTCGGCTTTACGCTATCCTAAGCGGTCGAATGCTCGTTTACGCCGCGACCATCTTTTTAAGCGCGTTCCTTCTCTTTCAGGTCCAGCCGATGATCGCGAAGTTTATTCTGCCGTGGTTCGGAGGCTCGGCGGCCGTGTGGAGCGCGGCCCTGCTGTTCTTTCAACTCGTGCTGCTGGCGGGATATTTCTACGCTTACGCGCTGATTCGTTATCTCAGACCGAGACAGCAATTTATCGTGCATGCGGCGCTGCTGGCAGCCAGTCTCGCGATGCTGCCGATTGTCCCCTCTGCCCGATGGACGACGATCGGCGGCACGAACGATCCGACGTTTCGGATTCTGTTGCTGCTGACGGCCACGGTCGGATTGCCCTATGCGATTCTTTCGGCGACGAGCCCTCTGCTGCAAGCCTGGTTCGTGCGCACCCATAAAGGAGCGATTCCATACCGGCTTTTCGCTCTTTCGAACTTTGGATCGATGCTCGCACTGCTCAGTTATCCGACGCTGGTCGAGCCCCGCCTAACGCTGCATCGCCAGGCCGTCGTGTGGTCGTGGGGATTTGCCGCCTTCGCCGTCGTCTGCTCCGTGGCGGCGTGGAAAAGTCGAACGAGCGTCGATTTCACTCACGTGGAATCTCCGCAGGCGAGTGTCGCCGGGCCGAGCTTAAAGGAGAAAATCCTATGGATCGGGTTGGCGATGTGCGCCTCCGCCCTGCTCCTTTCGGTGACCACGTATCTGACGCAAAACGTCGCTCCCATTCCGCTCTTGTGGGTGGTGCCGCTGAGCCTCTACCTGCTCAGCTTCATCCTGTGCTTTGAGAGCGACAAGTTGTATCCGCGCTGGCTCTTCCTCCCGCTGCTCGCCGGCGCGCTGGGACTGTTCACTTACGGGATCACGTGGTACGAAAACAACACCGATATCAAACGTTTGATTCCGGCTTTGTGCGCCGCGCTCTTCGTCTGCTGCATGGTATGCCACGGCGAACTCTCCCGGCGGCGTCCGCACCCGAAGTATCTGACTCAGTTTTATTTGATGATTTCCGTCGGCGGCGCGCTGGGCGGATTGTTCGTCGCGTTCGTCGCGCCCCGCACCTTTAACGAATATCTGGAATTGCCCATAGCCTTGGTCGGCTGCGCGATCCTCGTCACCTGCGTGCTGTGGAATAAGGCGGACGGGATGGGACGCTCTTTATGGATACGCGCGGCCTTGATGTTGATCACGGTTGGGTTCGCCGGATACCTCGGCTATAGCCAGGTGAAAAGGGAGCGCATTTACGTTCGCTCCGCGCGAAATTTCTATGGCGTGCTGCACGTTCGCGACGACAAAGAGGGCGCCTACGGGAGCCCGGCGGAACGCGTTCTGGTGCATGGAACCATCGATCACGGCACGCAACTTTCGAGCCCCGGATCCGCGCGCATCGCGACTTCCTACTTCGGCTCCGGCTCCGGCGTGGCGCGGGCGCTCGACGCGCTGCATCAAACGCGCGGCCATTTGCGAATCGGCGTGCTCGGCTTGGGCGCAGGGGTGACGGCGGCTCTCGCGAACGCCGGAGACACGCTGCATTACTACGAAATCAATCCGCTGATTCTGGACATCGCGACTCACGATTTCGGTTTCGTCAATGCGTGTCCCGCCGACAAAAAAGTTCTGATGGGCGATGCGCGCCTGGTGCTTGAATCGCTTCCTTCCGAGCAACTCGATTTCCTCGTGATGGACGCGTTCACCAGTGACGCAGTACCGCTGCATCTGCTGACGCGTGAGGCGTATCAAATTTATCTTCGCCATCTGAAGCCGGACGGCGTGCTTGCCGTCCACATTTCGAATCGCTACCTGGATCTGGAGCCCGTCGTCTCGCAGTCCATGGCCGACATTGGATGGAGCGGCATCAAAGTCGACGACGACGGCTACGACGAACCTTACTACAATGGATCTACCTGGACGCTGCTGAATCGCGACGCGAAGTTTTTCGACCATCCCCGCTTTAAGTCCGACGGGACGTTCGCGTTAAAACCGAAGCCCGGATTCCGCGCCTGGACCGACGATTTCACGAACCTGATTACCATCCTCAGATAACATGGCTCTTTACGCAGTTACCATTTTTCTCAGCGCCTTTTTGCTGTTCCAGATTCAACCCCTGATCGCGAAGATCATTCTGCCGTGGTTCGGCGGATCGGCGGCCGTGTGGAGCGCCAGTCTTCTCTTTTTCCAATTGGTGCTGCTCGCGGGCTACACGTATGCGCACCTCTCTATCCGCTATTTGAAGGCGCGCGGCCAGATGATGCTCCACGCGGCGCTGTTGCTGGGGAGCTGTCTCATCCTGCCGATTCTGCCGAATCCGATGTGGAGGCCCACCCAAGCCGGAGATCCGACGCTGCGCATTCTCCTGGTGCTCGGAGTGACGATCGGACTGCCGTATTTCCTGCTCTCCTCGACCAGTCCGCTGCTGCAAGCGTGGTACGTGCGGCGTTCGGGATCGGCGATTCCGTACCGTCTCTTCGCGCTCTCGAATTTTGGATCGTTGCTCGCGCTGGTCAGTTTTCCGTTTCTGGTGGAGCCGATGCTCGCGTCGCGCATGCAGGCGTACACGTGGAGCACCGCCTACGTCGCTTTCGCGCTTCTCTGCGCCTATACGGCATGGATCAGCAAGGACGCTCCCGCGAAAGCTTCGTCGTTGGCCGCGGCTGCCGCGGGCTCGACGAGTGAATCCGACGTTTCCGTTGTGAGCGAGCCTTTGCCCACCGAGCGAACCGCCGCCGTGGCTCCCGGATTTTCGCAGCTTCTGTTGTGGGTTTCCTTAGCCGCATGCGCTTCCGTCCTGCTGATCGCGATCACGAATCACATGAGTCAGAACGTCGCGCCCATCCCGTTATTGTGGGTGCTGCCGCTGGCTCTCTATTTATTGAGCTTCATTCTGTGTTTCGAAAGCGACCGCTATTATCGGCGCTGGTTGTTCATCCCGCTGCTGTTCCCGGCGTTGGGCGGCATGGTGTACATGATTTATGCGGCCGAAGGGAACTTCAACATCGAGTGGGCGATCCCCGGATACGCGGCCGGCCTTTTCATCTGTTGCATGTTGTGTCACGGGGAACTTGCACGCCGTCGCCCTGCGCCTCACTACCTGACACTGTTCTATCTCACGATTTCGTTGGGAGGCGCGCTGGGCGGCGTTTTCGTCGCGCTGATCGCTCCCCGGATTTTCGTGACGTATCTGGAGCTGGAACTCGGCTTGATAGCCTGCGCCCTTCTCGCGCTGATCGCAGCCTGGAACGGCAGCGTTCCGAAGTGGGGACCATGGTCCGTGCGCGCGTTGATCGGATTGAGCGTCGTTGCCATCGCCGGAGGAACTTTCTATCTTCGTGCGGCGGCGAAAGCGGGAGATCTTTCCGCCACCTATCACAACCTCGGAATCAGTTTGGCGACGGCGGGAGTCCTGGTGCTGATCGCGGCTTGGAACGTGAGCGCCCCGAAGTTTGGCGTGTGGCCGCTCCGGATCGTGATGGTGGTCGGCATTGGCGCTCTCGCCGGATATGTGGGGCAGAAGGAAACTTCATCCGCCAAGGACGTTCTGCTGCGCGTCCGCAACTTCTACGGACCTCTCGACATTGTTCAGGATGCCCCCACCGAGCCTTACGCGGAGCGCACGCTGATGCATGGGACCATCAATCACGGTTCGCAGCTCATCGACCCGGTGCTGAAGTACGTGAGCACGTCGTATTACGGCAAGGACTCCGGCGTGGGCCGCGCGATCCAGGCCGTGCAGGCGCGCGGACCGATGCGGCTCGGCATCATCGGACTCGGCGCCGGCGTCACTTCGAACTACGGACGCAAAGGCGATTACGTGCGCGTCTACGAAATCAATCCGCTGATCCAGAACATCGCGCAAGGTTGGTTCACGTTCTTCCCGCACTCGGCCGCCGACAAGCAGATTCTGATGGGCGACGCGCGCCTCACGCTGGAGCGCCAGGAAACTCAAAATTTCGACATGATGACGGTGGACGCTTTTTCAAGCGATGCGATTCCTGTTCACCTGCTCACGCGCGAGGCCGTCGGGATTTACTGGCGTCACTTGAAGCCGGACGGAATTCTCGCGCTGCACATTTCGAACCGCTATTTGAATCTGGAGCCGGTTTGTCTCGGCGACGCGCAGGCCTACGGCAAGATGGCCATGACGGTCGACGATGACGGGGAAGAAGCGCCGTACATGTCCTCGTCGACGTGGGTGCTGCTGACGTCGAACTCCGCGTGGTTCGATGCACCCAGCTTCAAAGGCGCCGACATGCACCCCGCGAAAAGCATTCCGAATTTCCGCCCGTGGACCGACGATTACAGCAATCTGCTTCAGATCGTGTCGATCCGCTAAGGACGCCTCGCATTCACCTAGACCGGATCGAGCAGGTGTCCCAGCTTTTCTTTTTTGGTCCGCAGGTAATTCGTCGTGGACAGGGAGGGCTCCGCGATGCACGGCACGCGCTCCGTCACTCGAATGCCGGCGCTTTCCAGCGCTTGAATTTTCTCCGGATTGTTGGACATCAGGCGGACGGCGTGCACGCCTAAATGTTTCAGAATCGCCGGAGGCATTTCGTAGTCGCGCAGATCGGCCTTGAAACCCAGCTGTTCGTTGGCTTCCACTGTATCGGCGCCGTGATCCTGCAATTCATAAGCGCGCAGTTTGTTCAGCAGGCCGATGCCGCGGCCTTCCTGATGCTCGTAGATGAGCAGGCCCCGCCCTTCCCGTCCAATGGCTTCGAGCGCGAGTTCCAGTTGTTCGCGGCAATCGCAGCGCAGGCTGTGAAAAACATCGCCCGTGAGGCACTGCGAATGGATGCGCACCAGCACGGGATCGGGCCCCGAGATGTCGCCCATTTTGAGCACGACGGATTCTTCCCGATCGCTGCCGTTCACGCCTTCGAATCCGAGGATTCGAAAGTGTCCGAAGCGGCTGGGGAAGTCGGCCTCGGCGACCTGGCGTAATTTAAGATGGGACGGCACGGGGTTATTTCGACCGGTCTCGCTGACGAGTCCGGAAATCCGGTGTGGATATTCTCATTATAATGATCGGCAGCGAAGCATGCTCCAACAACATCTGGTGATCCTGCTGGTGAAGCTGGCGGTGGCGGCGTCGCTTGCCAGCCTCCTGACCCGCAGCGCCCGCTTCCAGCGCATGCTGATGCGGGAAGAACGCACCGTCGCGCAGCGCGTGCAGATGGCCGTGGTATGCGCGGTAATCTTCGGCGCGGGGGTGGCCACGCGCGTCGTCACCGGCGGCAATTATTCCGCGGTCGATCTCGGTCTGGAAGGTAGCCTCGCCATCGGGATGCTGGGCGGATACGTGACCGGCCTGCTTTCCGGCGTGCTGATTTCCATCCCGGCGATGCTGAACGGCGAACTGATGACGATGACCCTGTTTGCGGCGGTGGGCGTCCTGGGAGGCCTACTGCGCGACGTGGCTCCTGACAAGGAATTCATTTGGAAGTTCACCATGTTTCCGGATCTTGCGCTCGTGCGGCTGCTGCGCAAAGGCGATCTGCGATTGCCGGCCTTCAGCATCATTTGCGTCCTGATGATCGCACTCGCCGAGTTGTTGCGATCCTCGATGGCGGCTGTGTTCCCCACCAAGGGGGTCTTCGCGCTGCAGGAACATTGGGAGGATCGCAGCGGCTGGCTGACGGTCGCCGTGTATCTGACGACGCTCTTCGCGACCGCGCTGCCGATCAAAATCTGGAACAGCAGCCGCAACGAGAAAAAGCTGGAGCAGCAGCAGTTGCACTTAAACGAGGCACGCCTCGCCGCCCTCAGCCGGCAGATCAATCCGCATTTCCTGTTCAACACGCTGAATTCGATTGCATCCCTGATTCGTCAGGACCCCGGGCAGGCGCGGCAGGTGATCTACAAACTGTCGAAAATTCTGCGGCGCTTATTGCGTCAGCAGGAGAATCTAACCTCTCTTGCCGACGAACTCTCTTTCATCGACGATTACCTGGCGATCGAAATGGTCCGCTTCGGAGACAAGCTGAAGTTCATTCGGGAGATCGATCCCGCGACGCTCGATCTGCTGGTTCCCAGCATGCTTCTGCAGCCGATCGTCGAGAACAGCATCCGCCACGGATTATCGAGCAAAGTAGAAGGCGGCACCATTCGCGTGCGGAGCCGCCTGGCCGCCGGACGCCTGCAGATCCAGGTGGAAGACGATGGCGTCGGCATTCCGGACGACAAGCTCGCCAATCTTTTCGAGCGGGGCATCGGCGTCAGCAACGTCAACGAGCGTCTGCAGGTGCTTTACGGCGACGATTACAAAATGTGGGTGGACAGCCGCCTCGGCGAAGGAACCAGCACGGGAATCGACGTTCCCGAACAGGCCGGTCAAACCATGGCGTCGTCGCAGATCGCAGCGGAGCGCTAACCGCGAGTCGTAAAAGTTAGCGGCGGATGACGCTAGCTCTTCTGCAGCAGCGGCCGGAGCTCGCGAATATTTTTCGACGGCTTCAATATTCCAGATCGTCGCGACGAGCTTATCGGCTTTGGCCGCGCCCAGCGACGGCGCTATTAAATCGCGAGCCTTGGTGGCGACCTCATCGCGCGTCATGGGATTGTCGCTGGTACCGCGTACCGCGTCCACGCGCTCGGTCAATTGCGTGCCGTCGGTGAGTTTCACCTCGACGATGGTTACGCGCATCGGGATCAACTTCTCGAGATCCTGATCGAATACCAATTCAACCTTCGCGCGCTCCTTCAAAACCGCCGGATCCTGCATGCGCGGCTTATCGTGAGCCGCGGCGAAACTCGCCGTCTTATCCAGGAGCATCACGGCGACCATGTGTTGCAGGCAAATGTCCGGCATGTCGCGATTGTTCACCGTGTTCGCTTCGCTCGCCGAAACGCGCACGCGAATTTTCTCGACCTGCGCGGCATCGAAAGGATGCTTCTTGCGCATGTTTTCGATCGCGTCGAGAGGCGCTTGGATCGGCGAACCGACCGTCCACTTCTTGATGTTGGTGCTCGTCACCGCGAAACGTTCGCCGAGTTGATCGATCAGCCCGTTCGGATCGGCCTTGGGTTGAAACGCCAGCAGGAAATTATCGGTCCCGGCGAAAATATCCTCCACGCCGCTTCCGCCGAGCTGAATCAGCAGCGCCGCGCTGACGCCATTGCGCGCCGGATGTCCGGCGAAGACCAGCGATTTTTCGATGTGCTCGGTGTCGCGTTCCCAGGCCGCGATCCCGGACACTTGCTGCGAAGCATAGTCCAGCAGGAAGCGCATCTGACGTGTATCCAAGCTCGCGGCGCAACCGGCCGCCGCCGCCGCGCAGAAGTTCTCCGCCGTGCTGTGCGAACTGCGATGCGTCGTCATCTGATACTTCAATGCGCCGAGCGTTAGCGTGACGCGCGTGCCGACGTCGTAGCCGAGCGTCACCGCGCGCAGGAAATGCGTGCCGCTAATGCCGAACTGCTCGCCGGCTGCGAGCGCCGCGGGAATGGTCGCGCAGCCGGGATGCGAGTGCGAGGCCGCATGGGAATCGTCGGTTTCGTCGGAGTGCGCGAGCATCCCATTCGCCATGGCGGCTTCCAGAGGGCCGCAGACGATGTTCGAGGCCGCGACCGTCGCCACGGTTTCGCCTCGATGCGCGGCGGCGAACTTCAAAGCGATGCGGCCGGGAGGCAGATCCGCGCCCGAGATCATGGCGGCGAACGTATCGAGGATATGATATTTCGCGTTCTCGACGACATCGGCGGGAAGGGCATGCTCGCGAGCTTCGCTCATGTACGTGGCGAGCTTCGTCGTCACGGGGCTGATCACGGCCGCTCCCGCGCCCATCGCGCGGAAGGGAAGGGCGGCTGTCGTCAGAGTTGCGGCCGCACCCGCTCCCATTCCCTGCAATAATCCGCGCCGTGTAATGGATTTCTTCATCGCGATCTCCTTCGTCGAACGAATGCGACTGGCGCTGTTCGACGCACCGGTCTCGATTCTACCGCAGAGACGTCCATTCGGGCGCGCCGAGGAATCCGCTCGAATTCACTTGTAATGTCAAATTTTGAAGAAAAGCGCGCCAAGTCAGGCTGGGTCCATGCCGACGGCCGCGACTTTGCCACGCCGCGGAATTTAGTAGAACAAATACTTCCGCCACTGATCGTCGCTCTTCCCGAGCAATCGCATCAGGTGGCGGCTGGTATGCAGGCTGAAAGGCCGCGGGGCTCGCGCGCCAGACGCATGCCCGCTTCTTCCGGCGTGCGGCTGCCCTTCTGTTATTGCAGTGATGGCAGCAGGCCACCAGATTTTCCCAAGTCGTCTCGCCGGCGCGGGAGCGGGGGATCACGTGGTCGAGCGTCAGCTCGTTCGAGCTCATCGTTCGATGGCAGTACTGACACTGGTAGCGGTCGCGCATCAGAATGTTTTTGCGCGACAGCGAACGCGCCTGCATGGGGATGCGGCGGTATTCGAGCAGGCGAATCACGCTGGGAACCTTCACCGTCTGGCGCGCCGAATGCACGCTCGCGACGGTGTGTTCCTCGGCGGCGGCGACGCCCTTCAAGACGAGCACCAGCGCCCGCCGTGCGGCGCACACGTTAATCGGCTCGTAACTGGCGTTTAAAACCAGGACAGGCTTGTGCAAACGCTCCGTTCGATGATGCAGCGCTATCACGTTGTTCATCCTCCTGCAGTCGCCCCGGATGCGGCGGTTGCCGTTCCAGGAACTTCACGAAAATCGGTGTCGTGAAAATCGATAAGTCCGATACGCCGATCGGTGCGCGCGACGGCGGCCAGCGTCACATGTCTGGCCCCCGCTCGTTTCAGAGCGCGTGCGCACGCGGCGGCGGTCGCCCCGGTGGTCAGTACGTCGTCGATCAGCAGCACGCGAGCGCCTTTCAGCGGCGCGCTCTTACGAATAAGACGTTTCACGAAAGCAAACCGGCCGCTTAGGAATTTGACGAGCGGCGACGGGCCGGCGGAAAACGCTCCCGACATATTCAGCCTGCGTTTCGAATTCGTTAAACCGGCTTGAGGAGAAGTCGCCTTCACGCGACGGATCGCCTTCACGACCGGCACATTCCATCGCCGCGAAATCTCTCTTGCGAGCAGTTGAGACTGATTAAACCCGCGCTCCCATCGCCGCCGCCAATGCAGAGGCATCGGCACGATCGCATCGAAGCGCTCTTCGCGCGGAATCGCTCGCGCCAGCATATCTCCCAGCGGCTTCGCGAGCGTGTGAACCTTTTCGTATTTGAAAAGATGCACCAGCGTTCGCAGCGTGCCTTCGTAGGAACCGTACGAGTAGACGGCATCGAATCCCGAAAGCCCGAGCCTGCACAAGGGACAGTTTCCTTGTTCGTCCAGCGGATGTTGATTGAGAAACGGCGTCTTACACGACGCGCAAAAGAACTCGGCCTTGATTGGCTCGGGTTCACGTAAGCAATCGGAACAAATCGGAACTCGGGAAACTTTTTTGAGGGGTTCGCCGCAACTGCGGCAATCGTCGGGGAAGAGGAGGTTAAAAAGACCGCAAGAGACCCTCTCCGCAGAGCGGAGAAACCAATCGGGCAGGAACTGCCAGCGTCCAGTACTAGGGAGCAGGCTACTCGAGAAAACCCACCTCCAGCGAACACTTTCAGTGTACAACAAGGCGCCCCGAGGATGGACTTCGCCTCTCCAACGCCGTTATATTTTAGCGATGAAGAGTGCGCTCGCCGTGCTGGGCTTATTCACGTCATTGTGCTTATTCACGTCGCGGGCCGTGGCGCAGGATGCAAGCCAAGTCGTCGGCCGCTGGCGAACCGGCGAGATGGCGAAGGGCGGCAGCGTCACCTTCTACGATTTCGACTCGGCTGGTCTGGCTCGTCTCAGCCGCGGAACGTTCGTGCACCGGCGCTATCACTTGGAAGGGGCTCGTCTGACGTTCAATCCCACGGATGGAATCGTCTATCAGCTCACGTTTAACGGCGACGACAGTCTACACCTGGCCCTCGATGACGGCACTCGTGAAGACCTCACCCGAGTAGGTGCGAGGCAGAATCGGCAGGGCGACTCGGCTCAAGGCAAAATTGTCGGCGAATGGAGCGGGTCCCACAGAGTGTCCGGCAACAAAGTTCCCGTCCACTTCGTGTTTGATGCCGACTCAGACAGCATTCTAATCACCTACACGAGCACGCAAGCCGGTACGTACACTTTGCAGGATGGGCGGCTGGTCGCGACCTTCGGAGGGCGGGTGGGACTCGATGGGACGATTAAGATCGAAGACGGAGAGCTTTCGGTCAGCAAGAGCGGTGGAATCGCGACAAGGCTTATGCGGTACTAATGCCGAGTTGCTTGCGAACGCGGCGGCTGACGAGAGAAGGCTGTTGCTTTTCGAGGCGAGTCTCGGCGAGAGAGCGGTCCTCAAGGTCCTCCAGATTGCCTTCGATCAGCTCGCGCGCGTAGAAGCCCTTGGTTCGGCCAGTGAGCTTCGCAAGCGCGTCGAGCCTCCCTTTTACGCCGGGATCGAGACGGATCGGCACTTCGTCGGTTTCGCCTGAGGCAAAAGCAGAAACGGTCCCTTGACTGGCCGATTGTCGCGGCTGCGGGCGAGAAAGGTCACATACGAGAATCTCCGTCGCAGGAGGGCAATACGCTTTACCTACTGAACATGCTTACGCTTACAGGGTCGGCGAGGGGCAATATTCCAATTGGTACTCCGGGGAATTCTACTCTCTTGAACTCGCACAACTCGCTCCGACAACTTTCGCAGAGCGAAAGCTGCTTGTGCGATACAACCCGTCGGATCCCGCAGACTCCTTCATGGACCCGTATCGAGATTTTTAGCGGCGTCCAAGGCTGCGTACACGCTGAAGCCGGTATAATGAAAATCTCCCCCGGCTGACGTAACTATGCCGAACCCGTTCGTTCATCTTCATTGCCATACCGATTACTCCCTGCTCGACGGGGCGTGCGAAATTTCGCAGATGATGAAGATCGCCGCCGAGCAGAAGATGCCGGCGGTCGCCATGACCGACCATGGCAATCTATTCGGCGCGGTCGAATTCTACAACGCCGCCAAGGAAAACGGCATCCATCCGATCATCGGCTGCGAAGTGTACGTCGCGCAGCAGGGTCACAAAGACAAAAGCGATTCGAATCGTTACAACCATCTCGTGCTGCTGTGCGAAAACCAGGAAGGTTATCGCAATCTGATTCAGTTGGTTTCCACCGGTTACCTCGAAGGTTTCTATTACAAACCTCGCATCGATAAAGATCTGCTTTCGCGCCATTCGAAGGGCCTGATTGCGCTCTCGGCGTGTCTCCGCGGCGATGTGCAAGAGACGCTTTTACAGGATCGCTACGAAGACGCCCGGCGCATCGCCTACGAATACACGGATCTGTTCGGCCCCAAAAATTTCTTTCTGGAACTGCAGGATCACGGCCTGGAACCCGACGCCAAGGTGCTGCCGCTGGTGCATCGCTTGTCCGCCGATACGGGCATTCCGCTCGTCACCACCAACGATTCACACTATCTGCGTAAGTCCGATGCCCGCGCCCACGAAGTCATGCTGTGCATCCAGACCGGCAAGACGATGTCCGATCTGAATCGCATGCGTTTCGAGCAAGAGGCTTTCTACCTCAAGACGCGTGAGGAGATGATGGCGCTCTTCGGCGAAGTGGAACACGCCGTCGATCGAACGTACGACATCGCGCAGCGCTGCCAACTCAAGCTCGAAAAAGTATCCGAGCCGTTCCCGAAGTTTCCGATTCCCGCCGAGCACACTGCCGACAGCTATTTTGAATACGTCGCGCGCCAGGGATTCGAAAAACGCCGCATGCGTCTGGAGGCTCTCGCGAAGGAAGGGCGCCTGAAGCACGATCTTGCCGAATACGCCGAGCGTCTGGATCGCGAAATCAAAACCATCCAGGAGATGAAGTTCTCCGGCTATTTCCTGATCGTGTGGGACTTCATCCGCTTCTCGAAGCAACGCGGAATTCCCGTGGGCCCGGGGCGCGGTTCGGCCGCGGGCAGCCTGGTCAGCTACGCGATGGAGATCACCGACATCGATCCGCTCGCGTACGGCTTGCTGTTCGAGCGCTTCCTGAATCCCGAACGTATTTCGCATGCCCGATATCGACATCGATTTCTGCACGCGCGGGCGCGGCGAAGTGATTCAGTACGTCACGGAAAAATTCGGCCGCGAGCAGGTGGCGCAGATCATCACGTTCGGAACGCTGGCGGCACGCGCGGCGATTAAAGACGTGGGCCGCGTGCTCGATATCGGTTTCGCGGACGTGGACCGCATTTCGAAGCTCATCCCGTCGATGCCGCTCAATATCAAGTTGAAGCAGGCGCGCGAGATGGAGCCGCAACTCGACGATCTGGCGCGCAAGGAGCCGAAGGTCAAAGAAGTTCTGGAAATCGCGGGACGACTGGAGGGCATGGCGCGCAATGCCAGCGTGCACGCGGCGGGCGTGGTGATTTCGCCGCAGCCTCTCCGCGAACTGGTTCCGCTCTACAAGACCAACAAAGACGAAATTGTCACGCAGTACGACATGGTGGGCCTGGAGAAATTGGGCCTGCTCAAGATGGATTTTCTTGGGCTCACGACGCTCACGATTATCGCCGATGCGCTAAAGCTGATCGAAAAGCATCGCGCCGTGAAGCTCACCGTCGAAGATATCCCGATCGAGGACGCGAAAACTTTCGAATCGATTTTCTGCAAAGCGTATCACCAGCGGCGTGTTTCAGTTCGAATCCGGCGGGATGCGCGACGTTCTGCGCCGCTATCAGCCCGATCGCATCGAAGATCTGATCGCGCTGAACGCGCTGTATCGCCCCGGCCCCATGGACATGATCGATGACTTCATCGATCGCAAACATGGGCGCAAAGAAGTCGTCTATGATGTACCGGAACTGAAGGAAGTTCTCGAAGAGACCTTCGGCGTGATGGTCTACCAGGAGCAGGTGATGCAGATCTCCAATCGCGTCGCCGGCTATTCGCTGGGAGAAGCCGATCTTCTGCGTCGAGCCATGGGCAAGAAGAAGCTCGAAGAGATGGCCAAGCAGCGCGAGAAATTTGTCGCGGGCGCCAAGGCGCAGGGACATCCGCCGCGCAAGGCCGAAAAAATCTTCGATCATATGGAGAAGTTCGCTGGATACGGCTTCAACAAGTCGCATTCGGCGGCCTACGCGTATCTCGCCTATGTCACCGCGTACTTGAAAGCGCACTTCCCCATCGAGTTCATGGCAGCGCTGCTGACCTCGGAAACGGGCAACACGGCGAAAGTCGTGAAGTACATCAACGAATGCCGCGAAATGAAAATTCGCGTGCTGCCGTCCGACGTAAACTCTTCGGCGATTCAATTTCACGCCCGATGGCGACAAGATTCGTTTCGGCCTCGGAGCGATCAAGAACGTCGGCGCGAACGCGGTGGAATCGATTATCGCCGCGCTGGAAAAAAATAAAGGCGAAGCCGGCGGCGGACCGTTCACGTCGATCTACGATTTCTGCGAGCGCGTGGACCTCGGCGCGGTAAATCGCCGGATGATCGAGAGTTTCATTCGCGCGGGTGCGATGGACACGCTGGATGGCACGCGGGCGCAGTTGATGGCGGCGATCGATAGCGCGATGGAGAATGGCGTGCGCGCTTCGCGGGACCGCGAGAGCGGGCAATCCGGATTATTCGCGATGCTGATTGAGGAGCAGCCGACCGCGCATCACACACTGCCCAACGTTCCCGACTGGACGCCGCAGGAAAAGCTCACCAGCGAAAAAGAAATGCTCGGCTTTTACGTCACCGGGCATCCGCTCGATCAGTACATGGACAAGGTGTCGGAGCTCGCGTCGCATACGACAGGACAACTGGAAGGCCTCGCCAAGAATACCGAGGTCGCGCTATGCGGAGTCCTCGTCGCGGTGCAACGCCGGCGCACGAAAGACGGCAAGCCATGGGCTTCGCTGCAAATTGAGGATCTCGAAGGCTCCATCGAGGCGATGGTTTTCTCCACGCAATACGAGCGGTTGAACACATCACTCGTCGAGGATAAAGCCGTGTTTGTTCGCGGTCTGGTGCTGCCCGAGGAAAACGCTCCGCCGAAAATCTCGGTGCAGGACATCATTCCTCTGGATGTCGCTCGCGTGAACCGGCCGTCATTGATTTCGATTCGCGTTCCGGTGAATGGCGCGGGCGGTTCAGATCGCGCCTCGGCTCTCGAAACCTTGTTCCGCCGCAAGCCCGGCGCCACCGACGTCCGTCTGAGGTTGGAGAAGCCGCGCGACTTCTCGGTTATCCTGGATGTTACGGCCAAGGTTTGTCCCGACAAGGAATTTCGCGCTGAGGTGGCTCGCATCTGCGGACCTGAGGCGATGGAAGTTCTCGGCGGCTAGACCGGGCCGGTCGCATGGCTGACACATCCATTCCGCAGTCCTCCGCGAAACCCCCGAGCAATCCCAGTTGGGACCGCGTCCAGTTGGCGCGTCATCCGAAACGCCCGCACGCGTTGGATTATATTCAGCGTCTGTTTCCCGAGTTTCACGAACTGCACGGCGACCGGCGGTACGCGGACGATCGTGCGATTGTCGGTGGGATGGCGCGTTTCGAAGATCAGCCGTTGATGGTGATCGGGCAGCAGAAGGGCCGCGATACGAAACAAAAAGTTTTGCGCAATTGGGGCATGCCGCGTCCCGAGGGATATCGCAAGGCGCTGCGGCTGATGGAACTGGCGGCGAAGTTTTCGCGGCCGATCCTCACGCTGGTAGACACTCCCGGAGCGTATCCCGGCATCGACGCCGAGGAACGCGGCCAGGCCGAGGCGATCGCTTTCAATCTCCGTGAAATGTCGCGGTTGGGCGTGCCGGTCATTGTCATCGTGATCGGCGAAGGCGGCAGCGGAGGGGCGTTAGGCCTCGCCGTCGGAAATCGTATTTTCATGCTCGAAAACGCCGTTTATAGCGTTATTTCGCCGGAAAGTTGCGCTGCGATTATTTATCGCGATTCGGGCCGCGCGGCGGAAGCAGCGGCGGCTCTAAAAATGACCGCGCAGGACATGCTCAAGCTCGGCTTGGTCGACGCGATTATTCCGGAGCCCGGCGAAGGGGCCCACACCGATGCGGATGCCGCAGCGGAGTTTGTGCGTGCCGCTCTGCGTCAGAGTCTCGCCGAGCTTTCGATCGCGACGCCCAGCGCTTTGATGGCAGAGCGCTATCGCAAGTTTCGCGAGATGGGCGCGTTTTTTCAAGAGGGTGTTGGCGCGGGCCGCTAGACTGCCGTTATGAACAAGAAACCCGTATGGATCGGAATCGCGTTCGTCCTGATATTTCTGGGCGTGATCGTGTATTCCACCATGAATCTTTCGCAGAACAAAGTGGAGGTGTGCATCACCTTCAAGGGGCAAACACTCTGCAAGATCGCGTCGGCGACCACGCAGGATTTCGCGCAGCGCACCGCGATTACGAACGCTTGCGGGGAAATGGCTTCCGGCGTCACCGAAACCATGGCGTGCAATCAACTCAAACCCGACAGCGTGAAGTGGCTGAAATAGCCGGCGAACAGAAGTCGAGTTAGCGCGGGGCCCAAATCGCGGCGGCCACCAGAAAGCCCAAAGCTCCGCACGCGATCATGACTGCGTGCGGAAGACGCATCCCTAAGCCCGAGCGAACATCTAATTCCGGATTATCTTTGTACGGCGCGTGCCCCGAGCCGAGGCTCGTAAAAATCGATCCGATGTTATAGAACGTTTTGCGCAAGCGTCCCCTGGTGAGCACCAACAGGATGCCGACGATCCCGCCGACGATCGCCGTCAAAAACAGAATCCCGAGCCAGTTCGCCCATCCGGCGGCCGCGCCGAGGAAGGCCATCAGTTTCACATCGCCGGCTCCCATGGCGCGCAGCAGATAGAGGATGAAATAGACGCCGAATGCGACTCCCAGGCCTTTCAAGGAAAACCACAGCCCCGCGAGTTCGAAGAGAAACGCATTCAGGGCGATGGCTACGATCACGCCAGAAAATGTGAGCCAGTTGGGAACGCGGCGCGTCCGGATATCGGTAATCGCGGCGATCACCACGACCAAGACGATGAGCGCCTGAAGGGCCACCGGCAGGTACGTCATTGCGTTTGCGAAGGAGCCGATTCCACATCCGATTCCTTCATTTCAGGGGGCGTTGGGGAATGGGTGGAGCCGGACTCGGCGGCCTTCAACAGCTTGTACATGACTTTGTTCTGCGGCAGGTGGTTCTCGACGTAATCGACGCCCACTCCCGTGATCACATAATCGGAATGTTCGTCCTGCCGAACGCAATCGTGTTCCTTCAAGTACCACATCGTAAAGAGCAGGTGCTCGCGCGGCGCCGACATGGTGCGCTCGAATTCCAATAGCGACAAACCCGGATCTTCGGGATTCGCGCGACGCCGGTTGTAGAGCAAGCACAAGATGCCCATGCGGCGATTCGCTTCGCCATCCACGCCGAGGTCGAACTCCTTAGCTTCGAAGAGCTCGATCGGACTGGCCACGCTTTCTTCGTACTTACTGTTGTAGGCCGTGCGCAATGCCGGATCGGATAACGTTTCGTAGGCCTGATTCACCAGCAGGAAGCGCGCTAAATCGCCCGTCTGGGGATTATCGGGGTGATAACGCGTGGCCAGCATCTTGTAAATGCGCTGGATGGTCTCCAGCTCCGCGTGGGGGCTGATTTGCATCAGCTCGTAAAAATCGACGAAATCGGAATCGGCCATTCGTTAAACCACCCTTGGATTGCTCTTTCCCAGATGATAACCTTCGGCGCGCCGCCGCCGCATGCCTCCTCGGAAATATGGCATCGCAAAGCACGCGCCGCATATTCGTGAGGGATGCGCATTTCTTCGTGTTTCCTCAAGGTCCGGAAGCGTTTTTGCTAGTATGGATGAGGACTTCCCGCCCTATGAACGCCACCGCATCCACCAAAGTTGAAGCGAAAGAGCGCCTGATCGTCGCGCTGGATCTGGAGAACGCCGAACAGGCGCGGGCCACGGCGGATGCGCTCGATGGCGTCGTCGAGTTTTTCAAAATCGGCTTGACGCTGCAGCTCGCGCCGGGATCGAGCAACTCATCCGCGATCTGATTCAGCGCAAGAAAAAAGTCTTCCTCGATTACAAGTACTACGACATCGCGGCGACGCTGACGAAGGCCGTCTCGCGAGCCGTGGACCTCGGCGTCTCTTTTCTCACCATCCACGGCACCACGCAGTGTATTCGCGGAGCGATCAACGGCCGCGGCGCGAGCGATCTCAAACTCCTCGTCGTCACCGTGCTGACCTCGCACGACCAGTCCGACATGATCGAGCTGGGCTACACGCAAAACTCGGTGCAGGATTTAGTGCTGTATCGCGCCAGGAAAGCTCTTGAAGCGGGCTGCGATGGCGTGATCGCGTCGGGCCATGAAGCGCAAGCAATCCGCGAACTTTCTAATCAGCTCGGAGAATCGCTTCTGGTGGTGACGCCGGGCATCCGGCCGGATGGTTATCCCGAGGACGATCAAAAAAGAAAGACCACGCCCGCGCAAGCGATTATGGCCGGCGCCGACTATCTGGTGGTCGGACGGCCGATTACGGATGCTCCCGATCGGCGCGCCGCCGCACAGGCGATCGTGGATGAGATGCAGGCCGCCTTCGACGCGAAGGCGTAACCGGCGCTCCCTATTTTCGGGCGTCGTTCCTCCGCGAATTTCGCGGCTTTCGAGTTTGCGAAATTGAGCCACTACCCTCGACGTAAAACTCTTGACATTGTGTACAGAACGTCTACACTAGTCCTACTGCCCGCGTAGTCGGAAGTCCTAGTAACACTCCCCCGCTGTGACAAACGTAGCGATAGCTCTGCCCGAAATCCGTTTCGAGTGAAAGTTTTGCCATGTTCAACCAATCCCCTTGGTTCGCGGTCATCGTGCGTCCAAATCACGAGCACACCGCGGAAAAAGCGCTCTGTAATCGAGGATTTGAAGCCTATTTGCCGGTTCAGCGCGTGAAGCGGCGATGGTCCGACCGGATCAAAGAACTGGAATCCGTTTTGTTTCCCGGATACCTCTTCTGCCGTTTCGACGCGGTCGATCGTTTGCGCATTCTCAACACGCCGGGAATCGTTTCGATCGCCGGTTCCGGAAGAAATCCGCTGCCTGTCGAGGACGAAGAAATTTCCAACATTCGCACGTTGATCTCCTCGCGCCGCGAGTTGGCGTTGTGGCCCAACGTGCGCGTCGGCGAACGGGTCCGCATCGAGTACGGCGCGCTGCAGGGTTTAAGCGGCGTGATCGTTCGCGCGCGCGATGCGTGGCGCGTGGTGGTCAGCGTGGAAGCGCTGAACTGCTCGGTCGCTGTGGAAGTGGATGCGGAAAGTCTCGCTCCCGAGCGAATTTATCATGGCCGACTCCAAGCCGCGCACTAGGGCGGTCATTTTCCGTCTGACCCAGGACGAG
>CAVXVL010000049.1:0-32360 GCA_963765085.1 Terriglobia bacterium | reverse complement strand
GCTCGAAATGCAGCGTCCCGCCGGCAGCGACGCGCAACACCGCGAAGCCGAACCACAGATTGTCGAGGGCGCGCGCATCCACCTTCACCCAGTGATACGTAGCTTGTTCAATCCAGATCGTGGCCTGCAGCTTCGAGAAGATTTTTGCATCGGACTGTACCGCGCGATAACCGGCTTTAGGCTCGGCTTCGATCCTCCAGCAGGGTTGGCCGCTGATGGTTTCGACGCCATCGAGCCGGAACCGGAACGCCTCGGGAATCTCCCGAATGAACTGGCGGTCCTCCTTGCGTTGCTTTTCGTACCGCGCGCGCTGCGAGGACGATTCGTGCTCACGTTTCGCGGCTTCCTTATCGAGCTTTTCCTGTTCCTTGCGAGCTTCCGATTCAGAAAGCGGTCGATCGTCGCGTGCGATCAACTTCTCGTAAGGCCGGTCGGCGAGAATCAGGATTTCATGTGTCTCGGCGCGCTCGCTGGCGACCTTCCCGTCCGCGGCATAACGCCGGACGTCGGTGCGCTCATGATATGTGTAATTCTTGACGCTCGCGTAATCGGTCCAATCGCGCTCCACGGATCGGCGCACGATTTCGAGCGGGTCCTGCTGCGAAGGATCTTGTGCGACTGATCGTGTTCCCGAGATAAATCCGAATATCGCGAGGAGAACAAGGACTCTAAAATTGCGCCTTGTCATAAATGGTGACGGCCGAGGCAAAGACCAGCCTCTACCGTCAACGTAACACGGAAGCACCGAACATCCATCTCCCGGAGCGTACCATCCGGCCGCTTAGACCGCGGAACGTCTATTCGCGGCGTTCACGGAAATACATCGGACCCGAACGACGCCATTCCACTTTGCCCAGCGAATCCGAGATGAGGTAAGCCGAATATATCTTCGGCGGTTCTTAACGCGGAATAGTGATTATAGGGCGTGGAAACGATGTTTCCGGGTAGTACGAATCGGGAAAGGACCACGGCGCCTACGCGTCCGCCGCCCGGTCCGCCAATCCCGGGTGTGGACGAATTGGGCCCCGGTTGTTCGTTGCAACAAGCGGAATTGTCGGAACCGGCTTCGTCCATGGTGATCAGCAACAGCCCATCCTGTTGAAAGGCCGGTGAGGCAAGAATCTGAGGAACCCAGGCGCGCAAGAAGGAATCGGCGGAAACGAGTCCGCCGGGCTCTCCGTCGGCGCAGGGTTGATCGTGCCCGTCATGGCAGATGTTCGGCGCGATGAACACATAATTCGGGGTCGACGTCGTTTGCTGAAGATCGGTCGTAAGTCGCGTCAACGCGACGACATTTTGCGCGCACGCCGGCGGGTCGACAATCGAGTGGAAATAGATGAACGGATTGTGGCGGTTTACATATTCGTTGCTGGCGGTCGCGTTTTGCGCGCTATCCGCCGCGTTCAAGGCCGGATGAGTGCACGCCGCCGGCATGCTTTCCATATAGGCGCGCCACGTGAATTGGCTCGCCGCCAATTGGTTGGCTACCGTCTGTATCTCCGCCGGGAACACGCATCCCTGCCCGATCGCCTGACCGTTTTTATCGATCTGAGCCGGCGCACCGGGAGCGAAATCCTGATAGACGGTGCAATCGCCCTGCGTCGCCGCGTTCGGCGCCTGCCCGCTGATCAACGCGACGTAGTTCGGAACGCTTTGGTGCCCGATGGCGAAATAATTTGTCAGCAGGGTGCCCTGCGCGGTCAGTTGCTGCGATAGATAGGGCGCGGGAGAATCTTTCCCAAATGTCTCCTCGTAGTTCTCATTTTCTAAAACGATCGTAAAGAAGTGGCGGACGGCAGGCGGCGACGCTGCCACGGGCGTCACCGGCGGCGCCATCGTCGTTGCATTCGAAGGGGGGTCCGATCCGCCGCAACCGGCCAGCACCGCCAGCAGCACCGAAGGGAGCAACACCCGCCGGAGCAAAACGACACCATCATGCGCAGACGCTGAAATCCCCAATTCCCTATTCACCCAGCTTCAGCCCCGCTTTCCCAGCCCGATTACGAGCACTCGGCCAGTGTGATGATTCCTCCGTTGCGGATTCTGTTTCGCCCCCATTTCTCTCTTCCTGTGCATGCGATTTCGCGTATTTCCGTGGCATCATTTAGGCATGTCTATTTCAGCGCGGAATCAACTCGAAGGAAAAGTGATCAAGGTGACGCTTGGAGACGTCATGGCGCACGTCGACGTCAAGATCGGCAAGGGTCAGATCGAGAGCGTGATCACGCGACGCAGTGCGGAAAAACTGGGCTTGAAAAAGGGAGATAAAGTGACCGTCGTGATCAAAGCGACAGAGGTCATGCTGGACAAATAGTTCGTCCGTTCATTCAAAGTTTCGCTGCTCGACGACGGAAACAAGTTTTCGGTCACCGGCGTGCTCGAGAAATCTCGACGATGCGAACACTTGGACCGAAGACGCGAGCTTTATTCTTTCGAGTTTTTCTTTTCCTGTTTCCGGCCTGGTTGCTTGCGGCCCCGGTGCCGGTGCGCCATACCGAAGGTTCACTCCGCGGATTTCTGAAATTGAGCGCCATCGATGGCACTCCGCTGGCCGCGGGGGATCTGAGCCAGAACGCAGTCCACGAGCACATAACCAGTCATTTGGTTTTCCGCTTCAAAGACGGGTCGGTGCATGACGAGACCGTCGTTTATTCGCAGCAGGGAAATTTTCGGATACAGAACTACCATCTCGTGCAGAAGGGCCCGTCGTTCCACCCTCGATCGACGTCTCGTTTGGGGGTAACCCGTCCGCGATTACAATTCATTCCACTGATAAGGACGGAAAGGAGCAAGTCATCACTGACACGATGGAACTCCCGCCGGACACAGCCAACGGGCTGCTGCTGACGCTGGTGAAGAATCTTCAACCCGGCACTCCGTTGACCATGGTATCGATGCTCGCGACGACGCCGAAGCCGAAGCTCGTCAAGCTGGCGATCACGCCGCAGGGCGAGGATTCGTTCTCTCTGGCAGGCGTGAAGCGAACGGCAACGCAGTACGTTGTGAAGGTACAACTCGGGACCGTGGAAGGCGCGCTGGCGAAGCTTCTGAACAAACAGCCGCCGGACATCCACATTTGGATTCTGGGGGGAGAGACGCCCGCGTTCGTCAAGATGGAGGGCCCCCTCTTCTACGGAGGCCCCCTCTGGCGCATCGAACTGACCAGTCCCGTGTGGCCGCATCCTTAGATCGCTCGACGCCTCAGAAGACGGCTACGGCGATCGTCGCCAGCAAGAGTGCCGGAGCCATCACGACGGCGCCGGCTTTCAGGAACCTCCACGCGCTGACGTGTTCGCCTTCGCGCCGCAGGGCGATCAGCCACAGTATCGTCGCGAGCGATCCGGTAACCGACAGGTTCGGCCCCAGATCGACGCCGATCAACAGGGCCTCGCGCAGGTGATCGGGGGCGGGGATCGCTCGCAACGCGCCGCCGGCCAGAAGACCGGAGGGCAAGTTATTCATGAGATTCGAAAGCAGCGCGACCCCGGAAGATGCAACCAGAGATCCGGCGATCGGCGAAAGTTGCGCGCAGTATTGAATCGCCGAGATCATTCCACTGCGAGCGCCCGCACGATCGAGCGCTTCGACCAGGATAAAAAGACCCGCAACCAACGGCAGGACGCTCCATGAAACAGCTCGGGCGATGCCGAGAAGCTCGGTTCCGCGCATGCGCGTGGCGACCAGCACCGCTCCGACGGCGGCCGCGCAGGTTGGCAGTCCGAGATCCCGGCCGACGGCGGAGGCAGTGATGAGCACGGCTCCCGCGATCACGATTCCCCATGCCGCGTGACGTCCTTCCGGTGAGAGTTTCGGGCGCGCGAGGGCATCTTCCGTCTTTCCTTGTAAAGTCTTACTCGAGATCACGCGTAGCGCGATAAACGTCACCGCGATGGAAATCACGGAGGGCAGAAAAAACATTTCCAACCACGGCACAAGCGGCGGAATCAGTTTTCCATAAACCACTAAATTGGCGGGATTGGAAATCGGCAGAACAAAACTCGCGGCATTCGCGATGAAAGCGCAACTCAGCAAGTAGGGAAACGCGTCCACGCGAGCCTTCTTGACCGCCGCGTAAACAGCGGGGGTGAGGACCACGGCGGTCGCGTCATTCGAGAGAAAAACGGTGACGAGAATGCCGACGCCATATACCAGCGCGAATAATTTCTTGCGGGAACCGCCCGCCGATTGCACGGCATGGCCCGCGAGCCAATCGAAGACCCCTTCGCACCGCGCCAGCTCCGCCAGCAGCATCATTCCGGCGAGAAACAGATAAACGTCGGTTCCCTTCCCGATGGCGAGCCACGCGGAACCCGCCGGAAGCAGACGAAACAGGACGAGCAGCGCCGCGCCGAGGCACGCCCAGATCGCCTCCGGCCAATGCCGCGGCCGAAATAAGATCCCGGCAATCGTCCCCGCCGCGATCGCCCAGATCAGAACCGCGTTCAAGCTTTCGTTCCCCGTGTACGCGCGGCGATCATCTTCACAACTTCGAAATCAATGATTCGAGCGATTGAAAGAGCTGGGCGTTCCTCGCCGCGCCGCACGACTGCAACGCTCCGGCCAGGATGATGAAGGGATAAATCCATCCGCTTTTCACAATTGTCTCCTTTCAACCGAACGAGCAGGCGCTAGCTCACATAAAGAGTCACCGCTCGTTGAAAGCGTTCCGCGGCGTCGAAGCAATCGGGAGCTCGGATCAGGAAGGGATCACGTTGGGACTGAATCGCTGTTTGCCGGCCGCTCACGCTGGCGGGTCGAGCCGCGTTCGAATGGAATTTTCTAGCGTGTAGACAAGAGCGCGAGCGGACAAGTGGCAGTTGTATTTCATTCGTGTTCCACTCTTGTTTTCTCGAGACGACGGCTCGTGCTGTAATAGGATCTTTGGTGACTCTGTCGGAGGAGGAACCATTTCGTGGATCTTGGGTTAGCCATCATCGGCATGGGTTGTCGTGTGCCGGGCGCAAGCAGCATCGCGGAGTTCTGGAACCTGCTCTGCGATCGGGTCGACGCCACCGGCGAAATTCCCAGCGGCCGTTTCGACGTCGCGTCGTACTACGATCCACGTCCCGGCATCCCGGGTAAAATCATCACGCGCCGCGGGGGCTTCCTTACCGATATCGATCTATTCGATCCCTACTTCTTCGGGATTTCGCCGCGCGAAGCGTCGGGCATCGATCCCCAGCACCGGCTCCTGCTCGAAACGGCTTGGCAAGCCATCGAAGACGCTGGGATCACTTATCGGAACCTGACGGAGGCTCGAACCGGAGTTTTCGTCGGCCTGTGCACGGACGATTATCAGGCGCTGGGGCGCACTTCCGATCGAAAAAATCGATGTGCGCTTCGCGATGGGCATCGCGCGTTCCAACGCGGCCGGCAGGCTCTCCTATCTTTTAGGCTTGACGGGGCCGAGTCTGTGCGTGGATACGGCCTGCTCCTCTTCCCTGCTGGCGATGCACCTGGCGGCCAAGGCGATCGCCAACGGCGAGTGCGATATGGCCTTCGCGGGAGGCGTCAACGCGATTCTCGAACCCACGACGATGGTCGCGTTTTCGCAAAGCGGATTGCTGTCTCCCGACGGTCGCTGCAAGACGTTCGACGAATCGGCCAACGGCTTCGCCCGGAGCGAAGGCGCCGGGATGATCCTGCTGAAGCGCCTGGATCTGGCTCTCGCGGACGGCGATCCGATCTACGCCGTCGTTCGCGGCAGCGCCGTGAACAACGATGGTCCCGCCAGTTTGTTCATGGCCCCCAGCCGCGAAGGGCAAGAAGCCGTTTTGCGCGCGGCCTGCGCCGACGCGAAGATCTCGCCGTTGGAGATCAAATACGTCGAAGCGCACGGAACCGGCACTCCGGTCGGCGATCCGATCGAAATCGAGTCTCTGGCCGCGGTGATGGGGGAAGGCCGCAGCAAGAATGCGCCCTTGTACGTCGGCTCCGTAAAAACCAACCTGGGACATCTGGAAGGCGGAGCGGGCGTGGCCGGGGTGATCAAGACCGCGTTAGTTCTGGAGCGCGGTGTGATTCCGCCGAATCTGCATCTGCACCAGCCGACGTCGAAAGTAAACTGGAGCGAACTTCCCGTTGCCGTGCCGCTCGAAATGACTCCGTGGCCGGAGAATACGGACCGAATCGCCGGCGTGAGTTCCTTTGGGATTTCGGGCACGAACGTTCACGCTGTTCTGGCTGCCGCACCCGAGGCTCCGCCGGTTCCGGCGAGCGGAACGGCCCCGTCCGATCTGACTTCGCTCAATCGCGCGGTAGCGGATCGATCGTGGCAGCCTCATACACTCCTGATCAGTGCGCGCGACGAGCACTCGCGGGCGGAATCGGCCATCCGCTGGCAACAATACCTGAATACATCCGATGCCGGCCTCGACGAAATTTGCCACTGGGCGGCGCTTCGGCGGAATCATTTCGACTACAGGATCAGTATTTCCGCCCGCACCCGGGAAGAGATGACCCGCGCGCTCGAAGCTTTCGGAAAAGGCGAAACCAGCAAGGGCCTCACGACCGGCCGCCCGACGGGCACCGAGTGGCGCAAGCCGGTTTTCGTTTTCTCCGGCGTCGGCTCGCAATGGGCGCGCATGGGGTTGGATCTGCGGGAAGCCTATCCGGTTTTTCGTGCCAGTTTGGAGCGTTCGGAGGAAGCGATTCGGCGCTTCGCCGGCTGGTCGTTGCTGGAGGAGCTGAAGCCCGACGAAAAAGACACGCGCTTCGGCCGGATCGACATTTTTCAGCCGGCTTCCGTCGCGATCCAAATCGCTCTCGTGGAGTTATGGAAATCCTGGGGCATCGAGCCGGGGATGGTCATCGGACATAGCGCGGGAGAAATCCCCGCCGCGTATGCCGCGGGAGCGATCTCCTTCGACGAAGCCATCGATCTCGCTGTCCTGCGCAGCGAATTGATGCAGCGCAAGGCGGGCACCGGCGCGATGCTCGCGTGCGAACGGACGCCCGCGCAGGCGGCCGGCATGATCCGCGGGTTGGAGGAACACGTGAGCATCGGCGTCGTGAACGGCCCGAATGCCGTGGTTCTTTCGGGCGCGGCCATTCTGCTGGACGAACTCGCGAATCAGATGGAGGAGCAGAATATTTTCTGCCGCCGCGTGCGAATGCCGGTGCCTTCGCACAGCCCGTTGATGGATTCCCTGCTCCAGGAACTGACCGTTCGCGCGCACCATATTCGACCGCGAACCTCGCGGATTCCCATCGTATCCACGGTCGAAGCACGCCAGCATCACGGCGAATTGTTCACTCCCGAATACTGGGCGCGCAATCTGCGGGAGCCCGTGCTGTTCGGCGCAGCGGCCGAACTCGCGCTGGCGGCGGGGGAGAACGTCTTTATCGAGATTTCCCCTCACGCGCTTCTCAGCACTCACGTGGAAAGCGCCGCCCACTCGGCTCGCCGGCCAGGAACGTATGTGGCGGTTCCGTCGATGAAGCGGGGAGAGGACGGACCGCTGGGAATGTTGGCGGCGCTCGGTACGCTCCATTGCGCCGGCTATCCGGTCGACTGGCGTCCACACAGCATCCCACGCGCGGGCCGGGTGCCGATCCCCGGTCATCCCCTGCGCCGCGAGCGTCTGTGGTTGGAACCCGAAGCTCCGGATCGCGCCAGGGAGCGCCCCACGGGTGCGCACGCTCTCCTTCCCGAGCCGCGGAGCAGCGCCGATCAAGCGTCGACCTACGTGTGGGAATTCACGATCAGTGCGGTCGAATACCCGTACCTCAGCGAACATGCGTTTCAGGGGCATATCGTGCTCCCCGGCGCCGCCTACTGCGAATTAATGCTGGCCGCGGTCACGGCGATCACTCATCCGGGACCAAAAACCTTCCGGAACATTCAGTTCCATCGGAGTTTGTTCCTCAACGAAGACCGCGGAACCAGAGTGCAAATCATATTGTCGGGCGGCGAGGGCGAAAATTGGCCCATCCGCATTTACGCCCAATCCGGGAACGACGCGGAATGGCACCTGCATGTGGAAGCCACCTTCCTATCCGCGGAGGAACGGCCTCCTGCCGAGCGGCCGGATTTCGATCCCCAGGCCATCGAGCGGGACCTGCCCATTTGCCTTACCGCCGATGAATTTTATACTTCCACCAGCAGGGTAGGTCTGAAATATGGGCCCACTTTCCGGATTTTCAAGGGCCTTCAAACGGATCAGCGCACGGAAAGTATTGCGAAGGCCGATTTTCCCGAGGAGTTGTCGGCCGAAGCGGCCCGTTATCGCATTCATCCGGCGCTGTTCGATAGCATTTTTCAGATGCCGCTCGCTCAAGTGGCGCTGCTCTCCGAACCCGACAAGCCCGTGATGCCCTATTTCCTCGAAGAACTGTGTTTCGCGGAAGAGATCGGCAACCTTGAATTCTGGGTTCACGCCAGGCATCACGACATGCCTTTGGGTTTCGGCTTGAACGATCTCGAAGCGATCACGCCGGACGGCCGTGTTCTCATCTCGATGCGGCATCTCAAATCCAAAGCGGTCGGCCTAAGCGAAGGCGAAGCCAAAGAGCAGAAGTGGACCAAGTGGATTTACGACGTGATCTGGGAGCATGCGGCCGCGCCTGCGCCGGTCTCCAGCCCAGGGACCTGGTTGATTGTTCCGGATCGTTCGGGGTGCGCGGCGCGATTCGAAGCCGCTCTGGAGCGAAGTGGTCAGCGCTGCCTGATTGCGCCCTTGGACGCGAACCATCCCGCCGCCATCCGCGAATCTCTTCGCGATTGTGGCGAAAGCTCGCTTCCCTGGCGCGGCATCATCTATCTGAAAGCCCTCGACGCGCAGGGCTCCGGCAGCGTTCACGCGATCACCGAACAGGAAGAAATATGCGGAGGGTTGCTCGCGCTGCTGCAGAGTTTGGAGACGATCGGTCCGCGCCAGACGCCCCGGCTCTTTGTCGTCACACGCAGTGCGCATCCGGTTTGCGAAAACGATTCGCCCGTGCAGACCGCGCAAGGTCCCCTCCTCGGATTCACACGCACGGCGGCTCTCGAATATCCGCAATTCGCGCCGACTCTTATTGATGTCCCTATGGACGACGGCGACGGTGACGCCAGCAGCGTCCTCATCGGCGAGTTGCTGGGAGCTTCCGATGAGCGGGAAATCGCGCTTCGCGGGGAAGATCGATTCGTGGCGCGGTTGGTGCATCGAAATCTGAAGGACGTGCCGCGCCGCCGAAAGTCGCTTCACATCGACCCTGCGTCTCAGGAATCTTATCGCGTTGCCACCGACGCGCCGGGGATTCTGGACCGGATCCACATCGAGGGCGCACGACGTGCCGCACCTGCGGACGACGGGATGGAAGTGCGGGTGGCGGCCGCGGGCCTGAATTTCATCGACGTGTTACGCAGCCTGGATATGTACCCGGAACCTGCGCCGGGAGACATCGCCTTCGGGATGGAGTGCGCGGGCGAAATCGTCCGCGTCGGGAAAGCCGTGCGGGGATTCCGCATCGGAGACCGCGTTCTGGCGCTTCCTCCCGCGAATGCCGGTTGCCTTCAAAGCCATGTGACCGTCCCCGCGGCGAACGTGTTCCGGGTGCCGGCGTTCTTATCCCTGGAACAGGCCGCGACGATTCCGGTCGCGTATCAGACAGCGTGGTATGCCCTCCATCACCTGGCTCGGCTGAAGAAAGGTGAATCGGTGCTGATCCACGCCGGCGCGGGCGGCGTAGGATTGGCGGCCATCGCGATTGCTCAATATTTAGGAGCGACGGTTTTCGCGACCGCCGGTTCGGAGGAGAAGCGCGATTATCTTCGAAAGCTCGGCGTCGCACACGTGATGGACTCGAGGACGCTTGCTTTCGCGGAGCAGGTGCTCGAAATCACGAACGGCCGCGGAGTGGACGCGGTTCTAAACTCCATTGCCGGGGAAGCGATTGCGAAAAACTTTTCGATCCTTGCCATGGGGGGCCGCTTCCTGGAGATCGGCAAACGCGATATTTACTCGAAAGCGCGTTTGGACTTATATCCGTTCCGCAGGAACCTGTCCTATTTCGCGATCGACATGCTCGGTTTGAGCATCGAAAATCCTTCTTTGCTTCAGGATTTGACACGCGAGATTCTGGAGCATGTGGAGAGGGGGGATTTCCCTCCCCTCCCGTACACGGCCTTTGCCGCAAGTCAGGCTGGCGAAGCGTTCCGTTACATGGCGCAGTCGAAGCACACCGGAAAGGTATTGGTCGGATTCGGGGAGACCGCGGTTGACGGGGAAATCCACGCTCATGGTCTGATCCGGCCGGACGCGACTTATTTGATCACCGGCGGCTTGACCGGTCTGGGATTAGAATGCGCACGATGGCTCGCCGAAGATGGCGCGAAGCATCTCGTGCTGGTGGGACGACGCGCTCCCGATGCCGCCGCTGAAAAGATCGTTTCTTCGCTGCGCACAAATGGCGTCGCGGTAAAAATTGCGTCGATCGATGTCGGCGATCTTTCGCAAGTTGAATCGTTGATCGATTCCCTGCGGCGGGAGTTGCCGCCGCTGGCGGGCGTGATCCATTCGGCTGGTCTGGTGCAAGACGCCATTATCGGGAATCTGACGTGGCCGGATTTCGAAGCGGTTCTGCGGCCGAAACTGTCGGGCGCTTCGAACTTGCACACCGCCCTCGCGGGGGAAGATCTCGATTTCTTCGTGCTCTTCTCGTCGATCGCTTCGGTTGTCGGCTCTCCCGGGCAGGCCAACTATTCGGCGGCGAATGCGTTTTTGGATTCGCTGGCCGAGCGCCGCGTGCAGGAAGGACTACCGGCGCTCCGCGTCAGTTGGGGACCTTGGGCCGAGATCGGCCTGGCCGCTCGTCCCGACCGCGGCGGACGTCTTGCCCAAACAGGCATGCCGGGCATCGTTCCTTCCGAGGGTGTCGCGATCCTGCGGTATCTACTACAGAAACAGATTACGCAAGCTTCGGTCATGCACGCGGATTGGAAAGAGTGGTTCGAACATCAGCCGGAGATGGCCGCGCTTCCCTTTCTTCGCGAGATTCGGAGCGAAGCCGCGCCCCAAACCGGCGCACCCATCGAGACTTCCTTCGCGGCCAAACTTCGGGGCCTCGATGAGGCCCTCGCGCTCGCAACAATCGAAGCAGCGCTTCGCGAAGAGATCGTACGCATTCTGCGGATTCCCGAAGATCGCATTGACCCCCATACGACGTTGACGCGCCTGGGACTCGACTCGCTAATGGCCGTCGAGCTCAAAAATCGCATCGACGGCAGGATCGGCGCTCCGATTGCCGTGATGCGATTATTAAAGGGCATGACGCTCGCGGAGATGGGAGCGCTGCTCTACCCGCTGCTCCAACAGCGTGGGCCGGAAGGCATCGCGTTGGCGGCAGCGGCGTCGGCAGTGGATGCGCTCACCGACTCCGAAGTCGACGTGATGCTGCGGCAGTTCACGGATTAGCCTCCTTCCCTCACATGAGCGGCGCGCCGAACACTTCGAATTTAACTCCGGAGCAGAAGCGCGAAATGCTGCGCGGCCTGCTGGAGAGCGCCGCGGCGATTCCCGTTCGGCCGGTGCGAGAATCGTATCCGCTTTCATCGGCCCAGATGCGCTTGTGGTTCTTGCATCGACTGGAGCCGGAAAGCGGTCGATATCATGTTTCGCACGCGGTCCGGATCGAAGGTGACTTCCATGCAGACATTTCAGAACGAGCGCTCAACGACCTGATCCGGCGGCATGAATCCCTGCGGACCAGCTTCCGTTTCGATGGCGCGGAGCCCGTTCAGATCATCGCGCCCGAACTCACACTGCAGCTCACCCGCGCCGATGTCAGCCAATCCGAAGCCTCCCGGCGAAAGAAGGAAGCGGCGCGGATCCTCACTTCGGAGGCGGATCGGCCCTTTGACCTGGAAAATGGGCCGGTGCTGCGCGCGGGCGTCATCAAGCTCGACGAAGGCATCCACATTTTGCACGTGACCATGCATCACATCGTTTCAGACGGCTGGTCGCTAAGAGCTTTTCTGAGCGAACTCACCACGATCTCACTCGCTCATAAAAATGGCGAAACGATCGAGCTTCCGGCGCTCACGTACACCTACAAAGACTACGCCGCCTGGCAGCGCGAGCGGTTGCGAACTCCGCACTTGCAAAAACAGCTCGATTATTGGAGCGCGAAATTGGCGTCCGCTCCCCCTCTGCTGCATCTGCCGCTCTATCGCCCGCGTCCCGAGACGCTCAGCGATCGTGGAAATCGGGTCCGCTTCGCGATTTCGCCGGACACCGCACAAGGGTTGTGGGATCTTTGCCGAAAGGAAGACGTCACGCTCTACGCAGCGTTGTTGGCGGCTTTCCAGGCGTTCCTTTCCCGAGCGTCGGGCGACGAGGCCGTCGTCGTGGGACTTCCCATCGCGGGACGCGACCGGCGGGAATTTGAATCGGTGATCGGACTGTTTGCGAATACCGTCGCGATGCCCGCGCGGATTTCACCGGTACTTCCCTTCCGCGAACTACTCCACTCGACCAGCGAACAACTCGTCGAGGCGCTGGCGCATCAGGAGCTCCCCTTCGATGCGCTGGTCGAGAAACTGCGGCCATCGAGAAGCCTTTCGTCTCATCCGATTTTTCAAACGGTTCTGCTTCTGGAAGACGAATCTCCGGAAATGACCCTTGGTCCGTTGCGGCTTTTTCCCGAGCGCGTGGAATCCGGATTCACGAAATTCGACTTGACGCTCACGCTGCAGGTCAACCCAGCGCGCGGTCTTTCCGGGGAGGTTGAGTTTAGTACGGATTTGTTCGATCCGTCCACGGCCGTCCGCCTGGGCGAGCAGTACTCGCGGCTGTTGGCATCCGCGGTTCTCGATCCGGATTCAGCCGTGGGCGAACTCGCGATGTCCTCGGCCGAAGAACGCGAATGTGCGATCGGGGAATGGAACGCGACGCAGCGAGACTATCCGCGGGAAGCAAGCCTTCACCGCCTGTTCGAAGCGCGTGCGGCGCAGTATCCGGATCGCATCGCCATTATGGACGGCCAGAATCACGTCACCTATGCGGAGCTGAACGCCGCCGCCAATCGCATCGCTCATGCGCTGATCGGAGCGCACGCAGGAAATGGGTCGCGAGTGGGAATCGCGCTCGATCGGTCCATAGAGGCGATCGCCTCTCTTCTCGCCACGCTCAAAGCCGGCTCGGTTTATGTCCCGCTCACTCCCGCTGATCCCGAGGGGCGCAACGCGGCGCTCGTCAGCGACGCGGAAATCAAGGTGATCGTCACCAACCACGCGCATAAGCCGAGATTCAACGGCTGCGCCACGAATTTTATCGTCCTCGACGATTTGAATGGTTGGAGAGAAGGCATCCGCGAAAATTTCGCTGGGGAGGGTTCCGGCTCGGACGCCGCGTACGTAATGTACACTTCCGGGTCCACGGGAGAACCGAAGGGCGTCGTGGTTCCTCACCGCGCCATTTCGCGCCTTGTGCTCAACACGAATTATGTGGAGATTCGGCCGGGCGATCGTATCGCGCAGCTTTCCACGCTGCTCTTCGATGCTTCCACTTTTGAGATTTTCGGCGCGCTTCTGAACGGAGCCGCCCTTGTGATTGTGGAACGGGAGACGCTTCTTTCGCCGAGCGAATTCTGCGCGCTGGTCACGGAAAAGCAAGTCACTCACGCCTTCCTGACCTCCACGTTGTTCAACCATTTGGCGGCCACCGTGCCGGAAGCCTTTCACGGCTTCCGATCCGTCCTGGTGGGCGGCGAGGCCGTGGATTCGAAGTGGTTCGCGCGTCTTTTCCGCTCGGGATTTCATGGCCGCCTGGTGAATGCATACGGGCCGACGGAATCGACTACGTTCGCGATCTGTAATGTACTTTCCGCGTGGCCCGACGACAGAGCCGAAGTTCCCCTCGGACGTCCCATCGCGAATACGACCGCGTATGTGCTCGATCGCGCGCTCCGGCCCGTGCCGCCGGGCACGGCCGGCGAAATTTATTTGGGCGGCGACGGCCTCGCGCTGGGCTACCTGAACGACGAAGCATTGACGCGCGAAAAGTTTATTCCCCATCCGTTCACGCCCGGCGCGTTGCTGTATCGCACCGGCGATCGTGGACGTTATCGCGCGAATGGCGAGATTGAATATCTGGGACGAACGGACCGGCAATTGAAGATCCGTGGATTCCGTATTGAACCGGGTGAAGTCGAAAAACAACTGGAGTTGCACCCGGCCGTGGCGCATGCCGCGGTGGTGGCCGTCGGCGAAGACTCGGCAGCCCGCACTCTCTCGGCATATGCGGTTCCGGCCTCGGGAAGCAAGGCGTCCGCGGAACAACTCCAGGACTGGCTGAAATCGAGATTGCCGCCCCATCTCGTCCCAGCGCGTGTATTCCTTCTCCCGGCGCTCCCTCTCACCGCGAACGGGAAACTGGATTACGACAGGCTGCCTGAAATACCGGCGGCTCCCCAGGCGAAAAATCCGGTCGCGCGTTTTTATACGCCGCTCGAATCTCTGATTCTCCCCGTATGGAAACGAATCCTGCATGCCCCGGATCTCTCGCCGGAGGATCATTTCTTCGACGCGGGCGGCACATCGTTGCTGGCCGTGCGCATGCTCTCCGAGTTGGAAACTCTATTTCAACGGCGTATTCCCGTCGCATACATCTTGCGCTGGCCACGCGCCGTCGATTTTGCGCGGGCGTTGGAAAATAGGCCAGAGCACGAATCTTCCAGCGTTTTATTTTGCCTGCGCGAAGGAAATCCGCAACGAATTCCGATCGTGCTGGTGCATGCCGGCTCGGACTATAGCGCGGTGCTGAAGGCGCTCCGCACGGATAGTCCTGTGTGGACGCTTTCTTTACCGACGCGTGAGCAGATCGAAGAGCCTCCGCGCATGGAGCAGATTGCCGCGATTTACTCGCGGCAACTGGAGAAAACATTCTCGAATCGCACGGTGATTTGGGGAGGTTATTGCTTGTCGGGAATGCTCGCGTTTGAGATCGCGAGCCAGCGCCGCGCCCATTTGCGCCAGCCCGACAGTGTGGTCCTGTTTGATGTGCCGAGTCCGCCCTTCTATTGGGATCGGCCGCTCACCGAACGCCTCTCGGAAATCGGGACCTATCTTCGCTATCAAGGCAGGCGTCTGCTGGAGCTTCCCGCCGACCAAAGGAACGCGCTGCTGCTTGGCTCGCTTCAGAAATTGCGGCCCGGAGATGTGGACGCCGCGGTGAAGGCGGCTGAAAATATCACCGGCCAGTTCTTTGCGGCGGCGCGAGCTTACCACCCCGAGCCGTACGGCGGAAAACTGTTTTTGCTGCGTGCCGCCCATTATCCGAGCGCGGATCCGGCCCTCGGCTGGAAGCCGTTCGCCGCCCGTGTGCAAGTGGAGGACTCGCCGTGTGCGCACGCCGATATTCTGCGCGAGGCGAATGCGGCGCGGGTCGCCGCGCTGCTCGATCGTGTGAGCGAAGGGATGGCGTCCAGCTCAACCGCCAGTTCAGGTAGCATCTAGAGCCCAGGACTTGTAATCGATCGTGAAAGAATGGCTCATCGCAAGCGCCGCCGCGTAGCCCGAAGGGACGTCGAGATCGACGAGGTCCCATTCATCGGCGGCGTTCTCCGGCGTCCCCGCGGCCGAGCGATCGCCGGTGAGTCCCACGCCCTGTGCCTTCAGCAACGCCTCATGACGCACCCAGCTCCGCAGAAAAGCGGCGGAACGTGCTTCGGCGGAGCTTTCCGCAAGAGCTTGCAGATCCTGCCCCGATAAATAATGCCCGGCAATCGCAAGCGCTTCGGGCACCTCGCGCATCGCCTCGATATCGATCCCAACGGGTTTCCGTGAGAAGGCATAGAGAGCGACGCCGCCGGAATGAGAGACGTTGAATTCGAAATCGAAGGCCGCGGCGACGTAGGGCTTCCCCTTCTCCGAACGGCGGATGTCGATCTCCGCGGCGGGAACATTCAAATATCGCGAAAGTAACCGGCGTAAGGTCGCGCGGGCCGCGATCCATCGCGAGCGGTCGCTTTCAAACTTGAACTTCGCCGCCCGTGCTTGTTCCGATGGACTGAGGATCTTCCGGCAGTCCCGTAGGCAGGACTCGCCCCCTGCGAGCTCACTTTGCCAGACGTGTACCTGGCGATCTCCCAGCACGAAAAGTTCGGTCACGAAAGGAAACCTTCGATGTAGTTACATGCGTTGGAGACGCCGTCTTCCGCCTGCACCTTCCGCGCAAGTTTGGCCGCCATTGAGGCAAACTTTCGATTTCGCAAGACCTCTCCGATGACCGCGGCCGCGCGACTGCCGGTGTACGAAGCGCGCGGAATCACTTCCGCAACCCCTAATCGCCGCGCCCTCTGCGCATTGTCGGGCTGATCGTGGGCGAACGGCACGATGATCATCGGGCGCGCGGCACGCAGGGTTTGCGCAATCGTCCCCATCCCTCCCGCGTGCACGACGGCGCTGGCGTGCGGGAAGATCTGCGAATAGGGAACGTAACCGGCGACGTGAACATTCGGTCCGGCCAACCCCGCGACTTCCTCTTTTTCACGACCCACCACCAATACCGCGCGAACTCCAAGCTCAGCCGCCGCAGCCGCGCTTTCCTTCCAAAACTCCGCTGCGTCGAGCGCAGCCGAGCTCCCCGCCGTGAAGACGACGGGCGCGGACCCCTCTTGCAAGAAGCGCGCGAGCGATTCTTCGATCGCGGGATTTTCCCCGGCGGGTTCAAATTCGGCAAAGCCGGTGATCGCCGTTCGCGTCGGCCAGTCGGGACGCCAGGCTCCGAACACGCGCGAGAACCAGCCCATATTTCCGAAGGGTGACCACGATTCGAACATCGGATGCCGCCGGCAACGGGGCAATCCCACGCGCTCGCGCAGCCGCTGCACCGGCTCGATAAAGTCGCGCGTACGGATCTTAGCGATCGGCATGGTGAGGAACTGGATCCAACGAGCGCCGGGACCGATGCGCGTCTGCAGCGGCATCGTCGGAATGACCGGAGGATCGAAGGCAGAGAAGAATCCGAGCGGCTGGAGATAAACGGCCAACCATTTCTTCTTCCATTTTTCAGCCGTAATAGGAGCCGTATAAGACCAGTTGTGCGTCACCACCAGATCCGCACCCTCGAAGGCGTGACTGAGCTCTTCGTAGTTCTGTTGAAGATAGGGAAACACGACGCGCTCGATCGCAGCGAGAGTTCCAAATCTAAAGTCCATCACTTTGCTTCGGAAGCCGGGCTCCAGGTGGAGCGCCTCGACGTCCGGGGAGAGGGGACAAAATTCCAGGCCGCACGATTCGATCAAGGGGCGCATGTGCAGCCACGAAGCAAACGCAACCGTGTGCCCACGGCTTTGCAGTCCCCTGCCTACCGCGAGGAACGGATGAATGTCACCGAGCGATCCAGTCGTGACAAGAACGATGCGGCGAGGTTTCGGCAATGCTTGATTGTACTGCGGCGTTTTCACTCTTCGCTCCGGTAAGGCGCATGGGCGTATTTTGTTGGGCGGAACTAGAACTTAATGCCCTTGTTCGCGTCCCACTTTCCAGCTATACTCGCGCAATGTCGCGTCTTTTTGTGAGGCCATTCACGCTTTCTTTGGTTGGAATATTGCTGGGACTTTGCTCGCAATCCGGAGCCGCACAGCAGAAGACTTTGGCCCCTTCCGATTTCACCGCGTGGCTGCCGATCAGCGATATGGAACGCGATCAAAAGACGCCGTTTGTGGAGAAGGACGCGGGAGCCGAAGTGCTTCTGTGGCAGGTCCACGTGGTGGACGAGCTTCTGGGGGATAGTCGGTCGTTTGAACGGGTGTTCTATAACTATGTGCGGTTAAAGATCTTCGACGAGAGCGGCAAGAAGAAAGCGGCCACCATCGATCTTCCCTATCGTGCACCCGGTGGGATTATTGATGTTTCCGGCCGCACCGTGAAAGCCGACGGCAGCGTCGTAGAGTTGGATCGAAAGACGGTCTACAAAAGAGTAATTGCCCGGGTCGGTGGACAAAAAGAAAGCGTCGTTTCCTTTGCCATGCCGGCGGTGGATACGGGAGCAATTCTGGAATACCGCTGGAAACAGACGGAGAATGACAATCGTTTCCGTTACGTCAGGCTGCATTTTCAGCGCGAGTTTCCCGTACAAAGAGTCACTTATTTCATCAAACCGCTCAACGGCCAGCACGTCATTCTCGAGGAGATGCTCCTGGCTCCTTTTAACTGCCAGACCACCCCGATGAAGCAGGATAGCGACGGCTACAACTTCACGACCGTTGTGAACGTCCCGGCTGCTCGCTTCGAGAACTTTTCGCCGACGGAGCCGAACGTGGAGCCTTGGGCGCTTCTCTACTACCGGGAGAGCGGATCGAAAGATCAAACCAAATATTGGGATGGACAGGGCAAGCAGCTGTACAAAGATTTCAAGGAATCCGTAAAGAACGACGGCGAAAGTAAGAACGCCGCGGCCCAGGCGCTGGCGGGAGCAAGCAACGACGACGGAAAGCTGACGGCACTGGTTGGCTACATTCGCAAAACCGTTCGCAACCTATATAGCGATGACGTCACCGCGGCGGACCGCGAAGCTTTCTTTCAAAAGCTCCCCAAGGATCGCGCCCGTACTTCCACGGAGATTTTGAAAGGCGCTCTCGCCACGCCCCACGAGATGAACGTCGCGTTCGCGGCGCTCGCACAACAGGCAGGATTCGAAATTCGTCCGGCTCTTGTGGCGGATCGCGGTGAACTTCTCTTCAATCCCAAACTGACGGACCGTTACTTTCTGGATAACCAGGCGGTTGCGGTGAAGAGTGGCGGCCCGTGGAAAGTGGTCGACGTCAGCGACAAAAACGTCGCGCCCGCCATGCTTCCATGGCACGAGGATGGCATGTACGCGCTGCTGGGGGATTCGAAAACTCCCATGTTTGTGCAGACCCCATTTCCTGCTCCCGACGCTTCCGCCGAATCCCGAACGGCGAAGCTGGAACTTTCGAAGGACGCTTCTATCTCCGGCGATGTGGACGAATCCTATACGGGACACCGCGCGGAAGATTACCGCCGCGAAATCGCTGACAAATCCCCCGCCCAACGCGAGGAATGGTTGCACGATCGGGTCACGAGAATGTTTCCCGAGGCCGACGTTACCGGGATAAAGATCGACGGGATCGACGATCCGAGCAAGCCGCTGATCGCCCACTATCATTTACAGGCTCCGCGATTCGCACAGGTCACGGGCAAACGAATTCTGTTCCAGCCCAACGCGTTTCGCCGCGGGCAAGTCTCGCCGTTTAGCGCCGCGCAGCGTTATCACCCCATCGAATTCCCTTACGCCTGGAAGGAAATCGACAATGTGAGTATTCAGCTACCGATGGGATTCGCGCTGGATGCACCGGACAGCCCGGGTGGTTTGAACTTCGGCAAACCGGGAGCGTACGAATTAAATATCTCCACCGTAAAGGGCGACCGAGAGGAACTGCGCTATAAGCGCACGTTCACGTTTGGCAACGAAGGCATGGTCGCCTTCGACGTGGCGGCGTACCCGACTTTGAAAAAGATTTTTGACACGGTGCAGATTCGCGACGGCCATACGCTCTCGCTGAAAGAAAACTAATGCCGACTCTTACCGCGCGTATCTTGCGATCGATCGCAGGTTGTGCATTCGTCGCTGCGTTTATAGGTCCCGTCCTCGCCGCCGACGAAGTTCCCGAGTGGGTTCGCCAGGCCGCCGCAAGCGCGGTGCCGAGCTATCCGGTCAAGGTGGAAAATGTCGCGCTGCTGCGCGAAGAGACGGTCACCATCGACGCCGAGGGACATCACGTCATGCGCGAACGCGGCGTGGTGAAAGTGATCCAGCCTGGCGGCGAGAAGATCGAGGCAATCCGATATTACGACGTAAAAACCGGCCGCATCAGCAATTTTCAAGGGTGGATGATTCCGCCTTCCGGAAAGCCGATCATGTATGCGAAGAATCGCATCCTGGACGTGGCGGCTTCGCGCGACGACGTGTATAACGAATTTCGAGCGAAGGTCCTGGAATGCGGGTGCCCCACGCCCGGTTCCGTCTTCGCGTGGGAAGTAACCGAGGAAGAAAAAACGATCTTCACGCAGGACTCATTTGCTTTCCAGGAGCGCGATCCCGTTCTGCTGTCACGCTATGTGGTGAGCCTTCCGGCTGCCTGGGAAGCGCGGGGCATTGTGTTCAATCACGAAGCGATGGAGCCCGCCGTTTCCGGGACGACCTTTGCCTGGGAGGCTCGTAATTTGCCGTGGATCGAGAAGGAAGATCACAGTCCCACGTTCGCGGCGCTCGCTCCGCGACTGGCGGTCAGCTACTTCCCGCCCACGGATAATCGCGCAGGATTGCAGGGCTTGAAAGACTGGGCGGCCGTATCCGCGTGGCTTTCGCCGACCGTCGATCCTCCGGCGGCTGTCAGCGATTCGATTCGCGGGAAAGCGATTGGACTTACGGCAAACGCAGCCACCGAACTGGATAAGATTCGCGCGCTCGCGGCTTTCGTGCAGCAAACGAATTATGTGGAGGTCGCGCTGAACCTCACGAGTGGAGGCGGCTACACGCCTCGCAACGCCGCCGATACCTTAACCAAGAATTACGGCGATTGTAAGGACAAGGCAACACTGCTGCGAGCTCTGCTGAAATCCGTGGGCGTGGATTCGTACCTTCTCGTGATCACATCGGGCGACCGGACTTACGTCCGGCCGGAATGGGCTTCGCCGCACCAATTCAATCACGCGATCGTCGCCATCGCCGCCTCCGACGCAATCCAACTTCCCACCGTCATCGATAGCCAGCTAGGCCGGCTGCTTATCTTCGATCCCACCGACTCCATCACGCCCGTCGGCGATCTTCCGGAGAGCGAACAAGGCAGCTACGCGCTGGTACTCGCGGGAGCTCGCGGCGCGCTTCTGAAAATGCCCGTGCTTCCCGCGAATGATCGGCGCATCGAATCCGCCGTCGAAGGCGGCGTGGATGTGAACGGAAATCTAACGGCCTCCATTCAGCGCCAGTATTTCGGCCAGTCTTCGGTGAGGCTGCGCGCAGTAGAGAAGATGCGCGGCAGCGACGAATTGAAGAAGGCCTTCGAGCGCGGATTCACGCGATCAGTCGGCGGCACCACGCTCAATAAGGTGCTCACCGAGACGCATCCGGAAGACAACCGGCTCTCCGTGAATCTGGATTTGACCGCACAGGGTTTCGCGCAGATCATGCAGGGCCGCCTGCTGGTGGTGCGTCCCGGGATGCTGACCAGCGGTGGAGATTACACGTTCGATTCCAAGAAACGCACCGCGCCGATCCGCCTGGAAGCCGACCTTCGGCACGACGCGATCAAGCTCAAAGTGCCCGTGGGCTTGAAATTAGACGAGCTTCCTGCGCCGGCGAAGATCGAAGGGCCGTATGGCTCACTGCAAGTTACGTGGAGCGCCAGCGACGGTGAAATTGTCATGAATCAGACGCTGGAGGTCCATTCGATCGTTGCGCCTGCTTCCGAGTATCCGCAAGTGCGGGAGTTTTTCGACAAGGTCGCGGGCGCGGAAACCGCTCCTGTCGTCCTCGTGAGGCAATAAAGGTTAAGCAATAAATGTGAAGCAATCCATCGCGGGTGCGCGAACTCCCGCTAGGTAACCTTCACGGTTAACGGAGCGAGCGGTAATCCGTCAACATCCACGCGCCAGGTCTCGCCCGGCTGAATCAAATGGCCGGCAGTAAGAGTCCCGCTGCTGATGAGATCGCCCGCTGCGAGGGCGTCAGTCCCTCGCTTCAACATGGCTCCGCCCAATTCCGCGAGGCAGGCGGCGGGACTGCGCAGAGAATTTTTACCCGCACCTTCTTCGACAAACTCGCCGTTCTTGGAAACTTTCAACTTAAAGCTCGCGAGCTTCTCGACAAGTTCCGGGACGGCAGCGGCGTCGACATAAAAAGGCTCGCCGATGACGAGCCCCAAGTGCAATCCGAATGCGGCCACGAAATCCGTGGGCTTGACCTGCCACTCGGGAAACGGGCAATCGATGATTTCGAATCCGATCGCAAGCCAATCGACCAACGCAAGCACGGCGGCTGGATCGAGTCCGGCGGTCGTGATCGGTTCCTTCAATTTGAAAACGATTTCCGGTTCGATCTTCGGTGCGCGATGCGGAGGCAACGCGTAGTCGGCTGCGCCGCCGTTCGCGAAGTGGACGGTATCGTCGTACATGTGCGCCCACACCAGCGTTTCGAGCTTCAACACTCGCCACATGGCTTTGTTGGCGTAGCCGACTTTCCAACCGGCGAGCCTGTGCCCGGCGCCTTTTCGCAACGCCGCAAACTCGGCTTCTGTTTGATAAGCCGCATTCATGTCGAACTCGGGATCATCGGAAGGCCTCGCGACGATGACAGCACCAGACTGGTAGGCATCGAGAAGTTGTTGCGCAAGGGTACGGGGATCGATAGGCATGGCTGGAAAGCATCATTGTACTTTGAAAAGGGGACAGACAACTCTGTCCCCTGCCGCAGGCCTTTGACCCTACGTTCGACCGCGGGAGTGGACAGAGCGGTCTGTCCCCTTTTCACTGCTACTCTGGTGCGGAAGACCTTCCACTTTATGCTCGGTGTACAGCCCCCCTTTGGCCGAAATTACGGCCGCTCGATGGTGATCACGCAGCAAGGAATTGTTGCGAGCAGCAACGCCCTTGCGTCGCAGGCCGGCGCGCAGATTCTGGCGCGAGGAGGATCGGCGGCCGACGCGGCCATTGCTGCCAACGCCGTGCTCGGCGTGGTCGAGCCGATGATGAACGGGATCGGCGGCGATCTTTTCGCGATCTATTACGAGGCGCCTAGGCGCGAAGGCGCCGCTCAAAAAATGGTTGGCAAGCTCACCGGCATCAATGCGTCGGGCCACGCTCCTCGCGCGTTGTCTCCGGAAGTGATCGCATCTTGCGGAATTTCCTCGATGGCCGAAGCCGGCATTCATGCGGTCACCGTCCCCGGCGCCGTCGATGGATGGTCGAAGATGCACGCCCGCTTCGGCAAAGTCGCGTGGCGCGAGCTTTTTGAATCGGCTATCGCCTATGCAGAGCAGGGATTCCCTGTGTCGGAAATCGTGCAGGAGCTGTGGGCTGCGCCGGCAACCATCGGCAAATTGCAATCGCATCCGGAAAGCTCGCGCATTTATTTACGCGGCGGCAAACCTCCATTGGAAGGCGAACTCTTTCGCAATCCGGATCTCGCGCGAGCATACAAGCTGATTGCGCAATCGGGAGCCGATGCGTTTTATCGCGGACCGATCGGAGCCGCGATCCTGAAGACGGCGTGCTCGATGGGATGCCTGATAAATAACGAGGATCTCGCGTCGTTTTCAGCCGAATGGGTCGAGCCGATTTCCATCGATTATCGAGGCTGGCGCATTTTCGAACTGCCGCCCAACGGGCAAGGCATCGCCGCGCTGGAGATGCTCAAGATTATGGAAGAGTTTTCCCCGGATTCCAGTGGGCCTCTTTCCGCGGCGGAACTGCATAAACGCATCGAATCCATGAAGCTCGCCTACGCCGATGCGTATCGCTATAACGCCGATCCACGCGTCGCACGCGTGCCGGTGAAGGAGTTGCTTTCGAAAGCGCACGCACGTGAGCGCGCGAAACTTATCGATCTACGCCGCGCGAATGGAAACGTGGTTCACGCCGAAGTCCCGACGGGCGACACCGTGTATCTCGCGGTGGTCGATCGCGAGGGCAACATCGCCAGTTGGATTCAGAGCGTCTACGCCGCCTTCGGCTCCGGGATCACGGTCGATGGCATGGGCTTCGTGCTGCAAAATCGAGGCGCGGGCTTCAGTCTGGACCCGCAACATCCCAACGTGCTCGCGGGCGGAAAGCGCCCGTATCACACCATCATTCCGGGATTCATGGAACGTGGTGACGTGTCCGTCGGGTTCGGAATCATGGGCGGCGCGAATCAGCCGCTGGCGCACGCGCAGTTCGTCTCGAACGTGGTCGATTACGGAATGAATTTACAGCAGGCGTTAGAGACGCCGCGATTCTTCAAGGGCGAGTCGTCGGGATGCAACGTGTCAATTGAAGCTCGCATCGTGGAGGCGACGCTCACCGAGCTGAGCGATATGGGCCACGTGATCAGCGTGCGTCCCGAATACTCGCAGGAGATGGGACGAGGGCAGGCCGTGATGCATCGCTCGGGGACTAAAGTGAATTACGGAGCGTCCGATCCGCGTTCAGACGGCGCGGCAACGCCGGAAGGAATTTAGCGCCGATTTCGACACTACTCAAGTTCTTCGCGACGGCGAAGAAGCACTTGCAGATTGCGCGATCCATGCATGATCCGAAGAACTTCTATACCGTCTTCAACGGGACGGTAAAGGATCAGCATGCGTTCGAATCCGGCCACGCGGAATACTCGCATCGATGCGAGTTCGGGGCGCATCAGCCGTGACCGCCACCCGACATTCGGCTGCGAGGCCAAGAGGGCTAACGTCTGATGCGTCGCATCGAGGAAATGCAGTGCGACGCGGAGGCCCACGTTCGCGGCGAGGTAATCGACGTACTCGTCGATATCCCGGTCGGCGCGCGGCCTCAGGGAGTACGCCGGCGTCACTGCTTCTGGCGGTGTTGGTGGCGCTCGACGGCGCTGCGGCGCTTTCTTTCCCAGTAGACTTCGTCCGCTGGAAATGGCTCGCCCGAATTTAATCCCTCAAGCGCGGCCGCTTCGAGTTCTTCTTCAGCGCGCTGATCGTCCCTTATCATCCGTTCCACGTAGGCATCCACGCTAAGGCCCTCGGCTTGGGCACGCGATCGAAGCCGCTCTTCCAACTCGGGATGAATCGTGATGCTCATTCCATAACCCGCGAGCAAACGCTCCGGTACGCCCTCAGAATAGCAAACGATTTTGTGAGCAGACTGCGCGGAGCGAACGCGCGTGCGCCCGCAGCCCCGCTTCCCGCGAGGTTCGTAATTTTGACATTATAGTGAAGATGTCCAACACGTTACTGGAACTTATACAAGCCGCGCCCGCGGAGAGCACGGCGATTCTCCTCCCTGAAACGGGGATCAAGATCACTTATCAGAGCCTTCGCGATCAGGTCACGGCCATGGCCGATGCCCTCGCCTCCATGGGGATTGGCAAAGGCGATCGCGTCGCCACTTATCTGACGAACGGCCTCCCGACGGTCGTAAGCTTCCTGGCGGCTTCGGTCGCGGGAACCGCGGCTCCTTTGAACCCGGGTTATCGCGAAGATGAAGTGAACTTCTATCTGGAAGACACGAACGCGAAGGTTCTGCTCCTTCCTCCCGATGGAGCGGAAGGCGCGCGCAAGGCGGCCGAAGCTCGTGGAGTTCCGGTCTACAATCTTGAAATGGATGCCACGGGATTCGTCCGGATCGCCGGCGCGCCCACTGGAAAGAAAGCTGCGGCTCCGTCTCCGGACGACATCGCGCTTGTCCTCCACACCAGCGGCAGCACGGGACGCCCGAAGCGTGTGCCGATCATGCACCGCAACATGACGGCCTCCACTCGCAACATCGTGGCGACTTACGATCTGACGCCCAAGGACGTTTCCCTGTGCGTGATGCCGCTTTTCCACGTGCACGGACTGGTCGCGTCCACGCTCTCGACCCTGCTCTCGGGCGGTACCGTCGTCGTCCCGAGTAAGTTCAATCCGCTCTCGTTCTGGCGCACGGTTCGCGATACGGGCGCGACCTGGTATTCTGCCGTTCCGACCATCCACAACCTGCTCCTTTCGCGTGCGGGCGACGAGCGTCCAGCCGGTGCCGAAGGTCTGCGATTCATCCGCTCCTGCAGCGCGGCTCTGCCGGCCGAGATGATGGCGAAAATGGAAAAGGTTTTCGGTGCGCCCGTGCTGGAGGCGTATGGAATGACCGAAGCGTCGCATCAGATGGCTTCCAATCCTTTGCCGCCGCGCGATCACAAAGCGAACTCGGTAGGACCGGGAACCGGCGTCAAGATCGGCATCATGAACGACGCGGGCGAGCTGCTTCCGAATGGAGAACGCGGCGAAGTGGTCATTCAAGGACCGAACGTCGTCTCGGGTTACGAAAACAATCCGGAGGCGAACGCTAAGTCTTTTACCAACGGTTGGTTCCGGACAGGAGATCAAGGATATCTTGACCGCGACGGATACCTCTTGCTGACCGGGCGGCTCAAAGAATTGATCAATCGCGGCGGCGAAAAGATCGGGCCGATCGAGATTGATGAAGTCCTGCTATCGCATCCGGCGGTAGCGGAGGCGGTCTGTTTTGGCGTGCCGCACCCCGCTTGGGGCGAGGAAGTGGAAGCCGTCGTGGTGCTCAAGGAAGACGCGAAGAATTCCACGAAAGACACTGACATCATTGCTTTTTGCAAAGAGCGTCTGGCCGAATTCAAGCGGCCGAAAAAGATCCATCTCACCGACGCGATTCCGCGCACCGCAACCGGGAAAATTCAGCGCGGCAATGTCGCCAAAGCTTTCGGAGCCTAGGGCGTGCGAACCCTCATCGCCGGCGCCGGGGCCATCGGCGGCTACATCGGCGCGTGCATGGCCAAGGCCGGCCAGGATGTAACACTTTTCGCGCGTGGTCCTCACTTAAAGGCCATGCGCGAGAACGGATTACGCGTTCTCAGTGAAAGTGGGGACTTCCAAGTTCATCCCCAGTTGATCGGCGACCTCACCGGCGCCGGAAGCTTCGATGTGATTTACTTGGGCGTCAAAGCTCACGGACTTACGTCGCTGGCTCCCAGCCTGACGCCCTTGATCGCCGAAAATACGACGGTCGTCAGCACCCAGAATGGAATCCCCTGGTGGTATTTCCAAACCGGAGCGGGCGAGCAGACGGGGCTTCATCTTGAATCGGTCGATCCCGGCGGCGTCATCGGTGCTGCGATCAATCCGGCTCGCGTCGTCGGTTCCCTGGTTTATCTCGGCACCGAGATCGTCGAGCCGGGAGTCATTCGCCACACCGAAGGCAACCGAATTTCCTTGGGCGAACCCGACGGGAGCCGGTCGGATAGACTGCGCGCCATCGCGGCGGATTTGATCGCAGCCGGACTGCGTGCGCCGGTTACCACCCGCATGCGAAATGAAATGTGGGTGAAGCTGCTCGGCAACGTCGCGTTCAATCCGCTCAGTGCCCTCACCCGCGCGACGCTCGCGCAGATGGCTCGCGACCCGGGCGTGTGCAACCTGGTTCGAAGTATCATGGGCGAGGTCGAGTCCGTTGCCGGAAAGCTCGGCATGGATCTTCCGATCTCGATCGATCAGCGAATCGCCGGAGCGGAAAAAGTGGGGGAGCACAAAACTTCCATGCTCCAAGATCTGGAAGCCGGCAGGCCTATGGAGTTGGAGCCGGTCGTGGGAGCGGTCGTGGAACTCGGCGAAAAACTCGGGATCGACATGCCGTACACTCGCACGGTGTACGCTTGTACGAAGTTGCTGGGCGCAAGCGTCGCGCAACCAGTTGCGCAAACCGCGCGTTGTACAAAACGGGAGGACATAAATCGTGAACCGCTGGGTCCGATTGACTGCGGCCGTCACAGCGATGGTCATGAACGGCAACATGCAATACGCGTGGACGCTGTTCGTCACGCCCATGATCAAAGAGACGGGCTGGAAGCTTTCGGAAGTTCAGTGGGCCTTCACGTTGTATATTTTCCTGGGCACAGTGGCGATGCCGGTGTGCGGATGGATGATCGATAAGATCGGCCCGCGCGCGTTCATGTCGCTGGCGGGACTCCTGTGCGGGGTCGGCTGGGCCGCCATGGGCAGCGTCCACAGCTTGCATTCGCTGTATGCGATGTATGCGCTCGCAGGATTTGGAACGGCGTTTGGTTACGGCTGCGCGGTATCGGTCGCGTTGAAGTGGTTCCCCGATAAACGAGGTCTCGCGTCTGGCATCACGGTGGCCGGATATGGAGCGGGAGCGGCGATCTTCAATCCCATCTTCGCGTACCTCATTCATCTGTTCGATTACCGGGCCACTTTCCTCTACAGCGGTATCGCAGCCGGAATCATCATGATTCTCGCCGCGCAGTTCTTACAGAATCCGACTCCCAGCGAAGTCGCGGGGCTTCCCAAGCCTTCCGTGAAGGCGAAGGTTCGCCGCCACCACGAAGAGTTCAATTCCATTGAGATGCTCAGCAAGTATCAGTTCTATGTGCTGTACATCGCCATGTTGATGATCGGCATCGGGGGCCTGATGACGACCGCGCAATTGGGTCCCGTGGCCAAGAGTATGGGAATCGGCGCGGCCACGCTGACCATCGCGCTTTCCTTGAATCCGTTGGCGAACGGCGCAAGCCGAGTCTTCTGGGGCTGGGTGTCCGATCACATTGGCCGGGAGCAGACCATGTTCATCGCGTTTGCGCTGCAGGCCATCTTCCTTGCCGGGGTTCTCACGGTGGGCAAATCGAGCCCGACGCTCTTCATCATCAACATGGCGCTCGTGTATTTCACCTGGGGCGAGCTGTATACACTCTTCCCGGCGGCACAGACGGATATTTTCGGCGCGATCAATTCGGCCTCGAATTATAGTTTCCTGTACACGACCAAGGCGCTCGCGTCGATCATGGCCGGAGGCATCGCGGCAACGCTTTTCGAGAAGACCGGGACTTGGACCACGGCCTTTTACGGAAGCGCAGTGCTGGCGTTCTGCGCCGCGCTGCTGGCGATCGTGATTCGAAAGATGCCCTTCCCCCAAAAGCACCATGCGCCCATCGCTGCTGTGAGTCAGGCGCAAGTCGGCGGGTAGATGACCGGTCGTCGAGAAAGGTTCGGCAGCCGGTGGCCAAGAGTTATTATTCGGGAATATGTCGTCCGTCGCCCTCTAGTCGGTGGAAACACGCGGGCTGTCCCCAAGTTTCCATGTCGGTGCCTATCTATACGGAGCCGGATACTCCGAAAAAACCGCTGACTCGATTTCAAACGGGTTTGCGGCGGCCTTCTCAAATAACGCAGGTGATCCTTATCAAACGCTGTTCAGAGACCTGGGCTATGAAATCGCCTCGGGGAAAGGAAGGTATTCGTGCTCGCCGACGTCGCAATGAAACATAGGCTACCGTCGATGCCGCGTGCGAATTTAATCTTGCTCGTGCTCAATATCGTGGGTGCGATCCTGTACGATTGGGGTACTTCACTGACTTGGGCGATACCGCAAGAGAGAGGGTTAAATTCAGTTACGGCAGAGCCTTTCATCTGGGCATTCGTTGCCCTCCCGATCCTTGCCATTTTCCTTCTTCTCAATGTCTCATGGGGAACCTTCCTCGTTTGGCGGCGGGACTGGAGCAGCGGGCGTTTTTGGCTGATCACTCCGCTCATTTGGGACGAAGGACGAAGGGGACAGGACGAAGGGGACCAGGACGAAGGACGAAGGGGACAAGGGACGAAGGGGGACGAAGGGGACAGCCTGAAGTGACTCCTTCGCGAAAATCGTCAAAGTGACCGACTAGAGTGTCCCTCTGGAGAGTTTTGGGGTCGCGAGCGCACTTCTACCAATAGAATGCCTCGCAATGCCCGATGTGTGGAGGCCGGGCTGGCCTATCACGTGACCCAGCGCGGGTCGAATCGCCAGAACGTGTTTTTCTCCGCCTCCGACTATCGGATGTATCTGAGCCTCCTTCGCGAGCAACTCGAACACTCCGAGGTGCGCCTGCTGGCCTATTGCCTGATGACGAACCACGTACATCTGGTGGTTGTGCCGGAGCGGACCGATTCGCTCGCGGTGCTGTTCCGGCGCGTGCACGGGCGCTATTCGCAATATCTCAATACGCGTCGTCGGCGCACGGGGCATCTGTGGCAGCAGCGGTACTATTCATGCCCGCTCGCGGCCGGGCACTTGTGGGTCGCGCTTCGTTATGTCGAGCAGAACCCCTGCCGCGCCAACATGGTGCGGACGGCGGCGGACTATAAATGGTCGAGCGCAGCGGCGCACCTGGGCCTGAGTGTCGACAAGGCCAAACTGCTCGACCAGGATTTCTGGCAGAGGGCGGGAGGAGCGGAAACCTGGGGGGAGATGCACGCGGCCAGCGATCAGCCTGACCGCGTTTTGCTGCTCCGGCGCTGTACCTACGCGGGGCGTCCGTATGGAGACGATGCTTTCGTCGAACGATTGGAGGACCGGTTCCAGCGGAATTGGCGCCGGTGGGGCTTTGAGAAACTCACGGCCGGAGCGTAGAATTAAGCGAAAGGGACAGACCAGTGTGTCCACTTCACCAAATTCACGAAGGAGTCACTTCAGGCTGTCCCCTTCGTTCCCTTCGTTCCCCCTTCCCTTCGTTCCCCTTCGTTCTCCTTCGTTCCGTTTTCCTTCGTTTCCCTTATCACGTGACCCAACAGCGGGTCGAATCGCCAGAATGCGTTTTTCTCCGCCTCCGCCTATCGGATGTATCTTAGCCTCCTTCGCGAGCAGCTCGACCGTCGGAAAGGATCGCGGCTTGTGCGCATACAGGCTACGACGATCGCCGTTTCGTCAGCGAGCCGGTAGGAAATCCAGGACTTGACCGTCGCTTAAAGGTACTTGTACGCTGCGAGCGTAAGGAAGTCCCCGAGTTGATCGTTGACCATCATCTGCTCGAATAATTGCGCGGCCAGAGCGAATTTGCCCGATTCGTAGCGGTCGCCGAGTTGGGAGCGAAGTTGCTCCAGCACGGAAACGATGGTCTGGCGCACCAACTCCAGCGATACAACGCGGCCGTCGTTCAGCTTCGCTCCGTGGTGCAGCCACTGCCATACCTGCGTGCGCGAGATTTCGGCCGTCGCGGCGTCTTCCATCAGGTTGTAAATGGGCACGCAGCCCGAGCCGCGCAGCCACGATTCCAGATACTGAATGCCGACGTCGATGTTCAGACGCAGACCTTTTTCCGTGATTTCGCCCTGCGGGACTTTGAGAAGATCCGCCGCTGTCACATGGACGTCTTCACGCTTCACGAAGATCTGGTTGGGCGTCTTCATGTGCTCGTCGAAGATCTGCTTGGCGATGGGAACCAGTCCCGGATGCGCGACCCAGGTTCCATCGTGACCGGCGCGAACTTCGCGCAATTTGTCCTGCTTCACCTTATCCAGCGCGGTTTCGTTGGCGGCCGGATCGTTCTTGATGGGAATCTGCGCGGCCATGCCGCCCATGGCGTGAATGCCGCGGCGATGGCAGGTTTGGATGAGCAAATCGACATAAGCTTTCAGGAAATCGCGGTCCATGGTGATTTGCGAGCGATCCGGCAGCATGAACTGCGGATGATTCTTGAAGACCTTGATGAAGCTGAAAATATAATCCCACCGTCCGCAATTTAATCCCGCCGAATGATCGCGCAATTCGTACAGAATCTCGTCCATTTCGAACGCGCCGAGGATGGTTTCGATCAGCACGGTCCCGCGGATGGTGCCTTGCGGAACGCCGACGTAATCCTGTGCGAAGACGAAGACGTCGTTCCACAGGCGCGCTTCCAGATGGCTCTGCATCTTCGGAAGGTAGAAGTACGGGCCGGTACCCTTGGCGAGCAGCGTTTTTGCGTTGTGAAAGAAGAAGAGCCCGAAATCCATGAGCGACCCGGACATGGGACTTCCCTGGACGGTGACGTGGCGCTCTTCCAGATGCCAGCCGCGAGGGCGCACCAGAAGCACGGCCGTTTTCGGAGCCAATGCGTAGCTTTTGCCCTCCGGACTGGTGTAGCTGATATCGCCACGGATGGCATCGCGGAGGTTGATCTGACCGGAAATGTTGTTGTCCCAGGTGGGCGAATTGGAATCCTCAAAATCCGCCATGAATACGCTCGCGCCGGAATTCAAGGCATTGATGACCATTTTGCGGTCGACAGGCCCGGTGATTTCGACGCGGCGATCTTCGAGATCCTTTGGGATGGGCGCAACTTTCCAGTCGGCCTTACGGATGTTTTCGGTCTCCGGCAAAAATGTGGGCAATTGACCGGCGTCGATGGCCTGCTGGCGTGTGACACGATCGGCCAGTAATTTTCGCCTGCGTCCGTCGAAGCGCTGATGGAGTTCGGCGAGAAAAGCGATGGCGGCCGGGGTGAGAATCTGGGCGTATTCTGCGGACACGGGAACATCGATCAAAACGCCGGCGGCTCGCGATTCTGGAGTAGTCATGGTCGGCCTCATTTCGGAAGTGAATTCCTGGAAAGACTGGAAGTTGATTTCATCTTGAAACGTGCGAGGCCGCGGTGTCAATCTCAGGCAACCGCCAAGAGTCTGCGAAAATTGCAACGACACGCCATTCGATGGAGGAGATGCAGATATGAGCGCCGATTACAAAGAACTCCTAGGAAACGCCGTTCTCGGAATCGACACGCTGTGGGGAGGCGACGTCATGAACGCCTCAGGCACGGGCCGGTTTATCGCCGATTCCTGGTTCTCCGACGAGCCGCTTCCGCGTGCTTACACCGCCGCAAGCGCGAATCGAGTGCGGCAATCGGGCGGGGTTTCAGCGAAATCTGTGGATCGTGAGG
>CAVXVL010000048.1:0-71429 GCA_963765085.1 Terriglobia bacterium | reverse complement strand
CAATGCCTTGACGGTTTCGGGCCACAAAAAGCAGAACCGATCTACACTCGTTTTCGGCCGGGGGTAGGTCAATGTACCGGCCTTCAAGTCTAGGTGTCTGAATTCCAGCTTCATGCAATCGTTGTTGCCCAGACCGCAGTTGATGCCCAGCATAATCATCGCCTTCATAGCCGGCCCTGCGATCCGCAGAAAGCACCTGTATCTCGGCGGCTGAATACAGCCGCTTTTCCCGTTCCTTCCGATGCTGGCCGAGCTTCTCTTTTTGCGAGGCTTTTTGAAGCCGCCGAACTTCACCTTGATGTCGAAATGCTCGAATGCGAACTTGAACACGCTGCGCACCCGAATGACATCGTTGCTCATGGTAAACGCCGCTCGCCGGATCGCCATAAACATAGGTCCCGGGCAAGGGCGCGTTGATATCGCGTGTGCGCAATTGGTGCACTCCGCGCGAATTGATGTAATTGGCCGAAAGGGTGACGTTCTTGGAGAGTTGCCGTTCCACCGCGAGCATACTCTGGTACACGCGCGGAGCGACAAGGTTCCGGTCGACGCGATAAGAGGTCACCGGTTGTCCGATGGCCAACTGCGCGAGCGGTGGAGTGTCCTCGACATAAAATGAGGACTTTCGATCACATAGCGCTGCTGAGTGACGCCGTTCAGCCGCTACGCTTTCAGCACTTGCGCGATCGCGAAGCGATCGAAAAACGTTCCGAAGCCCGCTCGGAGCACGGTTTTGGGAGGTTCCGTCCCGTGCGCCGCGCCGAGCCCCCACGCGATGCCCGCGCGCGGCGCGAAATCGCTTTTGTCGCCGATGTGATTTTGAATTTCGTAGCGGACGCCCCCACTGAGAGTGAGGTTCGGCGCGCGCGCCAATCGTCCTGCACGAATGGGCCGGCATCCACCACGGCAACGGACGCTCGCGGATTTCCGGCCGTCACTGCGTACTGATAGGCCCCGCCGCCATTGGCCAGAATCTCCCGCCACGTCCATCCTTGCGCGAGCCGCTGAGCGTGGCGGGTAGAGTATGCGTCGAGGGAAGCGAAGCTAAATGTCCCATTGGATTCTGATCGGTCCCCGTGTCTTGCTGCGTCCCGTGAACGCGCGCTCCGAACTTGATCAGATGCGCCCCGTGCGCGATGCTCGTGTAATTCTGAAATTCGTAAGCTTCCTGGTTCATGAACGTGTGGCCGGAAGGCGCCGCGCCACCCGTGAACGCGCCCGCCACGTTGATCGTCGGCGAACTATTTTCCGCGTACGAAGTAGTATCCGACCGCGTGAACTGGAAGCGCGTGTCATTTACCGTGGAGCCATTGATCGTCCATGTCGCCGTGCCCTGCGCCCCGTAGTTATCGCTGTGCGTGTGGATTCCTTCCACGGCCAAGTTGAACTGTCCCACGCCGGTGTTTAGATTGTCGTAACGCGTGTAGCCGAGACGCGCCTGCAGCGTGAGATTCGGCGCGACCTGATAATCCAGGCGTGGACTGATCCCCAGGCGCGTGTTCGGCGCGGCGATATTCTGAATCAGCGAAATGGGATGGAAAGCCGCGTCTAAGATTGTCGCGTCGACCAGCGCCTGATCGTCCTGCAGGCGATAGGTGAAGTCCGCGAAGAGCGATGTTTTCGCGGTCGGCGATCCACTGATGTTGCCGTCGTACTGCCGCGAAAGGAAGTCCGGTTTCGCCGCCGCGAAGGGATTGCGTGAGTCCAAGGAACTATCATCCACTTGCGCGAACATCATCCCGTGGAGCGAACTGGCCCCTGCCTTGGTAAACACCTCCACGCGCCCGTAGCCGAGCTTGTCGTACTCGGCCGAGAAAGGATTCGAGTTCACGCGCACTTCGCGAATCGAGCTCTTCGGCGGTAATTCGCCGTTGCTGAATCCGTCGACGAAGATCTGTCCTCCGTTGGGTCCGGCGGCCGGGCCGGCGAGCGCCTGCAGGTCGGTTTGCAGATCGTCGGGGTCCTCCGATAACATATCCAGATCTTTGCCCTGCAAGGCGATTGCGCTTACGTTTTTCGCCGGATCGAGGTCCACCTGAAGCGTTTCGGCGACCGTGATTTCCTGTTCCGCGGTGGCCAGGGGCAGACGCACATCCAGTGTCACGAAGCGGTTTGCCGGAATCTCCACGGAGGGCCGGGCGTAGGCGGCAAATCCCGTCGCGGAAATCCGAATCGCGTAAACGCCCGCCGGCAGATTCGGAAATTGGTACCCTCCCGTGGGGCCGGTCTCCACCGACTGCGTCGTTCCGCCGGGACCCGCGAGCGCGACCGATGCATGTGGAATCGCAGCGCTCGAAGGATCTGTTACCTGGCCGCGCAAAGTACCACCGGCCTGTCCTCGCAGCATGGCCGCCGCACAGAGCAGTACCGTCGTGAGCACCAGCTCGGGTTGTGCCGACCTCCGTCCGGCTCTTGGAAGCATGTTTTCCGTGTGGCTGGTTACTGCCTGACGCTCATGACGCCCTTCGATTCCAGCCGATGCAATCCCGCTCGATGAACCCGAACGCCCAGCCGCAAACGAGAATAAGCGCTTGGCATTTACGGTTAATTCTCAAAAATATACCTCGATACTATTCTGACGAACACCTACTTCCGGATTACAATGCGCGGGATGTTCATTCAGATTACTCTTTTCGGGAAGGGATTTCCACCCGGTTATATACACTATTCGTGCCTAGGTCCTTCCGCCCCGCCCGCGCCTTTTAGTCCTACCGGAGGCAGATAAAGAGCCTTCGGCTGCCGGTTCCACCAGGCCCCCGTGCGGCGCCGGGTGGCGGCGTCGCTGAACGTGTACACATATTCGCCCGCGCGAATAAATCGCGGCGGCTGCCGGGGAAAAGGATTCGTGGCCAACAGATTCTCCACCGGCGTCGAGCCTTCCAGCAGGCGGACGACGAAGTTGACGAACCATGGATTCGACTGGTAATTGCTCAGCGCCGCGAACCACATTTGCCAATCCAGCCGGGGCTGTAAGGGAGCTACCCAGCGCGGCGCCACATGAATCGCGCCCGGTTTGTAGCGAAACTCGTAGGTCTCCCACCGATTGCCATCCGGGGAACCCTCCAGGACGATCTCTCTCCGCTCCGTCGTCATCACCGCGAAAAGGCCATACGTGTTGACGATCTCAAGCGGTCCCGTGTACCGCAGTGCGGCTTCGATCGGCTGCGGCGCGCTTCCTTCGAAGGTGACCCAGAAATGGGCCAACCCGAGAAAAAGTACCACAGCCGCGACGGTCGCCGTGATGCGCCTTTCCAGAAAACTCGCCGTTTTTCCGAATCGTTCCTCGATATGCGTGGGAAATGTCCGCCGTAGCGCCTGATCGTCCAGAACGAAAAGGAGCAATCCGAGCGTGAGGACGTTGAAGAATCCGTAATTGCCCGTGAGAAAGATGAGTATCTGAAGCGCGATCATCCACCCGGCCCCCATCAAGCGGATGCGTCGCGGCAAAAAGATGAGGAAGGGAATCACGAGTTCGATCGCCAGAGTCATCCACGTGCATACCTGAAGAACCTCGGACGGAAGTTTGTCCACGTACCAGGCGAGCACTGTCGGCAAGGGCTGGGTATAGAAATGGAAGGAAAGTGCGCTGAGATTACGCCACGTCGGATCGCCGCTCAACAGCTTCACCGCTCCGGAGAGGAAAAAGAGCCGGAAGCACAGCCAGCGGAACATCCACGGGATGATTCGATTACGTCCGAGAAAAATCGCCAGGAACCCGGTTTCGATCAACAGCGAGTCCCACTGAAACGACAGGAAATCCTGTCCGATCGCAGAGAAGGAAAGGTACAGCACGAATAACATCGCGAGGATAAACCGCTCGAAACGCCCGCGCTTAAACCCGGTGACGAACAGCATGGCGGCGAGCACCATCCCGCACCACGCGATCCCGGTGAGCGTCGTATCGTCATGGGAAATCCAAAAAATCGAGGGGATCGCCACAAATCGGATGGCCCCCGCGCGTTGCATGTTCGCGAGCAGATCCTGCGCCGGCAAAATGCCCTGAGCACCCAACAATCCGCTCACCTGTGGCGCCAACGACCCGAAGGCCATGATGTAGACGAACGCCAGCACTCTTACGAAAATCCACTGCACGGCGTCGAAGCGCGTGGGCTCGATGCGCGTGCCGAACGTAAATCGGGTCGCCTGATACGCGAAGTCGCGATGCTTCGCGATGAAACGGTAAGCGATTTCGCTCGGAGCGGAGATCCAGCCGTAGAGCTTTGAATGACCGAGCGATTCGAACACGGCACGCGCGCCGCTGGTCACCGTTCCATCGGGATGAACCAATTGCACGGACCGCGCGTAAGCGTCGGCAGGAATTTGCGGAAATCGATCGCCCACTTCCTGCGATGCGACGTACTCGATCCGATCGCCGGTCAGTTGCTTCCAGTAATCGATCCAAATGCGGCAGAACCCGCAGCGTCCATCGTAGATTAAGACGGGAATCGCGGCCGGAGAGCATTCACTCATGCAAGTCTATTATCGTCAACTCGCTGCTGCTGTACCCTCCGCCGCGAAGTACGATCTTCATGATCGCTACGGGATAAAACGTGGAGATGCTCGTGTCACCGCACCGGAAGTGCTCGACCGTTCCCGGTCAGCCAGGCCCATGCGTGAGGTTGGGGATTTTTCCTGGCGTATCGGGAGCTCTAACAAACTCTACCGAGCCGCGAACGTTAGGGAGCGGTAACGAGATCTTCGATCGCCGGCAATCTTATTTCGGCGCGGGCGGAGGCAACTCACGCGCGGCGCACGTCGATTCAAACCCCATCTTCCGATGCGCGCCATCGCAGAACGGTTTGTTCTCGGAGTGCCCGCAGCGGCACAGGCCAATGGTCGTGCGCCCCGCCAAGCCGAAGGGTTGTCCCGACATATCTTGAATCGTGAAATCTCCCTCGATACGCAGGGAGCCGTTGTTGTTGACTGTGATCTTTGCTGACATTCCCCTTGATCGTAACAGAAGATTGATTTTCGCCCGCTTCTGACTTTCGCTTCCCGAGTCCTATAATTAAAGAAAATCGTGATACATCTTTCGACCGACACCGGGGAATTGTTCGAGCAGTCTTATCAATTCGCACAGAAGCAGGTGCGCAAGCTGATCGAGAAGCATCCCATGCTGTATCCCCTGCACACGCAGGACGGACGCTGGGCCCACGAAGGCCAGGTCTGGACCCACTGGGCGGATGGCTTTCTGCCCGGCATGATGTGGATTTTTAAAAAGCATTCGGTGCCGGAGTCCGCCGACGCGAAATACTGGTTCGAGCAGGCGGTCCGTTATTCCAAGGAAATCGAGCCCCGTAAGCACGATCAGGAATCGCACGATCTGGGTTTCTTGTTTCTTTCGACCTATCACCGCTGGTACGGACTGACGCATGAGGCCGCCCAACGCGACGTTCTCATTGAAGCGGGCCGCACGCTCGCCGCGCGCTTCCAGGAACGCGGCAATTATCTGCGCTCCTTCGTCGCCGAGAACTCGCTGTTCATCGACACGATGATGAACGTCGGCATCGTGTTCTATGCCGCGCGCGAAACCGGCGACCGCAAACTGCGGGAGATCGCTTTGAAGCATGCGCTCACCACGCGCCGCGTTCTGGTTCGCGGTGACGGCTCCACCGCGCACGAGGGTTTATTCGATACCGATACGGGAGAATTTCTCCGTCAGACGACGCATCAGGGTTATCGCGGCGATTCGTGCTGGTCGCGCGGGCTCGCCTGGGCCATGTACGGCTTCACGACTTGCTACGAATACAGCCGCGATCCGGCGTTCATCGAAACCGCCCAAGCCTGCGCCGATTACTACCTGATGCACTCTCCCTCCGACGGCGTTCCTTCCTGGGATTTCAACGCTCCCGCCGAGAATCGCATGCTGCTCGATACCTCGGCCGCGGCGATCTGCGCGGCCGGCCTTCTGCGCCTGTGCCGCATGGTGCCCGATTCGATGAAGGGGCACCTGTACTGGTCGGCCGCCGTGCGCATCCTGCGCTCGCTGTGCGAAAAACACTTGGCGAAGTCCGACGCCAAATGGGAAGGCATTCTCAAAGGCGGCGTCTACCATGTCCGCGAAGGCTTGGGCATCGACGAATCCGTTATCTGGGGCGAATACTTCTTCTGCGAAGCGCTCGAGCGCGCGATGTGGAAATCGTCATAGGCGAAGCCTCATCGCTTGTGCCCGGCCTCTGAATGCCGGTCCGCTAACGTCTGCAGGTAAGTCACGATCTGCCAGCGCTGTTGATCGGGAAGCGCCGCGAACGACGGCATGCCTCGATATAGCGAGCCGTTTCGAAGCACCCAGAAAACCGCGCCCGGCGGCGCATCGGACACCATCGGAATGTTGAGTGGGGGAATCTTGCGTTGCCCCTCTGCATTCGCTCCGTGGCATTCGGCGCACTCCCGGCGAAAGAGCTTCTCGCCTGCTCGACGGGCACGCTCCTGGCCGGCAAATGGATTCGCCAGCGAAGCCACGTCGGCCGGAGCTTTTTCCAGCGGAAGCTCCGCTTTCGCGACGCTTCCCAGGCCCGCCAACATCAGCGCGGCGGGGAATACCGCCATCCATTTCACGTTCCTCATTGCGCCCCTCCCGAATTTCGAAACAGTTTTGCGACGGTATTCCCGAAGCCCGCGATCTCATAAGAAACTCCGAATCGCAGTAGAAACCCCGCGCTGGTATTGGTCAGGCCGAAGCCGGGCGAGACGCGGAACATGGTTCCGTTCGCCAGCGTCCACGCGATGGTCGGAGCCACGTAGTGCGACGTATCGTGCAGCCCAAAACTTTGCTGCGTCCCCAGTCCTCCGTACATCTCGACGCCCGCCTGAAAATTCTCCGCGCAGAAATTGCAGCGGTCGGGCCGTGCTGCGAGCGCCAGTGGACGGCTGACGCCGACGGCATAGCCGAACTCGAACGGTACGTGTCCCAGATTCTTTTCCGAGATGATATTCTCGGCGATCGTCCAGCCTTTGTAGTAGCTGCCCAAAATCAACTTCATTTCGATTTCGTGCTGCTTCTCGGCTCGCGCCTCGGCATTGGACGCGATCAGATCCTCCACGCCGTCGTTCCCCACCACTTCCAGAAGGCTCTTGTCGGCGCCGTTGACGTTCTCGTATTCGACGTACAGCACCGGATTGATCCAATGCTCGCGCGGCAGCACTCGAAAACGATTTTCCCAGCGGAAGCCCGGCATCAGCGCGCCGTCATTCGCCGTGGCCTGGCTATCGACGTAAAGCTCCGTCGTCCACCAGGCTTTGGCCCCGTATTCGAATTCCAAGGCGGTTCCCAGGAACCGATTCCCTCCGTCCGGCTTCCCGGTGTTGTTCTTTAGGTCGAGTTCCAGGTTCCCAGGCTCCTCCAGTTGGTGCGTGTAGGTAATAAAGAACGGTGCCTCGGCGTGGCAAATAGCGCCGCTCGCCAGAAAAGCCGCGATCGTCAGCGCGCGCAGGCGATGCCGATGAATTTTGTAAATGCAAGTGAGTGTCATGTAGAAGATAAGTTAAAGCTAATGAATTCATAGATCCAATCTTTTTCAGCAAATGACTTGCATAGTGGACCTGAACGGTCCTAGATCGAGGTTGAACGGGGATTCCCATAAAGGCAACCGCGAATATCGTTGAACGGAGCTTTTCCGCGGGGGAACCGCGAACATCGCTGAACGAGCTTTCCGGCGGAGAGAACCGCGAATGTCAATGTGCGGGCCGAAAAGCTCCCAGCGATCACTCGAAAGCGAAGATCCTTGACGCGCCCAATATCACCCGGCCCGCTCAATCTCGCGATTCATTTATGGCAGCGAGGAGTTGAGCGAGCGTGAATCAGCGGACAAAAACTGCGACTACAGTTTGAACGCCACGATCCCCAACGGCGGCAGCGTGATCACAATGCTCGCGGGACGCCCGTGATGGCCGACGTTCTGAGCTTGTACCGCACCGCTGTTGCCCAGGTTCGACCCGCCGAACATCTCGGAATCCGTGTTCAGGATTTCGCGATACAGTCCGAGCTTCGGAACTCCCAGCCGATAACCAATCCGCGGAACCGGCGTGAAATTGCACGCGAAGATGATGAAATCCTCGCGATTGCGGGCATAACGCGCGAAGGCGATGACCGACGATTCGGCATCCTGGATGTCGATCCATTCGAAGCCGAGGTACTCGTCGTCCACTTCGTACAGCGAAGGCTCACGCCGGTACATTGCGTTGAGCTCCTTGACCAGCGTCTGCAGCGTTGAGTGCACGTTATATTGCAGCAGCCACCATGGCAGGGCGTTCGTATGATTCCACTCCGAGGTCTGGCCGAACTCGGTGCCCATGAACATCAATTTCTTGCCGGGATGCGCGTACATGTACGCCAGGAAAGCGCGGGCATTGGCGAAGCGCTGCCATTCGTCGCCCGGCATCTTCGACACCAGCGAGCTCTTCCCGTGCACCACTTCGTCGTGCGATACCGGCAGCATGAAGTTTTCGGTGAAGGCGTACAGCATGCTGAAGGTCACCAGTTGCTGGTGATACTTGCGATACACGGGTTCTTTCGAGAAGTACTCGAACATGTCGTGCATCCAGCCCATGTTCCACTTCATGGTGAAGCCCAGGCCGCCCGTGTAGACCGGCCGCGAAACTCCCGCCCACGATGTGGATTCCTCGGCGATGCTGATCGCGCCGGGCTCCTGATGCACCAGTTCGTTGAAACGTTTGAGGAAGTCGATCGCTTCCAGGTTTTCGCGCCCGCCGTAGCGATTCGGAATCCATTCGCCTTCCTTGCGCGAATAATCCAGATACAACATCGAGGCGACCGCGTCCACGCGCAGTCCGTCGGCATGAAACTCGCGCAGCCAGTAGAGCGCGTTCGAGAGCAGGAAATTACGGACTTCGTTGCGCCCGTAGTTGAACACCATGGTTCCCCACTCGTGGTGCTCGCCGATGCGCGGATCTTCGTGCTCGTAGGCCGCGGTTCCATCGAAGCGCCGCAAGCCGTGCGCGTCGCGCGGGAAATGCGCGGGCACCCAATCGAGGATCACGCCGATGCCGTTCTGGTGCAGATGATCGATGAAATAGCGGAAATCGTCGGGCGTGCCGAAGCGCGAAGTGGGCGCGTAGTAGCCGGTCACCTGATAGCCCCACGAGCCTGAAAACGGATGCTCCATGATCGGCATCAGCTCGATGTGCGTGTAGCCCAGGCGCGTCACATACTCGGCGAGCTTATGCGCCATCTCGCCGTAACTCAGCCATTCGCCGGCCGCGCCGCGCAGCCACGATTCCAAATGGACTTCGTAAATGGAAACGGGTTCGCGCAGAATGTTGCGCTGTCCGCGCTGCTGCATCCACTGTGCATCGCCCCACGTGTAATTGTTGAGGCTCCACACGATCGACGCGGTGCGCGGAGGAACCTCGGCGAAAAACGCGTATGGATCGCACTTTTCCTGCTCATCGCCGAAGCGCGACGTCACCAGGTATTTGTAATGCGAGCCTTGGCCGAGGCCCGGGACGAAGGCCTCCCACACGCCGCCGCTGCGCTGCAACATGGGATGACTGGTGCGATTCCAGTCGTTGAAATCGCCCATCAGCGTTATTTGCTCGGCGTTCGGCGCCCAAACGGCGAATCTTACGCCGTCCACGCCGTCCGCGGTCACCAGATGTGCGCCTAGAGATCGATAGCTTTCGTAGTGCGTGCCCTCCCCGTGGAGGTGCAGTTCGAACGAGGTCAGGAACGGAGGTAAATCGACAACTTGCATCACTCGTTATTATGACAAGAATGAGCGCACTGCCGACGCCCCTCGCCGAATTGCACGTCCATCTGGAGGGTTCCGTCGAACCCGAAACTCTGTTAGCGATCGATCCATCGCTCACGCGCGCGGAAATCGACGCGGCAACCGCCTATCGCGATTTCGCGGGATTTATCAAAGCCTTCGTGTGGGTGAATCGATTCTTGAAGGAGCCCGCCGACTACGCGCGCGTCGCCCGGAGAATGTTTGAGAATCTCGCGGCGCAGGGCGTGACGTATACGGAAGTGACGCTTTCCGTGGGCGTGGTGCTGTGGAAGCAGCAGAATTTCGCGCCCGTGTTCGACGCCCTGCAACACGAGGCCGCCCGCAGTCCGATTACCGTCCGCTGGATCTTCGACGCGATTCGTCAATTCGGAGCCGATCCCGCGAAACCCGTCTTCGATCTCGCCGCGGAACGCGTCGGCGAAGGCGTGGTCGCCATCGGCCTCGGCGGCGATGAAGTGCGTGGACCTGCGACGCTTTTCGCGGACCTATTTGACGAAGCTCGCGATCGAGGCTTGCGGCTCACCTGCCACGCCGGAGAGATCGCGGGTCCCGAAAGCGTGTGGCAAGCGCTCGCCATCGGAGCGGAACGCATCGGGCATGGGATTCGCTCGATTGACGATCCGAAACTGGTGGAGCACCTGGCCGCGAAACGCATTCCTTTGGAAGTTTGCATCACAAGCAATCTGCGCACTGGCGCAGTAGCGTCGCTCGCTGAACATCCCGTGAAGCGCCTGTACGACGCGGGCGTGCCGATCATCCTCAGCACGGACGATCCCGCGTTATTCGGTTGTACTCTGACCAGCGAATACCAGCTCGCGGAGACGCAGTTTGGATTTACTCCCGAGCAATTCGCAGCGATCGCCGCGAACAGCTTCCGCTACTCGTTTGCGTCGCCGCGGGCGCACGATAGCGGCGCTTAACCGCTCCTTCTAGTCGCGGCTCTGGTCGGCGCTTTCGTTTAATTCCGGCTCAAGATTACGATCGCTAGCAACGAACAATCCCGACCCGAGCCGCGACCAAAGGAAGCGGTCATTTTCGGAACAGAATTACGGCCCCGCGTGTCAGTAGCAATCGGCGTAAGAGCGGCGCTTAACCGCTCCTTCTAGTCGCGGCTCTGGCCGGCGCTTTTGTTTAATTCCGGCTCAAGATTACGATCGCTAGCAACGAACAGTCCCGACCGGAGCCGCGACCAAAGGAAGCGGTCATTTTCGGAACAGAATTACGGCCCCGCGTGTCAGTACCAATCGGCGCAAGAGCGGCGCTTAACCGCTCCTTCTAGTCGCGGCTCTGGCCGGCGCTTTCGTTTAATTCCGGCTCAAAATTACGATCGCTAGCAACGAACAGTCCCGACCCGAGCCGCGACCAAAGGAAGCGGTCATTTTCGGAACAGAATTACGGCCCCGCGTGTCAGTAGCAATCGGCGTAAGAGCGGCGCTTAACCGCTCCTTCTAGTCGCGGCTCTGGTCGGCGCTTTCGTTTAATTCCGGCTCAAGATTACGATCGCTAGCAACGAACAGTCCCGACCGGAGCCGCGACCAAAGGAAGCGGTCATTTTCGGAACAGAATTACGGCCCCGCGTGTCAGTAGCAATCGGCGTAAGAGCGGCGCTTAACCGCTCCTTCTAGTCGCGGCTCTGGCCGGCGCTTTCGTTTAATTCCGGCTCAAGATTACGATCGCTAGCAACGAACAATCCCGACCGGAGCCGCGACCAAAGGAAGCGGTCATTTTCGGAACAGAATTACGGCCCCGCGTGTCAGTACCAATCGGCGCAAGAGCGGCGCTTAACCGCTCCTTCTAGTCGCGGCTCTGGCCGGCGCTTTCGTTTAATTCCGGCTCAAGATTACGATCGCTAGCAACGAACAATCCCGACCCGAGCCGCGACCAAAGGAAGCGGTCATTTTCGGAACAGAATTACGGCCCCGCGTGTCAGTAGCAATCGGCGTAAGAGCGGCGCTTGACCGCTCCTTCTAGTCGCGGCTCTGGCCGGCGCTTTCGTTTAATCCCGGCTCAAGATTACGGTCGCTAGCAACGAACAGTCCCGACCGGAGCCGCGACCCCGAAACGGGTAAACTCCGGGAGCGGTCTAATGGCCGGTATTTTCGGACGGTTTCTCCGGCGGTTTCGTCTTCTTGAACACGCGATTCAGTGCTGTGATCGCGCGATCCACGTCCTGCTCGGTGAAAATATAGGGCGGCAGCGCGCGTAGCGTGAAATCGTGTGTGCAGTTGATCAGCAAACCCTCGGCGAGCGCATCCAGCACCAATGGTTTGCACGGGAATTCGAGCTCCACTCCGATCATCAATCCAACCCCGCGGACTTCCTTGATGAACGAGTAGCGTTTCGATAATTCCGTAAGCTGCATGCGGAAGTAGCTGCCGACGTTCGTGATCTGCGGCAGCAAGTCTTCCATCACGTCGAAGAATTCGAGCGCGACGCGGCACGCCAGCGGATTGCCGCCGAAGGTCGTCCCGTGCATGCCCGGCTTGATCGCCGCCGCGGCCTTTTCACTTGCGACGAGAACTCCGATCGGAATGCCGCAGCCCATCGGTTTGGCCGTGACCGTGACATCCGGCATCACCGCCGGCTCGAATAACTGATACGCGAAGTACGCGCCGGTGCGGCCCACGCCGGACTGAATTTCATCGAAAATCAGCAGCGCGTTATAACGGTCCGCGAGCTCGCGCGCCTTGCGCACGTACTCGCCGGTCAACGGATAAATGCCGCCTTCGCCCTGTACGAGTTCGAGCACGATGGCCGCTGTCTTGTCGTTGACGATCTGTTCGAGCGCCGTAACATCGTTGCGATTCACGAAATGCACGCCGGGAATCAGCGGCTCGAAATCGCGGCGATACGCTTCGGTACCGGTAATCGAAAGCGCGCCTAGCGTGCGCCCGTGGAAGGAATTATGCAACGCGACGAGTTCGATCTTTTCAGGCGAAATATTTCGGCCGTGCGCTTTCGCGATCTTGAGCGCGGCTTCAACCGCCTCGGTTCCCGAATTGCAAAAGAACGCCCGATCCAGGCCGCTCAAGCGGCACACGCGTTCGGCGAGCGGTCCTGTGTATTCGTGATAGTACAAATTAGAAGTGTGAATCAGGCGGCCGGCCTGCTCGCGAATCACTTTGGTGATGCGCGGATGCGCGTAGCCCAGCGAATTCACGCCGATGCCGGAGATCAAATCCAGATAGCGCTTGCCGGAGGTGTCGTACGCGTACACGCCTTTCCCACGCTGCAGCACCACCGGAAGACGCGCATAATTCTGCAGCAGATATTGCTTTTCCAGATCGACAGGCGACGCGAGCGTGGCGGTTTCCATTCGTTTATTCTATCGGGATTTCCCGCATCCTCCAAGAATGCGTCGCATCTAATGTGCGTAAACACGCGAGCGGGCGCGTGAAAAGGGGTCTTGAAACGCCGCATGATATGATGGCGGCTTGCGCTCGAAACACGTCTTGCGCGCAGAACACGATATGGATGCGAGCATTGCGGCGCTGATCGATCACACCCTATTGAAGCCCGACGCCACGGCTGCCGACATCGGCCGTTTGTGCGCCGAGGCCCGTACATACAGGTTCGCGACAGTATGCGTGAATCCGTGCTGGGTGACGTTGGCCGCGTCGGAATTGGACGGATCGCCCGTCAAAGTTTGCACGGTCATCGGATTTCCGTTAGGCGCGAACACGACGGAAACAAAAATCTTCGAGACGATCTTCGCGATGCAGCAGGGCGCACTTGAAATCGACATGGTGATGAACATCGGAGCGTGGAAGGGACGGGACGAAGCTGTGGTCGATGCGGATATCCGCGGCGTCGTCGAGGCGGCCCATGCTCGCGGAGCGATCGTCAAAGTGATCCTCGAAACGGCCTTGCTCGATGACGCGGAAAAAGCCGGGGCGTGCCGCATCGCGCAGTCGGCCGGCGCCGATTTTGTGAAGACTTCCACCGGTTTCGGACCCGGCGGAGCGACCGTGGAAGACGTCGCGCTGCTCCGCCGTGTGGTCGGCCCGAAGATGGGCGTGAAGGCTTCCGGGGGCATTCGCACGATCGAGGATTTTCGAAAAATGATCGCGGCCGGAGCCTCCCGCATCGGCGCGAGCGCCAGCGTGCGCATCATCGAGGCGGCCGCGTAGCCCCTGCCCATGACCACTCCCCGACGAACTCCCGTGAGCTTTCGCGAGCGTGCCGAGCTGCTCGACTTCCTGCTCGAAGTGTCGCGCGTCACGGCGGAAACGCTGGACCTCGACAAGCTTCTGGCGAGCGTCGCGTCCATCGTCAAGCAGGTGGTCCCCTACGATCTGCTCGCCATTCTGCTGTATTTCGAAAAGAATCAGGCCTTGCGCATCCGCTATTCGATCGGGCATCGCGAGGAACTCGTTCGCGGTCTGGAAATCGGGCTCGGAGAAGGAATTGTCGGTGCCGCCGGGCAAAGCCGCGAACCCATCGTGGTCGACGACGTGCGGCGTGATCCGCGTTATCTCAACGCGCTCGATGCCGTTCGCAGCGAACTCGCCGTGCCGATGGTCTCGCGCAACAAGCTGGTCGGCGTCATCGATCTGCAATCGACGCGCGAGCGCGCCTATACGGAGCACGACCGCTCCATCATCCGGTTGATCGGTACGCGCGTGGCTTCCTCGATTGAAAACGCGCGCCTGTATCGCCGCGTGGATCGCCAGCATCGCACTTTGCAGACGCTCGCGCAGCTCTCGCAGCGCTTCAGTTCGATTCTGGATCTCGACGAATTGCTCGGGAAAATCGCCGAGAGCGTGCGTACGCTGCTGAACTACGACGCGTTCAGCATCTATCTGGTCGACGCCGAACGCCAGGTGCTGCGCCATCGATTTAGCGTCCGCTACGACCAGCGCGTGCAACTGGATAACATTCCGTTGGGGAAGGGAATTACCGGAGCGGCGGCTGAAGCTCGCACTCCCGTGCGTGTGCGCAACATTGCGGAAGATCCGCGCTACATCGCGTCGCACCCCGATATTCTTTCCGAGATCGCGGTCCCGTTGATGGTGCAGGATCGCGTCGTCGGCGTGCTCGATCTGGAAAGCGACCGGCTCGGATTCTTTACGGAGGATCACCAGCAGGCGCTGACGCTGCTGGCGCCGCAGATTGCGAGCTCCATTGAAAACGCGCGTCTTTACGAAGAATTGGCGCAGCGCGAGCAGCGCATGGATTCCGATCTGAAGGCCGCGCGCAAGCTGCAACGTATTCTGCTTCCGCGCAATGTGGAGCTGCACGGATTGGAAATCGGCATTCGCTCGCGTCCCGCGCGGGAAATTTCGGGCGATGTTTACGAATTCTTCGAACAGGGCGACGACGCCATCATTGCTTTCGGCGACGTCAGCGGCAAGGGCGCCGCGGCGGCCCTCTATGGCGCACTGGTCAGCGGCCTGCTTCGAACTTTGGCTCCCCGGCGAAAGAGCCCGGCGTTGTTGATGCAGTCGTTGAATGAAGCGTTACTGGAGCGTAGAGTGGATGCGCAGTACGCGACGTTGACCGTGCTGCTGTGGGAGCTCCGCTATCACCGGTTGACGTTAGTGAATGCGGGCGGCGAGGTTCCGTTGGTGTACCGGCGCGGCGAATTGATTCCGCTCCGTGGCAACGGCGTGCCTATCGGACTGCTCGACGATCGCGAGTACGAAGAGGAAGTCTTCGACGCCGAGCCAGGCGACGCGATTCTATTGTTCTCCGATGGAATCGTCGATCAGCTCAACGAACAGGAGCAGGAATTCGGTGGCGCACGCGTACGCGAGTTCCTGCACAAACACGGAGCGGATGCACCTCAAGCGGCGCTCGACACGCTGATCGATCAGATGGATGTGTATCGCGGTTCGATGGCGCTGACCGACGATCAAACGGCCGTCATGATGAAGGTGCTCTAGCGTCGGGCATTCGCGGTTCTCCAGGCTGCTACTGTGCGCAGCCGCGTCACGGGCAAGCGATCGGCGATTACCGGCCCGCTCATTGACATTCGCGGTTCTCCAGGCTGCTACTGTGCGCAGCCGCGTCACGGGCAAGCGATCGGCGATTACCGGCCCGCTCATTGACATTCGCGGTTCTCCAGGCTGCTACTGTGCGCAGCCGCGCCACGGGCAAGCGATCGGCGATTTCCGGCCCGCTCATTGACATTCACGGTTCTCCAGGCTGCTACTGCGCGCAGCCGCGTCGCGGGCAAGCGATCGGCGATTACCGGCCCGCTCATTGACATTCGCGGTTCTCCAGGCTGCTACTGTGCGCAGTCGCGTCACGGGCGAGCGATCGGCGATTACCGGCCCGCTCATTGACATTCGCGGTTCTCCAGGCTGCTACTGTGCGCAGCCGCGTCACGGGCGAGCGATCGGCGATTACCGGCCCGCTCATTGACATTCGCGGTTCTCCAGGCTGCTACTGTGCGCAGCCGCGTCACGGGCGAGCGATCGGCGATTTCCGGCCCGCTCATTGACATTCGCGGTTCTCCAGGATCGACATTCGCGGTTCTCCAGGCTGCTACTGTGCGCAGCCGCGCCACGGGCAAGCGATCGGCGATTTCCGGCCCGCTCATTGACATTCGCGGTTCTCCAGGATCGACATTCGCGGTTCTCCAGGCTGCTACGCCGTGGGCAAGCGCTATCATGAAAGATCGCTTCCGCCCATTCTCTATGCCAGCTTTCCACTATCAGGAGCACGCGCTCCACTGCGATGGCGTTGCCTTGGCCGAAATCGCGGCTCGCGCGGGTACTCCGTGCTACGTGTATTCCGCCGAAGCCATTCGCGAGAATTTTCGAGCCTACGACCGCGCTTTCGACGATCAGCCGCACACCGTGTGTTTCGCCGTAAAAGCGAATGGAAATCTTTCCGTGCTGCGTCTGTTGGCCGCCGAAGGCGCGGGCTTCGACATTGTCTCGGGCGGCGAATTATTTCGCGCGCTGCAGGCCGGAGGCGATCCCACGAAGATCGTTTTCTCCGGTGTGGGCAAGACGGCCGTGGAGATCGACGAAGCGCTTCGTGCCGGCATCTATCAATTCAATTGCGAATCCGAGCCTGAGTTGGCGCTGATCGACGCGCTGGCGCATCGCCTTGGGAAGAAAGCCCGCATTTCGCTGCGCGTGAATCCCGACGTGGAAGCCGACACGCATCACTACATTTCCACCGGCAAGTTGGCGCACAAGTTTGGGATTGATATTGCGGAGGCCGAATGCGTTTACGAACGCGCGCGGCAGCTTCCGAATCTTCTGCTCGAAGGCGTGAGCTGCCATATCGGTTCGCAGTTGATGGATTCCGATCCTGTGATGGAAGCGGTGGATCGCGTGCTCGAATTGATCGAACGCCTGCGCGCCAAGGGTTTCAATATCCGCCACGGCGATTTCGGCGGGGGCCTCGGCGTCGCGTACCGGGCGGGTGAAACGGAGCCGTCGATTACCGATTTCGTCCTGAAGTTGAAGGCTCGCGTCGCCGGTCATAATCTTCATGTACTGGTCGAGCCGGGACGTTCGATCGTCGGACAGGCCGGCGTTCTACTGACGAAGGTGCTGTATCGCAAGACAACCGGAGGGAAAGAATTCGTGATCGTCGATGCGGCCATGAACGATCTGATTCGTCCCGCGCTGTATCAGGCGCATCACGAGATTCTGCCGGTGCGTTCGCGCGAGGGCCGCACCATTCGGGCGGACGTCGTCGGACCGGTGTGCGAAACCGGCGATTTCCTGGCGCGCGATCGCGATCTGCCGGACGCGTTTCCTGGCGACGTACTCGCTGTATGCACGGCGGGGGCGTATGGATTCACGCAAGCGTCCACTTACAATGCGCGGCGTCGGCCCGCGGAAGTGATGGTCGATGGCAAGGATTGGAAGGTCGTCCGCGAGCGCGAGAGTTACGAAGATTTGATTCGCGGAGAAGTTTGAAGGCGGATAGTCCACGCGCTTGTGATTCCGATCCCGCGTGCGGGAGAGGAAACTGCTGTTTCTTCGCGATAAAAGCAGGTCCCTCTCCCGCTCTGCGGGATCGGGATGACATGCGTGGTGGTGGGTGAAATTAGTGGCCTGCGGCCATCAGTTCGATGGCGGCGGTCGCGTCCGTGGACGGCAATCCTTCGAACAGCACCTGCGCGACATTCCCGGCGCCCTGCGGTCCCGCAAATTCCATTCGCAGGCCCGCGATCTTGGCGCCGACGGGGCGCGTTAGCGGATAGATCCCTGTCCAGAAGACATCTTTGAAAGTTGCTCCCAGGGGTTCCATGGCTTTTCCGAGACGCTGAAACGCGAGACGAATATCGGCGTCTTCGTCGCGGAACACGAGCTTCGTTCCCGTCATGACGATCTTCGGCGCAAACACCAGGCCCCGCATGTTGATGTTGCCGTCCGCCTTGATGGGTCCCCCTTTCGGATCGGGAAACCGCGCCACGCCCTCGCACGATGCGAACGGCTCCAGGCTTTGGCGTTGCGTCTGCAATATGTCGATGGCGGCTCCGGGAAACGAGGTGGCAGCGCCGGTTCGCGCGGCCGGGGCATCGTCGAGAGAGCTTAGATAACACGTCGCCCGAAGCATCTCCTTTCCGTTCGCGCGGGCGCGCAAGGTCGCAACGGCTTCCGCCACGCCCTTCTCCGCGTAGCCCGGATAAAAGGCGAGACCGCTTAGATTCACCTCACGCCGCTCCATCTGTATCGCCTCGATCACCACCTGCGCTCCGGTCAGCGGCAGAGCGCCGACCTGGATCGTGCTGAGCGCGGGCAAGGCGAGTTTGCGCTCGGTGAACTCTTCGACCATGATGGTCTGCACGCGCCGCAGGTCGCCCGACCCGGCGACGAAGGCTCGCAGTTTTACGATCTGGACGGACTTGCTATCGCGCAGCAACACTTTCAAGGCGTCGCGGATTTGCTGGGAAAGCAAGCCTTTGTTCGAGAGCGGCGATACCTGGAAAGACAGGCGCGCGGTTTCGGCGGCCACGGCGTCGGGCGGCTCGGGGAGCGCGGGAAGGACCTGCGTGGGCGGCTCCTCGTCCTTCTTGTTTTTCTTCTTTTGTGCGGAGACACTCGCCATCAACGTGAGGCTCAGCAACACCGCGGCGAGAGGTCGAATCATCACAAGCTGACCGAATTTTATCACCGCGAATTCACGCGCGCGGACGTGCGTGGCATACTAAGACTGAAGAGAAAATATTTCAATTATGTTCCTTTCCGAAGAGTTTCGTTTGAAGGTCGGCTTGGCGGAGATGCTCAAGGGCGGCGTGATCATGGACGTCACGAACGTGGAGCAGGCGCGGATCGCCGAAAAGGCGGGCGCATCGGCCGTGATGGCGCTCGAACGCGTGCCCTCCGATATTCGCAAAGAAGGCGGCGTGGCGCGCATGGCGTCGATCCGCATCATCCGCGACATCATGGGTGAAGTTTCGATTCCCGTGATGGCCAAGGCGCGCATCGGACACTTCACGGAAGGGCGGATTCTGGAAGCTCTCGGCGTGGATTACGTGGACGAAAGCGAAGTTCTGACGCCCGCCGACGAAGAGCACCATATCGATAAGAAGACCTTCAAAGTTCCGTTCGTGTGCGGAGCGCGCAATCTGGGCGAAGCTCTGCGCCGCATCGCGGAAGGCGCGGCGATGATCCGTACGAAGGGCGAGGCGGGCTCGGGCAACATCGTCGAGGCCGTGCGTCACATCCGGACCATCGTGAAGGAAATGAAGCAGCTCACCGTGCTCGGCAAGGAGGAGCTGGTTCATGAGGCGAAGAATCTGGGCGCTCCTCTGGAGCTGGTCGAGTGGGTCGCGGCCAACGGCAGGCTGCCGGTCCCGAATTTTTCGGCCGGCGGAATCGCGACACCCGCCGACGCGGCGCTCGTGATGCAGTTGGGAGCCGAGGCCGTGTTCGTCGGCAGCGGCATTTTCAAATCCGAAGATCCGGAAGCTCGCGCAAAGGCGATCGTCAAGGCTGCCACGTACTATAAAGATCCTGTGAAGCTGCTCGAAGCGTGCGAAGAACTGGGCGAGCCGATGCGCGGCCTGGATATCTCGAAGCTGCCCGAGGGCGAGCTGATGCAGACGCGCGGCTGGTGAAATCGCTCCTCCACTTTTAATCCTTCGGGGCAAGCAGGTAGGCATTGAAAACGGTTGGAATTCTGGCCCTGCAGGGCGATTTTGACGCCCATCGCAAGGCAATCGAAAACGCCGGTGGCGATGCCATGCCCGTGCGAGCCACCGAAGTCCGTACGGCCAGCGATCTTGCGGCTTGCGACGCTCTCATTATTCCCGGCGGCGAAAGTACGACCATGTGGAAGCTGCTCGAAGAAGAGCAGCTCATCGATCCGATCCGCGTTTTCGCAGAATCAAAACCGATTTATGGAAGCTGTGCCGGCGCGATTCTATTGGCCCGCGAAGTAATGCGGCCCGTTCAACCGAGCCTGGGACTGATGGACATCTCGATCGAGCGCAACGCATATGGCCGGCAAATCGATAGCCGCATTGCCGCGGTGTCCACGGAGGATCGCGGCGAAGCCGGTCCCATGGAGGCTGTTTTCATCCGCGCGCCCATCATTCGCCGCGTGGGCTCCCAGACGCGCGTGCTTGCCAAGTATGAAGGCAATCCGATCTGGGTGGAGCAGGGAAGGCACATGGTGACCACGTTCCATCCGGAGCTTTCCTCGGATACGCGGGTGCATCGGCGGCTGCTCGAAAAATTGCAGGAACCGGAAGAGGGTTAGACAAACCTTTAAAACTGCCGGATCGCGGGCCGATAAGGTCTAAGATCCGCATGGTACAAGCATCGATTCCTCTGATCGGCATTTTGCGCGCGCACCAGGCGTGGCTCGCCAAATCGCCGGACGGCCGTCGAGCCGACCTTGGCGGTTTCACCTTGAATGATGAAGATCTGCATGGCGCGATCCTCAAACTCGCCGTCCTTTCCGGCGCGACTTTGCTCGACGCGAATCTTTCCGGAGCGGACCTGGCGGGCGCGAAGCTCGATCGGGGCGATTTTGAGCGCGCGAATTTCGCGGGCGCCGATCTGACGGGCTCGGACCTGACGGGTGCGAATTTCGCGGGCGCCTGGCTAAACAATGCCTGTCTGTCCGAGGCGACGATCCGCGAGGCCACCTTTCGCCGGGCCAAACTCGCGCGGGCGCAGATGCTGGAGTCCGCGATCGCCGATAGTTCTTTCCGTGAAGTGGAAGCCAGTCATGCGAACCTGAACCAGTCGCGCCTTTTCAACGTCGATTGGAGCGAAAGCGATCTACGTCACGCGCAGTTCTTTCACACGCGCCTGCAATCCTGCCGCTTTGCGGGAGTTGTCGCGGAAGCAGCGAATTTCGGCGGCTCCAAACTGGATCACTGCGATTTCACGCGCGCGCAGCTCATGAATGCGCGCTTTGCAAGAGCGGAGTTTAGTCAATGCAACTTTCGTGACGCTCGTCTGGTGCAGGCCGATTTCCGCGATGCCCGCTCACGCGGGGGGGATTTCAGCGGCGCGGTCCTGGAAGGTGCGCGCTTCGGCGGAGCGCAACTGACACTCGCCGATTTTCGGGGCGCCAATCTAGCGGGCGCGCGCGATCTGACGCCGGAGCAGCTCCTGCAGTCGCTCACCGATCAAAGGACCATTCTGCCGAGCGGGGCCAAAGGTCCGTACATGCGCTATTCCGGCGCGGAACGTCCTCGCTAGAACGCGCATTTCAAGGCGAACTGGATCTTACGCGCCGGCTGGGTATTGGACCACCGACATGCGACGCATGCGCGAGAGGCAATCCCAGGAGATTCGCGCGGATGCGTTCCATTTGACGAATCGCATCGTGTCCATGCCGCCGACCGCTTCTCCCGGCAACGCCGCCGTGCCTTCGTTCGAGGCCATCCACGGCCATCTGTTCGGCATCACGATGGCGAGCATATCGCAATACTCGGACAGTTCGTATTCGTCACAGATGCGTCCGTTGCCTGGAAGGATCATGGTCCCACCCTCGCCGGGATGGCGATAAACGGTCCGCTCGAGGATGTTGTCCAGAGCGTCGATTTCGCCCAAGATGCCTTGCCCTTTCAGCGGGCCGAAATCATACAGCGCGTACGGGACGCGTTCAAGGGTTGAACGGTGGACGGGGTTGACTTCGAAAGCAAGTTTCAACATACTTCTGAATCGGCCCGCTGGTTGGACGAGTGGCCGGCATCTTGATGGAAGACGGCGGAAGGGGAATCATCGTGAGCGAATTGAGCCGGCGAAACGCGGGTATATCTCAGGGCCTTGTACATCCATCTCGGCGCGAGCTTTTCAGGGGCATGGCAGTGGCTGGGGCAGGCACGTTGTTGGGACGCGAAAGTCTTCACGCGCAGACCAATCCACGGCGGATCGACGTGCATCATCACTTTCAACCTCCCGTCGACGGTAACGCGGGATTGAAGTGGTGGACGGCGGAGAAGTCGCTGGAGATGATGGACAAGAACGGCATCGCGCTCGCAATGATGTCGAATCCCAGCGCATCGACGTCGGCGTACGACGGCACAGAAAAGGGCAACGCGGCCGCGCGCAGAAGCAATGAATACGGCGCAAAACTGGTCACGCAGTATCCCAAGCGGATCGGCCTGTTCGCGGCGATTCCGATGAACAACACGGATGGCGCGCTGAAAGAAATCGAATACGCGCTCGATACTTTGAAGGCGGACGGTTTCCAGATCGGCAGCAGTACGGGCGACAAATGGCCCGGCGATCCGCAGTATCTGCCCATTTTTCAGGAGATCTCGCGGAGGAAAGCGTCGGTGTTCGTGCATCCGTTCGTGAACAAATGCTGCAAGGTGTTGATGCCGGGGATTCCCGAGTCGGTGGTGGAGTATGATTTCGACACGACGCGCTGCATCACCAGCATGTTGTACAACGGGACGCTTTCGGCGTGCCCGGATATGAAGGTGATCGTGAATCACTCGGGCGCCGCGGTGCCCATGCTCGCGGGGCGAATCAAAGATCGAGTTCCAGGAGCGCAGACGTCGAATTTCGGAACTCCCAAGACGAATACGGAAGGCATCAATGCGAAGATTCCGAATGGCGTCTTTTATGAGTTGCGCAAGCTGTATTACGAATGCGCGCACGCCGCTTATCCGTTCCCGATGGCCGCGATGATGAAGCTGGCGCCTTCCACGCAGTATTTATTCGGCACGGATTATCCGGCCGAGCCGATGGAGTCGACGCTCGATCATTTGCCCGAGAACGATCTGCCGGCGAACATTCAACGGGTGATGAATCGGGAGAACGCCGAGCGGTTGTATCCGCGGCTGAAGAATCTGTAGGATCGCGGTCCGGCGAGTTCAATGAAGGAGAAGAGTGATGAAGATTCGAATGCTGATGGTGTTCACGCCGGCTCTGGCGCTGCTAGCGTTCGGTGTGAACGCATTCGCGCATCATGGAACGTTTGTTTCTTATGACGCGACGAAGACCTTCACAACGAAGGCGACGGTGACGGAATTCCGTTTCACCAATCCGCACATCCAGCTCTTCTTCGACATCAAGGACGATCAGGGCAACGTGGTGCATTGGAGCGCGGAGGGTCCCGATCCGGCGGTGTTGGTGGCGGTGGGATGGGGGCGCAAGAAGAGCATGGGCGCACTGGCTCCGGGCACCGAGATTACGATTACGCTGCAGCCGGCGAGAAACGGCAAGCCGGTCGGCCAGATGAACAACATCGTTTTGCCGAATGGCGATGCGGTGTGCGGGCTCGGTGGGGCGCACACGGCGAATTGCGCGGGGGGGACGGAAAGTAGTTTTCATTCGCGATCCTGTGCTTGCCGGAAAACAGCAAGGGCGGTCTGAGAGGCCGACGGCCTTTCCCATTTCCAAATGACTGCGCGGGAACAATCATAAAATGCCGTTGCGAACAGGTGCTTTGAAGGCGGCTGCTGCTGCGACCGTAATCTTTGCAGGCAGACTCGCATATGGGCAAACGGAGCAGCCGAAGCCGTTGCTGTCGGATCAATTCTTCAAGAACGTCGTCGTGCTGAAAGGGATTCCGGTTAACGAATTCATGGCGACGATGGGATTCTTTTCCGCGTCGCTAGGATACTCCTGCGAGAACTGCCACGACGGCAATAGCTGGGAAAACTATATCGCGGATACGCCGAAGAAGCGGACGGCGCGCGCGATGGTCGCGATGGTGACGACGATTAACAAGAATTTCTTCGCCGGGCGTCAAGTGGTCACGTGTTATTCCTGCCACCATGGCGGCGATCATCCGAAGATCACGCCGGATCTCACAGCGCTGTACAGTCCGCCTTCGGAAGAAGCCGACGACGTGATCAAGCCGAGCATGGCGGGTCCGACGGCGGATCAGATTTTTGACGCGTATGCGAAGGCGATCGGTGGGGCGCAAAAGATCGCGGCCCTGAAGAGTTATATCGCCAAGGGATCGAGTGTCGGTTACGGATTGGACGCCGATAAACAGCCCGTGGAGATTTACGCGAATGCTTCTCCGGCACAGCGGACGACGATCATTCACGGCGTCGCCGGAGAATCGATCAACGCCTACGATGGCCGCGCGGGTTGGATGTCGGGTCCGCAGATCGCGGGTCCGAACCTGCAAGTTCCGGTGCTCACGCTTGCGGGAGAAGATTTGGAAGGCGCTCGATTGGACGCGGAGTTGTTCTTTCCGGGAAGAGCGAAGGAGACGATGGCGCGGTGGCGCGCCGGGACGCCCCTGGAGATCGATGACAAGGACGTTCAGGTGGTGCAGGGAACCAGCGCGGGAGGCGTGATGGCGTCGCTATACTTCGACGCTGAGACACATCTGCTCGTGCGGTCGGTACGTTATACGAACTCGCCGGTGGGGCACATACCTACCCGCGTCGATTATTCGGATTATCGGGATGTCGCGGGCGTGAAGATGGCGTTCAAGTGGACGGTCACGTGGCTGGATGGGCGGGAGAGTTTCGAATTGACGGACGTTCAGCCGAATGCGGCGATCGATGCCGGGAAGTTTGGGAGACCGGCTGGTCGTTAGTGGGGGTTATCGGTGCTGAAAGCAGATCCCTCGCTGGCGCTCGGGATGACGGGATTTGCTTTGTGTTTGAAACTGGTCGGTCGAATCGGGAGAACGCGTCAAGAATTGTGGAAGGTCGGGCGGTGGACCGCTCCCTATGGTCGCGGCTCGGGTCGGTTGTTCGATGCGCCCGGGTATAAGGGACGATCATTTCGCCGAGCAGGGCGTGGGATTCCAGCCGGTCGCGTCAGCCTGCTTCTTGAAGTGCGTGCTCAGCATGAACGGAGCCGTGAGGTACATGGGATCTTCGACGGTGGATGTGACGACGATATAGGAATCGCCATTGGGTTCATTGACGCGGTCGAAGTATTCGGTGAGAACGGCATTCGCACTGTAAGGCACGCCGTTCTTGCGCAGGTAGCCGGCTTTGAAATTTGTCGTCACCACTTTGAGGGAACCCGCGCGTCCATCGATGGAGCCGAGTCCGGCGCGCGCGCCGTCGGTCGCTGTGATTGTTCCCGGCATGAATTCCCAGGATGCTTTGGAGACGCCCTGCCAATCGCCGCCTTGATTGGCGGGAGTTCCGAAAGAGAAGATGCGTGTTTGCTGGCCGGAATCCATTTCGAGTTTTAAAGTCTGCTCGTCCTGCCAGGTGATGTGAAGACGGCCAGGAACGCGCATCAGAGCGGGCGCACCATAGCTCTTGCACTGTTCACCGGCGGCTTCGTCCTTGGTCGGGTCCCAGGCGTCGGCGATTTTACGGGCGGCGGCGTTCATCGGCATGCTGGTGTAATCGCCCTTGGGGGGAGTCACCATGCGGAAGCGCCAATCGCCGGTGACGACGGAAACCCAGTAGCCGGTGATGTCGACGGGAGCCTCGGCCTTCGGATTGGGAGGAGCTTGCGCTCCGCCACGGCCTCCGCGTCCCTGGGCGCATAAGCATCCAGCGGCGAGCACGGACAGAACTATCGCTTTCCACATCCAGCGAGGCAATAACATAACAAAAAGATCCTTCCTGACCAAGGAGTTTGCCGACGCACACCCAAGGCGTAGACACGAGTGTCAACGCGGCACGCAGGAGCGCGTGCGCCACAATCACGAGTAACGATTCCTCCGCGACAAGCCACTAGTCGAACGTGCCGCCCCACTTCCAACCGTCGGCCGGGCGCAGGATGCTTTGAAGACGCATGCGATGATCTTCGGGATTTCGGCCGGGCTGGCCGGTGACGATGATGTGATCGCCGGGCTTGAGACTATCGCGCGTTACGCCCTGGCGTCCGAGTTGTCCACCGGCGCCCCACTCGATCGCCCACGTTTGCATGACTCCCTTTTCGTCGGGAGCGTCGACGTGCAGGAAAGAGTGTGGATTGCGGAACAAAAACTGCACGACCGTTCCTTCAATCTTCTGCGACTCCGATTCTTTGTAGGTCGCCGCAAAGGAGTGGTGAGCGAGGAGCGAGCCTCCCGTGCCCATCAGCGCCGCGATGAGAACTACTGCAAACTGTGTGCGTTTCACTTGGGTTCTCCGGTAGGACCATTTTGTCCAGCGCCAAGTCTACATCAGGGTGCCATCGGTGTCTAGGGCCGGAAACTGCGGTTTTCTCGAAGAGTCGAGACGGCTCTCGATTCAGCGGACCTGGCTCCGAAACGGACGCGAAGAGCACGCGGCGCCGCGCCACGAATACGCAGACCGTCCGCGTTGACGACGCAGGCTGGTGCAGATGGAGGAAGCCGACTGGAAAGTCGGCTGCGGCCTCAAAAGGCCGACCCCACCCTGTGCTCACGGGCGTAGGCCTCATCGGAGGGTCCATGCAAGGGTCGAGATGACTCTCGACTCAGCGGACCTGGCTTCGTAACGGACGCGAAGAGCACGCGGGTCCGCGCCCCATCGGAGTTCGCGCCGAAATACGAACGAATTACTTCGTCAGGCGGCTTTTCAGCTCGGCGTCGATGGCGTCCATGAAAGCTTCGGTGGTGAGATACGGATGATCGGCGCGAATCAGAGTCGCGAGATCCTTGGTCATTCTGCCGGATTCGACGACATCAACGCAGACCTTTTCGAGCGTTTCGGCGAAGCTGACGACATCGGGAGTGTTGTCGAACTTGCCGCGGTAAATGAGACCGCGAGTCCACGCGTAGATCGACGCGATGGGGTTGGTGGAGGTCGGCTTGCCCTGCTGGTGCATGCGATAGTGGCGCGTGACGGTGCCGTGCGCGGCTTCGGCTTCGATGGTCTTTCCATCGGGCGACATGAGAACGGAAGTCATGAGGCCGAGTGAACCGTAGCCCTGCGCGAGCGTATCGGACTGCACGTCGCCGTCGTAATTCTTGCAAGCCCACAGATAGCCGCCGCTCCACTTTAGATTCGAAGCGACCATGTCGTCGATCAAGCGGTGCTCGTAGGTCAAGCCTTGCGCGTCGAACTTGGGCTTGAATTCGGCGTCAAAGATTTCCTGAAAGAGATTCTTGAAGCGGCCGTCGTAGACCTTAAGGATCGTGTTCTTCGTCGAAAGGTAAACGGGATAGTGGCGGTCGAGGGCGTAGTTGAAGCACGCGCGAGCGAAGCCGGAGATGGAGGCGTCGAGGTTGAACATGCCGAGCACGATGCCGGCGCCGGGGGCCTTGACGATTTCACGCTCGATCGGTTCGCCGCCGCCTGCAGGAGTCCAGCTGAGTTTCAGGGTGCCGGGGCCGGGGAAGGCGAAATCGGTGGCGCGGTACTGATCGCCGAAACCATGACGGGCGACGACCACGGGCTTGTCCCAATGAGGCACGATGCGCGGGACGTTCGAGCAGATGATGGGCTCGCGGAAGATGGTGCCGTCGAGGATATTGCGGATGGTGCCGTTGGGGCTCTTCCACATCTGCTTGAGGCCGAATTCCTTGACGCGCGCTTCGTCAGGCGTGATGGTGGCGCACTTCACGGCGACGCCGTATTGCCGGGCGGCATTGGCCGAATCGATGGTGATCTGGTCGTTGGTCTCGTCGCGCTTTTCGACGGAGAGGTCGTAATATTTCAGATCGACGTCGAGGTAGGGAAGGATCAGACGCTGGCGAATCCACTGCCAGATGATGCGCGTCATTTCATCGCCGTCCATTTCGACGATGGGGTTGAGGACTTTAATTTTCGCCATGAAGTGCAGTGCTCCTGTATGAATCCGGGAAATGGGGAGGACTGCGAACGCAAGCTCGGCGGCTTATTTCCTGAGGCAGAGAGATACCGGCCAACGCTGCCGAGTTCCCAGCCACACTCCCATCCAGTGCAAACCGAACGGAAGCAACAGTTCCCAATTCCGGTGAATGAAACATTATCGCCGATTGGCGGGTGGGGACGCTACTTTTCGGGGGGACAGGGGACAGGGGACAGGGGCCAGCGGACAGGAGACAGGAGACAGGAGACAGGAGACAGGAGACAGGAGACAGAATAGGGACGTCGTGGAACGGTTCGGAGGGATTGGAAGTGCGATCACAGGGAAGTGGGGGAAAACATTTTCTTTGTTTTGTGTCGAATGGCCTCCCGATTTCAGTGGGCGGTTCTGGTTTCGGATGATACGCTGCTGGCGCAAGGGAAGTCGCAAATGAGAACAGTCAAAAACAAAACGACAGAAAAAAAAGACTGCGGGAGTGAATCCGGAGGCTAGAGGCCAGAGGCAAGAGGCCAGAGGCCAGGGGCCGGACATTGGACAGGAGACAGCGGGCGGAAAACAAACGGGCCGAGCGGGGAAAGTTACGAAGGCTTCAAAAGCACCGGTGAAGGTTACGCCGAAACGAGCGAAGGCTGCGGTTAAATCCGCCATTCCGGTCGCACGAGCGAACACGACCGCGAAGGCCGGCGTGACGAGATCGACGAAGACCGCGAGTACGTCGTTGACTGCGACAAGAGCGGTGAAGACCACAGGCAATTCGTTGGCCGCGGCAAGAGCGGCGAGCGCGCTTCTGAGGGCGGCGGAAGCGAAAGCCGATCCAGCGGCGGCGCAGGCGATGGTCGTCAAGTCGCTTCTGAAAAATGTAGAGCGAAAGCTGAGACGCAAGGGGATGAAACCGTCGCTCGGCGATTACATCCGCTGGTGCAACTGCAAAAAGAACTGGACGTCGATGCGCCCAGGGAGATCAAGGTCACATGGGTGGAGACGGGAACGGAGACGACGGAAGCGATGAAACCGGAGGAGCCGAAGGCGAACGAGTTGGAGTTGAACGGCAAGAATCCGGATCAGGCATCCGAGAGCGGCGAATAGAATATTGTCCACTTCCATCGCAGAGGAAGTTTCACGAATCGAGAGCGCGGTTCAAAGGATTTTCGGGACCGATTGGATCGGGCAAGAGCCAGGCGCTGTGCCAGGAGGCGCTGAAGCTGGCTTATCAGAATCCTGGGCGAACGGGACTGATCGCAGCGCCGACGTATCCGATGTTGCGGGATGCGACGCAGGCCGCGCTGATCGAACTATTACAGAGCAATGCGATTCCGTTCGAGTGGAATCGGGCGGAGAATTTTGCTGGTGCTGCGCGAGACGAAGATCGAAGATTTTGTTTCGCGCCGTGGAAGAGTTCGAGCGGCTGCGCGGGAGCAATCTCGCGTGGTTCGGACTGGACGAACTGACGTACACGTCGGAGGAGGCGTGGCTGAGGCTGGAGGGACGCCTGCGCGATCCGAAAGCGACGCGATTGTGCGGATTCGCGGTGTGGACGCCGAAGGGTTACGACTGGGTGCACCGAACGATTTGTTGCGGCGCCGATCGAAGGTTATGAAACGACCATCGCGCGGGCGTTCGAGAACCGGTTTCTGCTGGATCGGATTCCAGATTACTACGAGCGGCTCAGAGCAAGCTATGACGAGCGCTTCTACCAACAGGAGGTGCTGGGCGAGTATGTCGAGCTGCACTCAGGCCGGGTTTACTTCGGCTACGAGAGGCCGAGAAACGTGGCGCAGGCGGAGATCGATCCAACGCAGCCGCTGCTATGGGCGCTGGATTTCAACGTGGATCCGATGTCGTCGCTGATCGCGCAGGTGAGCGGGAGCAAGGTGACGGTAATCGATGAGATCGTATTGAGCCGGGCGAGTACGTATCAGGCGTGCGAGGAATTCGAGACGCGCTTTCGGGAACACGCCGCGGGGTTGACGATTTACGCCGATGCGAGTGGAGCTCGGCTGCAGACGACGGGCACGACCGACGTCAAGATCTTGAAGGAGTTTTTGCGATGCGGCCGGTACGACCCGGTGGAGTTCAAGATTCCGAAGTCGAATCCGGTGGTGAGGGATCGGGTGATGCTGATGAACGTCAAGCTGGCGGGCCTGGGCGGCGAGACACCGTTGCAAATCGACCCACGCTGCAAGGAATTGGTGAAGGATTTCGAACAGGTCTCTTACAAGGAAAACAGCCAGGTGATCGATAAAGAGCGCGATTCGCGGCGGACGCATTTGTCGGACGCGCTGGGGTATCTGGTGTGGCAGGAGATGCCGGGGTGCAACGAAGCCGGGCGAGAGGGGGAACGACTTGTTAGCGATTTGTGGAAGGACGATCAGGGGGGATTCGGGGACATCGCATGCGCGGCAAGGACGGGTCCGAGGGCGCGATTAATGGCGCGTTCGATATAAATCGGGAGCATCCACACTACATCGGGCGAAAGCACACGTGGAAGCAATATCGGGATCTGTACGCGGGAGGCGAACACTTCAAGCATCACGCGGCGGAGTACTCTGATCCGGCGGCAGAGGGAGCCGGGGGACGTTTACGCGGAGAGATTGGCGCGCGTATTTTACGAGAACTACGCGGGGTCGATCGTGGATTGGTATGCGGCGACGGTTTTCCGCCAAGAGCCGGTGTTGACGTTCGGAGGACAGAACGAGACCGGGAGGAGATTCTTCTCCACGTTTGTGGAAGATACGGATCGTAAAGGAACGGCGCTCGCGGAGTTCCTACGGCGGCAGTTCGTCGAAGCGCTGGTTACGGGCGCGAGTTACACGCTGGTGGATTTTCCAAGGCTCGATCGCAAGCCCGAAAATCGCGCGGAAGAAGAAGCGCTGGGAGCGTCGCGGGCGTACCTGGTCGAGTATGGCGCCGAGGACCTGATCAATTGGAGCTGCGACGAACTGGGCAACTACGAATGGGTGGTGCTGCGGACTTCGGCGATCAAGAAAGACCGGCTTGAAGACGCGGAGTGGCACGAGGAGAAGCGCTGGGCGTACTACGACAAGCAGTCGTATCGCATTTATGCACAGCGGAATTCAAGCGGTGAAGCCGGAGCCGTGGAGCTGATCGCGCAGGGGACGCACGGGCTGGCGAAGCAGAATCAAGTGCCGCTGTTCGGCCTACGCATTCCAGAAGGTCTGTGGATGCTGAACCGGGCGGGGTCGCTGCAGCTGGAGCACTTCAATAAATCGAATGCGCTCGCGTGGGCGCTGACGATGGGGCTTTTCGCGATGCCGGTGGTGTACTCCGAACGCGAGTGGAGCCAGATGGTAGGCGAGAGCTACTACATCCAACTGGGTCCGGACGATCGGTTTGGATGGACGGAGCCAGAGGGCAAGGTTTATCAAATTGCCGCCGATAATTTGACGCGATTGCAGGAGGAGATCTATCGCGTCTGTTATTTGTCGCAAGCAGGCGGGGCTTTGGATCGAGGCGGGAATCAATCGGGGCTCAGCAAGCAACTGGATTTCGCCATCACGCAGGAAGTGCTCGGCGCGTATGGCGATGCGGTGAAGGACCAGGCGCGGAGAGTGCTGAAGGCCATCAACGCGGCGCGGGAGGACGGGCTGGAGATCGCGGTGACGGGAATGGACGAATTCGAACTCGCGGACTTCGCGAGTGACGTCGCCGATGCGCAGAAGCTTTTGGGATTGGGAATCGGATCGCCGACTTTGCGCAAGGAAATATCGAAGCGACTGGCGCTGAAATATCTCGCGGACGCGCCGCAGGATTTGAAAGACAAGATCGCGGCGGAGATCGAGGTAACAAGTGGCCAGTGGCCGGTGGCCAGTGGTCAGCAAGAAGAGGGTGGTCTGGGGATGGGGAAGAACAACACGAATGGCTGAGGAAGACGTTGGGGATATTCGCGCGGTGGTCCAGGCGGTAGTGCAGGAGTTCCTTCCGCAGAAGCAGGAGTTGGAGGAAGCACGCCGGCAGCATGGAGAACTGGAGCGGCGGGTGAATGAGTTGATCGCCGAGAACACCCAGTCGCGGGCGAGAGCCGATGAAGCGGAGCGTAGCGCGGCCGTGCGGGCGGAGTTACAGAGGCAAGGGATTTCGAAGCTCGACCTGGCGTACCGGGCGATTCGGGATGAGATCTCGCGGAGTGAGGACGGGAAGCTGGTGGCGCAAGGCGGCGTCGGGCTGCGCGATTACGTGGCGCAGTTCGTGACGGAGAATCCGGAACTGCTGCCGGCGAGAGTGAGCGGGGGATCGGGCGCGGTGGCGGGACAGAAGGGAGCGTCTCGCGACGGCGATGTGGATTTGGAGAGGATTCGTCCGGGCATGAGTCCGGAGGAAATGGAGCGCGTGCGGCAAGAGATCGCAAGGGTTGCGTCGCAGACGCTGCGGGGACTGTAGAGGAGATCAAGGAGAGAACATGGCAACAATTACTTCAGCAAATGTCGCGACTGCGATTGTGAAACTGGTGGCCGCGGATGCGTTACCGGCGCTGGTGGGAAACCTGGTGATGGGGAACCTGGTGAATCGCGATTATGAGCAGACGCTGGCGCGTGCGGGGGATACGGTGAACGTACCGATTCCGCCGACGCTGGTGGCAAACAATATCGCGGAGGGCGGCACGGTTCAAACGCAGAATCCGAACCTGGGGAATGCCCAGATCGTACTGAGCACGCACGCGGAGGCGACGTTCCTGGTTCCGGACGTTACGAAAGTTCTGGCGGTTCCGGACTTGCTGAAGCTGTACCTGCAGCCGGCGGTGGTGGCGATCGCAGAGCGCATCGAGAGCGACCTGCTGGCGCTGTATCCGCAGTTCACGGCCAATACGGCCGTCGGAACGGGCGGGGCCGCGTTGACCGAAGCGACGGTGGATGCGTCCGAGACGGCGTTGTTCAATGCGATGGTGCCGGCGAGCCGCGCCAAATATCTGGTGGTGAATCCGACCGCGTATCAGCGAGTTGCGCCAGATCGCGCGCTTCAGCGAATACAACACGGTCGGTGAAGCGGGTTTGCGCGCGATGATCGACGGCGCGGTCGGCAAGATGAAAGATCTGTACATCTTCCGCTCGCAGTTTGTTCCTCAGACGGGGACGAGTCCGGTGACGACTCACAATCTGGCGTTCGCGCGGGATGCGATCGGTCTGGTGATTCGCCGTCTGCCGCAACCGCTGCCGGGAACGGGGGCCATCGCCGAATATGCGGAACTGGGCAACTTCGGAATGCGCGTCACGATGAGCTATCAGCCGAACACGCTGGCACAGCAGTTCACGGTGGACGTGCTGTACGGCACGGGCGTGCTGCGCAACAGCTTTGCGGTGCAGGTGAATAGCTAAACGGAAGAAGGCGGACGGGGCGGCGCAAAATCGCCGTCCCTTTCTGTCGCGGAAAACATCACATCAAATCATCAAAATCATGGCTTTGCTGACGGACGGAAATCCTAACAATTCGGAAGCGCTGCGGGCATACGAGAGCTCGATTCTCGGCGTGGCGGACGTGGAGACGATCAATCTGGACGTCAAGCTGAGACTGGCGACGGAAGAGGTATCGCAAGACGTCCTCGATGTGTTGATCGAGCACACGTACACGCGGGGCGATCAGGCGAATCTGCGCCGGGGCCTGGGCGTGAGCGACGTGGTGGTCACGCCGCAGTTGAAGCGCTGGCACGCGCTGCACACGCTGGAGACGGTGTATCGGGACGCGTACAACAACCAACTCAACGACCGGTATCGCATGAAATGGGAGGAATACCAGGAGTTGGGAGCCGATGCGAGAGAGCTTACGCTGCGATACGGAATCGGGCTGGTGTTGACTCCGCTGCCGATTCCCGAATTCCCGCTTTTCGGATTCGTGGCGGGGTTGATCCTCGCGACCACGTATTACGTGCAAGCGACGTGGGTCTCGGCGCAAGGCGCGGAAAGCGCGCCGAGTCCGATCACGACCTACACGACCGTCGACGGAAGTCTTCTGACCGCGGAACTCAATAATCCGCCAGTCGGGGCGACGGGGTGGAATATATATCTCGGCCTGAACGCGTGGCCCTTGGCTCTGCAAAACAGTGCGCCCCTCGGGCTCGGCAGTATGTTCACGCTCGCCACGCAGGGGATGGTGGCGGGGACGTCTCCGGATAACGGGCAATCGCCGGATTATTACGTCACGGGCGGCCGAATGCTGAGGCGAGGTTAAAAAATGGCGCAGGCGGCAAGCATAGCGGCGCAGACGGTCCTCGGCTTTCTTACGGCGACGGACATGGGCATGGCGGCAGCGATCCACGAAATCGCGACCAACACGGGCGTCGCGCTGGCTCCGGTGTTGCTTGAGAACATCGTGTATCAGAACACGCCGGCTGCCTTGGCAGAGAAGCATCTTCAGGCGAAGTATCCGGCGGTGCTGGTGTACGTCGATCGCGTCCAAAACTTGTTGATCGAAAAATTCCGCACGTTTTCAGGGAGAGTGAGAACCGTTACGGAAGTTCGCGTGTCGCAGGACCGACTGGAAGGATTGGAAGAACAGCTTCGCCTGTATGTCGACGCTGTCACGCAAATCCTGGACGCGAATCGGGGGAGTTGGGGACAAGGGCTGTTTTATACGGGACTTTATGAAGTCCGCTTCGAAGCGGTGCAGCAGGGCGGCCGCAATTTCCTGCAGTCGGCCAAAGTCGCTTTTGAAGTGGATCTTTCCAGTTAAGAGCGCATCGAGCTAAGGACAATCTTTCATGTCGTGTTACATTTCGTCAAACAATAATCGGTTCTACGTTGCGCTCGAGTCCACTTATGGAACCGTGCCGGCCATCACCGATCAAAATCGGATTCCGGCCGTGAAGCTGGCGGCACGGCAGGTTCTGGAGCAAACGTCGCGCCGCGATAAAACGGGCAGCCGAACGTTTGTTGGGCTCCCTAATTCCCTTCGTAAGAAGACCGCGTATCAACTGAATACGTTTCTTACCGAGTGGACCGACCCGACCACGCAGCCGAGCTATGGACCTTTCTTTCAGGCCGGGATGGGGGGAACGCCGCTGCTCTTCGCGGGGGGCACGGTGGCGTCGAGTAACGGATCGACGGGCGTTACGTTCGCGGCGCCGCACGGTTTGATCGTGGGACAGGCCGTGACGAGCGGCGGAGAAATCCGGTTTGTCGCCGGGGTGCAAGACACGATGACTTTGTTCCTGAACGCGCCGTTCACGGCGGGCTTGACGGCCGGCGGGACGCTGGGCGCAACGATCAGTTATCCGCTCGCGCAGAGTTTGGGGAGCGTCAGCCTGTTCGATTATTGGGACCCGAGCGGAGCGGTGCAAAGGCTGTTAGATGGGGCCTCCGTCGACCAATTGCGGGTGAAAGTAAATGGCGATTATCAAGAGTTCGCCTTTGCGGGACCGGCGCGTGACCTGATCGATAGCGCGAGCTTCACAAGCGGGCAGGGAGGCCTGACGGCATACCCGACGGAGCCAACGATTGTCGGCTTCGACTATACGATCGTCCCGGGGCACCTGGGCGAAGTGTGGATGGGTGTGACGCCCGCGGAATTCATGACCGTGACGCAGGCGGAACTGGCGCTCGACAACGATATCGAACTACGGGTGAGGGAGTTCGGGAGCGATTACGCGCGCTGCATCGCCGCGGGAACGAGATCGGTGCGGCTGGATTTCAGTTTGTTCGAGATGGTGGACACGCAAACCGCGGCCTTGTATCAGGCCGCGCGACAGAGATCGCCGATCGCGGTCATGCTGCAACTGGGCGAGCAGAGCACGCAATTGTTCGGAGCTTATATGCCGGCCATGGTTCCTGAGGTTCCGGAGTTCGACGATCGGGAGACGAGATTGCAATGGCGGTTCCGCAATGGCCGCGCACAAGGAAGCATGAATGATGAACTCTACATCGCCTTCGGATAAATGCGAGCGGCAGTACGAAAGCGTGTCCTGGTTCGATGCGGAGTCAGCGAGAGGCGTGCGATACGCGGTGGCGCGTATTTCGTTCGGGAGGAGGATCGACCTGGCGCGGCGGATGCGGGAGATCGGGCGAAAAGCTGAATTCCTGGCGGCGGGCAACGACGCGCGCGAACGGCTGGAAGCAGCGGTGGTGAGTGCCGAGATCGACAAGGTGTATCTGGAATGGGGGCTGGTTGCGGTCGCCGGCTTTTCGATCGATGGCGAGATTGCCGATCCAGTGGCTCTGATCGAGAAAGGGCCGATGGAGCTGACGGCCGAGATCCTGGCGCGCGTGAAAGCGGAGTGGTCGCTGAGTGGAGACGAAAGAAAAAACTGATTGTCGCATTCCATTTTCTTCGTGGGAGTCAAGCCGGGTGGACATGCGAGCAGTGCAGACGGCAAAGATTGGAATCGTCACGAAGGTGTGGCTGGCTTGCCGAAGAAGTCCGCGCACCGGAGCGCGTCATATGGGCGCGTGGCCGCACCGTGGCGAAGGAATGTCCGAAATCTTTTATCACGGCAAAGAGTACGGAGTTGGTGGAGCGATTCGTCATCTCAAAGATGGCGGGCAACACAGCCTTGATGGAGCGAGAGGCGAAAGAGGCGGACGCGTTTCTGACGTTGGAGAAGGAATGGCGGGAAGTGGAGAATGGCGAATCCTTTTGATGCGGTAACGAACTCACTGAACCTGACGAGCGCGTCGGAGCAACTGCAATCGCTGAAGGCGATCAACGATAACTTGATGGCGGAATCGCTGAAGGCGATGCAAAGCGCGCAGACTGGCTCGGAGACGGGAGAAGGCGGTACCCGGTCCAATATTCTCGGGACCATCGGTGGAGCGCTGGCGGGCGGCCTGGGATTGAGTTCGTTGATTTCAGGGGTCGCGGATCTGTTCGGAGGCGGCGGAGGGAGCAGCGCTCCGGCCGCTTCCACGCCGTATGTGCAGCCGTTGCCGATCCAACTGGACGCGGGGTTTAGCGCCGCGGGAGGCGCTTCGTTCGCGGTGGATTCCGGAGAAGGGAATTTGCCGAGAGCGATGACCACAGCGGGAGGCGCCGCAACAGGCGGAGGAAGCAACGCTCAAGCTTCAACCCAAGGCGGTTCGCAGATCACGGTGCAAGTGCAAGCTCTCGACAGCCAGTCCTTTATGGACCGTAGTCAAGACATCGCGATGGCGGTTCGGCAGGCGATGCTCCAAAGTACGGTGTTGAACGACGTGATTCGGGACGTGTGATATGGCAAACTTTCCCGCTTTAAAAACCGGAGCGTACGCGCAGTATCCGTCGGATCGCACGAGGCAGTTTGCTACCAGTGGGTACCGCTTTGTGGATGGGAGTGAGCAACGGTTCCCAGGGTACGGTGCGGCGTTACGGAGCTGGACCATCCGGCTGGATCTGCTCGACGAGGCGGAACTGACAGCGCTGGAGGATTTCTTTGTGAATCAGGGAGGGCGCGCGGGAACGTTTTCTTTCACCGATCCTTTCGATGGAACGGTATGTCCAAGTTGCAGCTTCGGGAGTGATATGGCGCCCTTCGAATACGCCAACAGCGGCCGAGGCGCGGCGATTACAACGATTGAGGAGAATCGCAGCTGATGCTGGTCTTCCCTCAGTTAAGCACGGGCGCATCGGCACTTTATCCGGTCGTGAAGCGGCGCATGAAGCGAACCGTGGTGAACGTTCTGGGTGACGGGAGCAAGGATATATACGCGGACTCGGACTTTGCGCTCGTTGAATGGGAGCTGCGGCCAAAAGGGCTAACGGGTGCGGAATGGAACACGATCGACAGTCTGATCCAGCAGGTTGCGGGAAGCTGGCAGACGTTTACGTTTCTAGACCCGACGGGGAATCTACTCGCTGAAAGCGAGACGTTATCGACGGCAGCATGGAAAAAAGGGGCGCTGATTCAGCTCACCGCGGGCGCCGCCGATCCGTTGGGAACGGCGCGAGCGACCACTGTCGTAAATGCCGGCGAGGATACTGAAGGCATCAGTCAGACACTCGCCGTGCCGGGAAGTTTCGTGTACTGTCTCAGCGCTTGGGTCAGAAGTTCAGCGGGAGCGAATGTGACTCTCGCGCTGGGCGCGAGTACTCAAACCGTTCCGGTTGTGGCGGAGTGGAGTCGCCTGATGCTTTCCGGGAACGCCGGATTACCGACCGCGAGCAGCGTCACGTTCGGGCTACGGATTGCAGCCGGGGCGTCGATCGACGTCTTCGGTTTACAGGTGGAGGCGCAACTCGCACCGTCGGATTACAAGATGACGGACGCCGGTGGTGACGTTTATCCGCAGGCGCGGTTCGCATCGGATCAAGTGACTGTGACGGCACAAGGAACGGACGTCTACGACGCGATCATCCGGATCGTGAGTCCGGAGAACTAACGCATGTCGACGATCGATCTACTCAAAGAACAAACAACGCCGCCTACGCCGCTGTTTCTGTTCGACTGCGTGTTGCCGTCCGGCGCCGTCGAGCACTGGAGCACGCATGCCGTTAACGTCAACGGGAATGCGTATTTGGCGAGGCTTCTGCAGCACAATTTATTCACGCTTCAGGTGTCGGCCGAAGATGGGTTGGATAGTGCGCAGAAAATTTCAGTAACGTTAGCGAATGCCGATTCGCACTATTCGCAATTGGAAAGAGAAGTTGGATTCAAAGGTTCGCAGGTCACGATCCAGGTGCTGTTCTACGATCTGACCGGCGGAGCGGCGGCCTCGGAGTCGCGCGTAATTTTTCAGGGGATGGCGAATCCGCCGGACGAAATCACACAGGCGACGTTTCGGATGACCATCGGGACGCGTTTGAATCTGCAACGCGTGGTGCTGCCGGATATATCGAGTGGAACGGCAGTGCCCCTGGATGTTCCCCGCGAGCTCCGCGCAGCGTTTGGAGGCCATTACGGGCGGCGAGCTCGGGAAATATTCGCCCTTGTACAAATGCGGATACTCGGCGGACCAAACGGGCGGCGTCGGGAATCTAAATGGAGGTGCGGCGTTTGCGAGTTGCGATTACACCCGGACCTCGTGCGTGGCTCGCGGCATGTTTTCGAGCGATAGCTCGAGCAATACCACAGCGCGGTTCGGCGGGCTGGAATTCGTGCCAGCGCAAATTGAAGTGCGCAGCTTCGGACAAAAGGGCACACAGCTTTCGGCGTTGCAGGATAACGAGGCCCGCTACAACGACTACGTCCCTCTTATTTATGGAACCGCGTGGTATGCGCCGCTTATCTCCTTCGCACGCAACGACGGAAATCTGACGCACATGGAAGTTCTGCTCGGCGCGGGACAGATCAACGAAATCCTCACCGTGCTGGTCAACGATATTCAAATTCCCGAAGGCCAAGCCGGGGCGAATATGACGGCGACGGGGTGGTACAACGTCGTCACCTACGGAACCCGGAATGGCGCATTCAACCAGGATTTCACGGACGCGTCCGGTGCGCCGCTCGGGGACCCTTACGGCGGCATGGCAATGATGAGCGTCGTGGTGCCCAATCAAATCAGCAACGGGCAGTCTCTTCCGAACATTCAGGTCCTGGCGAACGGCCTCCATATCGAGCAGTTCGATACCAGCGGGGATTCGCTCGGAGAATCGTTTACGAACAATCCAGCGTGGGTGCTGCTCGATGTCTTACGCCGGAGCGGTTGGACTACGAGCGTGATCGATCTCGTAAGTTTCGCCACGGCGGCCGCGTACTGCGCCGCGACGATTTCGTCGACGGACCTATACGGAAATATCGTTGCCATCCCGCGCTTTCAATGCAACATGGTGATCGACGAGCGTTGGAGCGCCGCGGAGATGGTGAAGGGGATTCGGAATGGATCTTCGTTCTTGCTGTGTTACGGAAGCACTGGCCTGCTGACACTGCACGTGGAGAATTCGATCGCGCTGCAGCAGCCGTCCTTGCCAGACGGGAGTAACAGCACGGAGTCTCTGAATGGAGGATGGCCGACGTATGAATTCAGCGACGGGTCCGCGTCATTTTCGGGAATTCTGAGAAAGCCAAACGGCGAGCCGGCGATCCGGTTGTGGTCGCGAAGCAGCGCAGACACGCCGAATTGCCTCACCGTGGAGTTCCAGGATCAGTTCAACGGATACCAGCAGGACAGCCTGGCTCTGGTGGATTCCGATGATGCGGTGTTGACGTCGCGCGAGGTGGCCGCGACCTACCCGGCGCTTGGAGTGCCGAATTTCGATCAGGCGGGCAGGATGCTTCGGCTGCAGTTGAACAAAGCGATTCAAGGCTATACATATGTAGATTTAGAAACCACGATTCGTGGAGTGGGACTGAAGCCGGGCGATATCATTACGATCACCTATGAGAAAGAGGGGCTGGAGCGGCAACCGTTTCGCGTTGTGAAGCTTGCGCCTGCGAAGAACTACGAGACCGTCGTCGTGACCGCACAGTGGCATGACGATGCCTGGTACGGAGGAGCAGGCGGCGCCGGCGGAGGAAGTGGCGTATCGGGTGCACAGGTCGGATTGCCGAGGCCATTGATCGGAAGTTTCATCGATGCGAACGGAATCGATCAGTTCGGCATCGTCGAGACGCCCATTGAAACCGCGGATGGCGCCGCGTCGGTGGATCTCGCCGTATCGTTCACGCCACCGACGACACCCTCACCGTCCGGGGCGGCGATTCCGCTGGTCAGTTTGACTCCGACGATCAATGTTACAGGCGGAACGCTCGGGGGCGGGCAGATCTCCTATTACGCTGTGACGGGGCTCGATTCGCACGGAACTGAAAGTGGACTCTCGTTCATCATCAAGGCGAATGTTCCAACGGGGACCAATACAAATGAGGTGCAGATCACCGGTCTGAGCTTTTCGCCCGCGACGGCTGGATTCAATGTTTATCGAGGCATGAATCCGACAGCGCTGTTTCTCATTGCGTCTAACGTCGCGGTGGCCTCCACATTCACGGATTCGGGTGCGAACGCGCAGCTCCAAGGGCCTCCCGATCCGAATTACGATCACGCGAATTTCTACTGGCGATGGGAGCTTTCCCCGGAAGCGGCCGCGACGAGCGCGACGGCAACAACAATCGCCAATACCGCGCTAGGGATGACTCCCAACAATTTCCAAAATGCGCTCGTCCGCATCACGCGAGGCGCCGGCGCGGGTCAGGAGCGGGCGATTACCGCGAATAGCACGACGACGTTGACGATCATACCGCCGTGGACGGTAACTCCCGACACTTCGAGTTTCTTCACGATCGCGGAATCGACGTGGACGTTTGGCGCGTCCGCGACGGTGAGTCCCGCGCACTTACAGGCGCCGAATCGAGGCGGGGCGTCGGTGGAAATTTCAGGCAGATCGGCAAACGCCTTGGATCAAGAGAGTCCGTACGCGTTGAATCCTTTGACAAGCTGGGAAATCGGCGGCTCGGGCACGGATAGCGGAATTCCGCCGCAGCCGTCGTTCGCGTTGAATCCCGCAGGGCAAGGAACTGTCGAACTGGTGGCCGTCGCATTCAGCACGCTGGTGAATACGCACACGGTGACAGCCGGAACGTTGACGCTATTCTCGTGGAACGAATTGAATTCACCGACCCTCCTGACGTTAGGCACTGCCGCAGCGGCAACCGATACGGCGCTGACATTCACGGTCGCGCCAACGGTCGCGGTAAGCGACCTGGTGCAGATCGAAAGCGAAATCGTGTCGGTTACCGCGATTGCGAGCGGCGGATTGGTTCTAACCGTTCAAAGAGGCGCTCATGGAAGCACGGCTGGCTCTCATGCGGCTGGCGTGGCGGTCTATCCGCTGGAACGAAATACTTCCGTTGTGCCTTTCATTACTGGATTTTTCGGATCGCCGGCCAGCGGTAGTTTCTCGTACTCAATATTCCTCCCGGAAATTCGAATCGCGGCAGCGGAATTCTTCGTCACGAACGCGCTCGGGAACAGCCCGGTGAATCTTGTTTCGTACGCATCGCTGACGGATGGGGGCATTCGCACGCTGGCCGGCGGCCAATTGACGATTCAGGTAGAGGGCTATCTGGGTGTGGAAACCGATGCTGCGCCGCCGTATGTAATGGAAAGCGCGTATGCGATCGGTGACATCTTCGCGATCGTGCTCGAAGCTCCCAGTGGAGGGGCGGTGACGATGCAACTGCGCTCGGGAAGCACCGTTTTCGCCACGCTGACGATTGCGGATGGCCAGACAATTTCCAATACGATCGACGGGTTCGGATTGCCGCCGCTGGCCGCAAACGCGCAGATTCACTTTGACGTGACGTCGGTCCCGGGTGGCGCGAGTACGCTCCCCGGGCAGGACTTGACTGTCACGATTCGGCTGTAGAGACGATGCCAGAGACGATCCAGAAGCTCACGCCGAACCGCGATTTGCAGTGCTTTTACTATGAGCCTTCGGCGATCGCGGCGTTGAGCGCGACTTCCGCGAACGGCTTCACGGTTTCCGGTAGCTGGCGCCAACAGTTCGATTGGGCCGTGGTCGAATGGAATCGCGACAACGTTTATGAGCATCCGCTGTTTCGAAATCTGCCCGACGGAGACTTGAGCGGGATCACCCTGACCTATGACGAGACGCGCACGAACTGCATCGCGATGGATTCCAATTTATACGCGACGGTCGATTGGCCGAGCTTGAGAATCTGGGCCACGCCAATGGGCGGAAGTGAAACGGTATATTGGGTGAACCTTGCGGCACACGCGACGGCGCTCACAGGTTCGTATCAGTGTGCTTACGCCGATTTCACGCTGTCCGGAGCGGCCGTGGCGGGAGACTACATCGGACTTGCATTCCTCACCGAGGCCTACACGTATCAACTGGTGGCGTCGGATACGTTGAACGATGCCGCGGCGGCTGTGGCGGGCAGCGTAAATTCTTTCTCGACGCTGCTCAAAGCCACAGTAAGCGGGGCGACCGTCCGTGTTTTTTATACGGCCGGCGCGGCGATAGCCAGCAGCACAGCGGGCGCTAATGGAAATCGATTCGCCGTTTACAGTTATTCGACGGGTTCATCCACTTGGGATTTTCCGGCACAGACGCTCGCGAATGGAACCTCCCCCAGTGCGTGGACGGTCACCCTCGATTTCGCCTCGATCCAAGGCGCGCTGACGCCGGACTTGACGGGAGCACTCGTGGACGTCCCCACCCAAAATATCCGCAAAATGCGCTGGACCTATGCGGCGGATCTACAGGTGGGAGACTTCGTGCGTGGGGAATTCCAGGTATCCGTATCGAACTGGACCGTGACGGGAACGAACCTCGCGTATTCGGTGGCAGGGCCGGGAAGCTGGCGGGCTGAAGACAACGATCCGGCGGTCGCCCTGCAAGGAACGTGGTCGGCCTCGCGGGGAAACTATTCGGGCGGTACGATTCAATCGTCAACCACGGAAGGCGATTCGATCACGTACCAGTATTCAGCTGAGGGATCGCATCAGCTCAACATCGGGATGCGTTATTTGACGGGCGGAGCGACGGCATCGATTGGCGTGGATGGCGGCGCGACGGTGGGCGTGGATCTAAGTTTGGCCGGCGAGGACGTCCTGTTTCGCTATCCGTTTGGTACGGTGGCCGCGGGAGCGCATACGGTTGTGGTGACGCACGCAGGACCGAGCGGCACGCCGTTGTATTTCGATTTCTTCGAAGGCGCTTATCCCGTCACGACGTTGCCGGAGCTCGCTGCGAATTCTCAACTGACGCTGGCGACGGACTGGGACACGCTGCATTCGATCTCGCTCGCGCCGGAGCGAACGGCGTGGATGCTGAACTCACTTGGATTTCAAGGACGGGCCAATCACTACGTGGGCGCGTTGTGGTTCTACGAACTGGTTGCGCAAGGGCTGCAATATGCGTCGGCGACAGTGACGTTTTCAGGGACGCCACAGCCGAGCTACTACGTGACGCTGACATTAGGAACCGTCGGACAGCCGTCGTCGACCGATACCGTCTTGCAAAAATTAATCCACGTGGGCGACACCGCTACCACGATTGCCACGGCATTCGCGCTGGAACTAAACAACGGCTATACCGCGGTATGGGCGAGCGCGTCGGGCGGAGTTCTGACCATTACGTCGAGATCGATGGGCATCGCAGGCGGTAACGTTACGATTGCAATCTCAACGACGAGCTCAGGATTTACGGCGACGGCATCCGGAACCACGTTATCCGGAGGCTTCGATCCCACGTGGCTCACGGACCTGACGGCGACCCCGAGGATCAATCGCGCGGCACGGGATTGGTCGGCGAGTTATTTCGCGGCGCTGAAGGGCTATGGAATCGATGCGGCGGCCTCGTTCAGCATGGAGCTTGGAAACGGCGATCCGTCGGCTGCCGCCGGAATTGCGCAGGTCGGGCCGGCGGGCGATCCGATCCTGCTTCCGACACCCTCAGTGCAGACAAATTTTTCTCCTGTGAGTTTGGCGTTCTGGCAGGAGGTATACAGCGAAATGGCGGGCCTCCAGGCAGGGGCTGGAATGGTCCCATTTCTCCAATTCGGTGAGGTGCAGTGGTGGTATTTCGCGAACGACGGCGCAGGCACGAGTTTCTCGGGGATGCCCTTCTATGACGCTCGGAACACGGCCCAATTTCTCGCAGAGTACGGTCACTCGATGGACGTCATCACAACCAATACCGTGAATCCTGCAAGTTACCCGGACGAGGTGGCCTTTTTACCCGTCGTCATCGGCAATTTCACGAGCGCGATTATGAGTTATGTGCGAGGAATCTATTCGACTTGCCGCTTTGAGACTCTGTATCCGACAGACGTGAATCAGACCGCTTTCAACCAGGCCATCAACTATCCCGGAACGTGGACGCCGAGTTTGTTGACGGTGCTCAAAACGGAATCGATCGGTTTCACGCTGGCCCGCGAGTTAGACGAAAGCTTCCAGACCATCCGGTTCGGCGCTTCCTTGGGATTCACGCCGTCTCAGCGGAGTCACCTCGTCAGTATCAGCGACGCGACCACGCCCTGGATGAAAGAGGTTCGCACGGCGAGCGGAATGGGATTCGAGAGCGTGGTGCTATTCGCGCTTGACCAATTCTGCTTGATCGGATATCCAGTACCGCTGCCGAAGAGCGCGCGGCGAAGCTGGCGTCGGCGAGGCTAGAATTTCGGAAGCCTGTAAAATCGCGATCTGGCGGCCCTACGTTCATTCGCAGTAAACTTCGTTCGTGTGCACAGGGTCGCACTTCGCATGAACTTAGAGGAAATCCAAGAGGCGTTACGAGCGGAAGGGCTCGACGGATGGCTGTTTTTCGACCATCATCGGCGAGATCCGCTGGCTTACCGCGTGCTGAACTTCGAGCCGCAATCGCCGGTGACGCGCCGCTGGTTTTACTTTCTCCCCGCGAAGGGAGAGCCGCGCGGATTGGTCCACAAGATCGAGGCGGAAACCCTGAACGCGCTCCCCGGCAAAAACGTTGCGTACGCGAGCTGGCAGGAAATGAGCGCCGGACTTTCTATCATTCTCGGCAACGCCCGCAAGATTGCGATGCAATATTCGCCAGAATGCGCCATTCCCTATGTGGCGATGGTGGACGCTGGAACCATCGAATTGATTCGCGGACTGAATATGGAGGTATTCAGCTCTGCGAATCTGCTCCAGTATTTCGATTCGCGATGGAGCCGAGAGCAACTGGAAATGCACCTGGAGGCCGGCCGCAAAGTCGATCTTATCCGCCATGCGGCTTTTCGGCACGTGGGAGAAGCTTTGCGGAATGCCCAACGTATCTCGGAGTGGGACGTCCAACAGTTCATCCGAGACCGCTTCGCCGACGAAGGTCTGGTGACGGACCATGGACCGGATGTGGCCGTGAACGCCAACGCTTCGAATCCGCATTACGAACCGAAACGCGAGGCGAGTGCGGAGATCCGCAAAGGCGATGTTTTGCTGATGGACATGTGGGCGAAACTGGACCGTCCCTCGGCCGTCTACTACGACATCACGTGGGTTGGGTACTGCGGCGCGAATCCCCCCGCGCAGGTCCAGAACGTATTCAGCGTGGTTCGCGATGCGAGGAATCGCGCGGTGCGGTTCGTCCAGGAAGGAATTCGGAATCGCCGCAAGATGTACGGACTCGAGGTTGACGATGCGGCTCGATCCGTCATCAAAGCGAAAGGATTCGCTCCCTACTTTTTCCATCGCACCGGGCATTCGATCGGCACCGACGTCCACGGCACCGGCGCGAATATGGACAATTTGGAAACACACGATGTGCGCGAGATCATTCCGCGCACGTGTTTCTCGGTCGAACCCGGGATCTATCTCCCGGAGTTCGGAATGCGTCTGGAGGTGGATGTTTACGTCGACGAAGCCGACGCGAGGGTCACGGGCGAGGTCCAGGATGAAATCATTCTGTTATGATGTTGAGGAATTCTCTATGAAAACACTGCTATCTCTCTGCTTGGCATGTGGAGTCGCATTCGCGCAGACTCCCGCTCCGAAAAAAGAAGTCACGCCGACCACGGGTGCTCCCAATCTTCTGAATCCGGCTTCATTCAAGGCGAAAGCTCCGGAAAACTTTAAAGTGAAGATGACCACCACGAAGGGCGACGTGATCATCGCGGTTCACCGCGGCTGGGCGCCGATGGGCGTGGATCGCTTCTATAACTTAATTCGCGGCGGATTCTATAAGGATGCAGCGTTTTTCCGCATCGTGCCTGGTTTCGTCGCGCAGTTCGGTATTCCGGCTCGGCCGGATGTGGGCGCCGTATGGGAAAAAGCGAGGCTTATCGATGATCGCGTTCTTCAATCCAACAAGCGTGGCACGCTGACGTTCGCCACGGCGGGCCCGAACACTCGCACGACGCAGATCTTCATCAACTACGGCAACAACACGCCGCTCGATGCTCAGGGATTCGCGCCGTTCGGCGAAGTGGTCGAAGGCATGGACCTTGTCGATAAGTTCTTCTCCGGTTACGGGGAAGCTCCCGATCAAGGACGGATTACGGCGCAAGGGAAGGCGTACCTCGACAAGAGCTTCCCGAACCTGGACCGTATCCTCAGCACCACGATCGTCCCCGAGGACGCGGCACCGGCGACTCCCACGAATAAGTAGGTCGAGCGTACTTTCAGCGATAGAAATGACACGGCGTCTTCGGGACCCGTGTCCAGTTCCGCAGGGACACTCCGTGGTGCGGCCGAGGGTCCATCGGATTACGCTTTCAGTTCGTCGTCGCACGCGAACTGTGAATTGTTTGTGGAAATTCTCCATTTGCTCCGGCGTTTGGAATGCGTTTAAGGTAGTAACCATCCCGGAGGACTCCAGTGGCTGCCGTCGATCTCGCCTTTGAAAAAGGCCTTCCCGCCAATCTAGATGCCGAGCGCTTTGTGCTCGGGTCGATCTTGATGAATCACGACGCCTATTTTCAGGTCGCGGGCGCCGTGGAGCCCGAAGATTTCAGCCTGGAAAAGCACCGCCGCATTTTCGGGCGGATGAAGGACCTGTACGAGCGCGGTGAGAAGATCGACCGATTAACGGTCGCCAATGAGCTGATGAAACAAGGTCAGCTCGAATCGGTCGACGGGCTGACGTATCTGGTTTCGCTCGATGAGGGCATGCCGGAGCTGGCGAATCTCGACAGCTATATCCGGATCGTTAAAGACAAGTCCGCGTTGCGCAGGATGATCTTCACGGCGCAGAAAGTCATCGACCGATGCCTGATCGGCGAGGAAGAGCCGGACGAGATTCTGGCGGGCGCGGAAGAGGCGCTGCTCAAGCTCGGCGAGGCCCGCAGCGGCGATCAACTGCAATCTCCAGCGACGATCATCGATCAGTTTCCGGGCGGTATCAACGCGTTTTTGGATCCGAGCCGAAGGGTCAGCGGCCTCAGTACGGGTTTCACGAAGTTCGATGAGATGACGGGCGGCCTGCACGGAGGGGAATTGATCATTCTCGCGGCTCGTCCCTCGATGGGGAAAACCGCGCTGGCTCTGAACATCGCTCAGCACGTCGCCGCGCATCCGAAAATGCGCAAGCCGGTGGCCGTGTTCTCCCTGGAAATGTCATCCGCGAGCCTCCTGACACGACTGCTGTGCGCGGGCGCTCGCGTGGATCAGCACAAATTCCGGGCGGGCTATCTCAACGCCGACGAGCGCCGGCGATTGCAGGTTGGCCTGGCCGACCTGACGGAAGCGCCCTTATTTATCGACGACACGGCCGGCGTCCATTTGATGGATATACACGCCAAACTGCGCCGGCTCAAGGTCCAGCACGGGCTATCGTTAGTTGTCGTCGACTATCTGCAGCTGATGAGCGTGCGCGGGCGTTCGGAAAATCGCAACCAGGAAGTCAGTGCGATGAGCCGCGGCCTCAAGTTAATGGCCAAGGAACTGGATGTGCCGTTTTTGGTGCTGTCGCAGCTGAGCCGCGCTTCCGAGACGCGTCCAGGAGATCACAAACCGCAGCTCAGCGATTTGCGCGATTCAGGATCCATTGAGCAGGATGCGGATTTAGTCGGCTTCATCTTCCGTGAGGAGGTTTATCACCGCGATCGCGAGGATCTCAAAGGTTTAGCGGAATTAATTATCGCCAAGCAGCGCAATGGGCCCATCGGGAGCGTGCCTCTTACGTTTTTGGGCCAATTTACGCGGTTTGAGAATCGCGCGGAGGATTTACCGGAGGAACCGCCCGAGTAGCTGAACGAAGCTTCATGAACCTTCGCGAACATTGGTGCGTCGATTTGAGTGGAGGCCGCGGAACGAGCCTCCGAGGAGAACACCATGAAGAAGTTTGCGATGATGCTGATGATTTCGGGAGCCGCGTTGATGGCGCAGACGAGCAGCGCTCCGGCGACCTCGACGAATTCGACAACGACAGCGAAGGCCAAGAAGCATAAGAAGGCGAAAACGAATCGTTCTTCGCATTCGAGCGCGACATCCGGCAGCGCTTCGAGCAGCACGCCTGCGAGTAAGTAAGCCGCGGAGTGTGCCGTCCCGCCAAGATTTTCACAGGAGGAGGCGCTGCGAAATGGCTTGGGAAGTTAGAAGCTTTTCGCGGCGTCTTCGACTTGCACGGGCGGGTTGTAGACCAGGAAACGTCCGCAGCTCTCACAGGTCATGAGTTGGTCTCTTCTGCGGACTTCCTGAAAATATTGCGGGCGAAGCATGATCTGGCAGGCCGTGCATCGTCCACTGTCCACTTCCGCGATGGTCACGCCCTTCCATTTTTTTCGAATACGCTCGTAGGTCGTCAGGACCGGCCTGGGTATCGCTGCCGCCGCGGAGGCGCGTTCGTGGCGGAGTTGCTCCAGTTGACTGCGGTCGGCGGCCGTGCGATCACGCGCCTGCTTCTGTTCCGCTTCTACTGTTTTCTTTTCTTCCTTTAAGGCAGCTTCCGCCCGCTTCACATTGGCGTCGAGCGATTCGGACTCCGACATCAGTTCGAGGTTGCGATCCTCCGCCTTGCGGATTTCCTTCTCAATAAAATCGATTTCGTTCTGGAAGGCCTTGTAGTGCTCGTTGGTTTTCGCCCCGAGCATCTGCTCGCGCAGCTTCGAGATTTTCTGGTTATGCATCTGGACGTCGCCATCCAGCTTCTTGCGGTCGCGCTGGTTGGCGGCGAGCGCGGCACGCTCCGCTTCCAAACGCCGGGCGTGCGAGTCCAGGGTCTTCTCGATGACGGCGATATGTTTGGGGAGAGCGGCGACTTCCAACTCCAGGGCCGCCATTCGCTGATCGAGGGACTGGAGTTGGCTCACCAGATGCGCATCTGGGTGCATTGAACCTTGATTTTAGCACGCCCGAAGGGCGATTCTGAAAGGCGATGCATCCGTCAGACAATTTTCCTCAAGTTCCCTTGACGCTCGAAGGCGCCGCCGTGCTCCACCAAATGTTGAAAATCCGCTGGCCGCAGTGGCGATCGATGCCGGCGGCAAGCCGCGCGGAAATGATCGCCGAGGCCTCCGTGCATCTTGCGGCGATGGAAGGACAGGGCAGCGCGGCGTTCTCCCTGCTGGGCCATAAGGGCGATTTGATGTTGATTCATTTCCGCTCGGACTTCGATACGCTCGGGGCGGCGGAGCGATCCCTGCCGAAGCTCGCGCTGTGGGATTACCTGGAGACCACGAGTTCCTACGTTTCGGTCGTGGAATTGGGGCTCTATGAATCGAGTATAAAATCGTATTCGACTTTGGCCGAAAAAAGCCTTGCCGCGCACAGTCCGGAATGGAATCAGGCGATCGAAGAAACGCTCGCCAGGCAGCGTCAGGCGATGCAGCCGCGGCTGTTCCCTGAGATTCCTGCTGCACCGTACGCTTGCTTCTATCCCATGGATCGCAAGCGCGGCGAAAGCAAGAACTGGTACACGCTTCCCATCGCCGAGAGACAACGGCAGATGGCCGAGCATGGCGAAGTCGGCCGTCGCTACGCAGGGAGAGTGAGGCAAATCATTTCCGGGTCGATCGGATTCGACGACTGGGAGTGGGGCGTCGATCTGTTCGCGGACGATCCGGTGGTGTTCAAGCACCTGATCTACGAAATGCGCTTCGACGAGGTCAGCGCCGTTTACGCTCTATTCGGATCGTTCTACTTCGGAAAGCGCACGCCGGCGGCCGAGATCGGGAAGCTCTTCGAAATCTAACAATCGGCGAAGCCTCGACACGACACCGACCGCTGCATGCGACGCGGCGCGACGTGCACTGCTTTCATGCCAGGATTATTTCTTGGCCGTGAGCTCCTGCGATTTCGATTCGTCTTCGGCGGCGCCGGTTGCATCGCCGGTAGCTTTCCGGACGACCGAACGATTGTGAAAAGCGTTGGCGTATCGCGGGTCCAGGCGAATGGCGGCGTCAAGATCCGTTGTCGCATGCGCCCACTCCTTTAGAAGCATGTAAGCGAAGCCCCGAGCATTGAGAGCGATCGCGAAATCCGGACGGGCGTCGATGGCTGCGGTGAGTTCGTCGACGGCCTCGCGATATTTCCCTTGTTGAATTAAATCTCTGCCGCGTTGATTGTGAGCGGCGGAGGACTGCGCATCGGCTTTCCCGGCCATCCCGGCTGTCTCCGGGATGACTGGCGTCGCGGATGGAACCAGGTTCTTTGCGATCATCTTCGGTGCCGGTGCCGGTGCCGGGCTGGGTTGAGTTTTGGCTGCGATTGCACTCGCCGCCGGCTTCGGCGCTATCGGTGATGCGGAAGCAGATTTATTCGCCGGCGTTGTCGCTGAAGCAGGAGCAGTCTTCTCCGCCGGTGTCTTTGCCGCCACCAGGGGTTTGCTTTCAGAAACTGCTTTAGTCGCAGTCGCCGCCTTCTCCTGGGACGCCGTCTTCGGAGGCGTCTTTGCCGCTTCGGGAGAAGCGGTTTTCGAAGGCGTTGTGGGAGGAGGCAGAGCCGGGGGCGTCGTGGCGCGTGCAGTCGTTACGGGCGCGGCCGAAGTCGGCGGCGTCGTCGTCGCGCCGTGCTTGGCTTGGGTCTCCGTTACCGCCGTGGACTTTGGCGCTGGTGGTGCGACCGCCGCTGTCACCTTCGGCGCTGGCTGCGAAGATTTAACAGGCGGCGATGGCTTAGCAGGTTCAGCGGAAGTCGCCGAGGACGGGGTCGGTTGCGCCAGGACTCCGAGCGCTCTCTGAAAGAAATCCATGAGGATCGGTCCCAGCGAAGCATCCGAGTTGGGGTCAGGCGAGGCGGCGGGCGCAGGCGCGGTTTGCGGAGCCGAGGGCGGCGTTACGGGAGTGGTTGCCTGCGCGACCAGAGATTCGGTGCGTGGCGACTCGGGTTGGACGGAAGGCGTAGCTTGTGGCGAAGGTTGACTTTGAGGCTCATCTTTCAATGGCGCGGGAGAAGAATTCTCGGGTGCCTGGATCGGCGGTGCGGGGCGCATCGCGATGGTTCGCATATACGACGGTTGCCCGGTGATTGAGTCGTTTGGGAAAGCAGATCCAGCGTCGGGCACGGCTGTTGGCATCGCGCCAGGCGCGGGTATAGCAGCCGAAGTGAGGCTCGGGGGGGGGTGCGCGTGAGCGGGTATGGCCGCAATCGGATCGGCATTGGCAGAACCGCGCGCCGATACATTCCGCGAAATACTAGCGGAGAGATCCAGAGAGACGAGAGGAGCAACGACGGCCGCGACGGCGGGTCCCGTCTTCAAGCCGAGCGTCTCCTTCGCCGTTTCCATTCTTGCTTTTTCCAGAACGCCTTTGGCGTCCGCGTAGTCCGGCTGTAGCCGCAAGGCTTCCTCCAGATCCTGGGACGCCTTGCGGTAGTCGCCGAGCAGGAAATACGCACTGCCGCGTGCATACCAAGCCTCGGCGAAATCCGGCTTGAGCAGGATGGCCTCGGTGCGATCGGCAAGCCCTTTCTCATGCAGCCCCAGCTCGTGATAGGTGCCGCCCCTCGCCAGATACACCTCGGGATTCCGAGGCGCCAGGCGGACCGCTTCGTTGCGGTCCTCGAGCGCGGATTTATGTTCTCCGAGAAGAGCGTACGCGTGGGAACGCGCGAGCAGCAGCTTCACGAGGTCGGGATTCCGGGCGCCCTCCGGTTGCGGCATGGCGAGCGCCGCCGAGAAGTCCCGAACCGCTTGATCGTAGATACCCAGGCGCGAGTTGGCATCGCCGCGCAACATCAATGCACGCGCGTTTACAGGCTCGGAAGCCAGTACTCGATCCAGGTCTTGGACGCCGCGAGCGAAATCGCCGGCTTGCCCGTAGGCAAAGCCGCGTTCGAGGTAGGCATTCGCAAATCCCGGACGCAGACGAATGGCTTGATCGAAGTCGTCGATCGCGTCGCGAAAGCGGCCGGCGGCGGTCAGAGCCTTCCCGCGCCCAAACCAGGCCTCCGGGTCATCCAGCCGGAGACGGATAGCTTGGCCGTACTCCTCGATAGCACCTGTGACATTTCCGGCACCAAGAAGATCGCTGGCGTGACGCATAAAGTCCTGCGACGTCGTGAGAGAACTTGCGGCATCCGCGAAGACCGTTGATTGGCATCCGGCACAAATGGCTAGCGCAAACGCAAAGGAAAAAGGTTTCACGATGGCACCATCGACGAAAACGCCCGAAACCTTTAAGGTTGATGCTGAGGATTTTCCCCGGAAAGACCTTGTATCGACGGAAAGGGTACTAAGGTCCGGCGCGCCGCATCCGCCGCGTGATGGGATCGGTGAAGGCTCGCATGGCCACGGAGAGCTCCGCGACGCCGAGCAATCGGCAGATGCCATAGAAGACGCCCAACCCAAGGGGAATCGAGATTACAAGGTCCGCGAGCCGGGCGAGCTGAGAGGTCCCGAGCCAGTTCTCCATCTCCCGGCTGGAGAACCAGATCAGGAGCGCCATGCCGGCCGAGGCCACCAGAACCTTTCCGCCGCTCGCCGCCAATTCGCGGCCATGCACCCCGCCGATGCGCCGGCGCATGATTTCGAAAAGGACGATAAACGCGAACAGCGCGACCATCGAAGTGGAAAGGGCGAGGCCTGCGTGACCAAATCCGATGACGCGGATCATGAACTCCGCGACTGAAAAATTAACCGCAACGGACGCCAGGCTGACCAGCATGGGCGTGCGCGCATCGCCCAATGCATAGAAGGCCGGAGCGACAACTTTCACGGCCGCGTATCCCGCCAGCCCGATCGCATAGCAGGAGAGCGCCAGCGCGGTCTGCTGAGTGTCGTAGAGCTGGAAGCGCCCGCCTTGGTAGATCGCGCCGATAATCGACTTGCCCAAAACCGCGAGGCCGACCGACGAAGGGATGGTCAGAAGGAACACCATTGCCAGCGACTTCGAGAGCGTCTTGCGGAACTGTTCCATGTCCCCGGCAGCCGCGTTGCGGGAGATGGACGGCAGCGTGGCGGAGCCGAGCGCGACGCCAAACAGGCCGATAGGCAACTGCATGAACCGGAAAGCGTAGCTGAGCCAGCTCACCGGGCCGTCGAAGCCTCGTACCGGGTCGTGGACGGACGACGCGAAATTCGTGTTGATCATCACGTTGATCTGCACCGCTGCGTTGCCGAGGATCGCGGGGACCATGAGACGCAAGATTCGCCGAAGTCCGGGATTTGCCCAATCGAACGCGATTCGAAAGTGGTATCCCAGGCCGTGAAGCGTAGGGAATTGCCACAACAGTTGCAGAATGCCTCCGAAGACAACTCCGACCGCCATTCCCTCGATCCGCGACAGATGCAATGTCGGTCCCGACCATACGCCGATCACGATCCCGAAAGCCACAGAACCGATGTTGAAGAACGTGGAGGCCAGAGCCGGTACGCCGAACTTGTTCGATGCGTTGAGAACGCCCATCGCCTGTGCGGCGAGCGCGACCACCAGCAGGAAGGGGAACATGATGCGCGTCATGCGGACGGCTAGTTCAAATTTTCCGGGCACCGCCGAGAAGCCGGGTGCGAGCGAATGAACCAGCAACGGCGCGCCAATCACGCCAAGCGCGCAGACCGAGCCGACAACAATGATGATGGCGGTTGCCACCAGATTCGCCAGCCGCGCGGCCTCTTCCTTGCTGCGCTGGTTTAGATATTCGGTGAAGACAGGTACGAACGCACTGGATAACGCGCCTTCGGCGAAAAGGTCTCGCGTCAGGTTCGGGATGCGGAAGCCCAGCATGAACGCGTCGTAGGTGAGGCCGGCGCCGAACATGCGCGCCATCACGCTTTCGCGCAGCAGTCCCGTCACGCGGCTCATGAGCACCGCGATGGACACGACGCCCGCCGAGCGCATGACGTTTTCCGAAGGGGCACGGCTCTCCTTCGGCGCGCTCGCAGTCGCCAGGGGGGCTACGTCACTGGCCGTATTGTTCAAAGAAGTGGGCAATCGTCTCGATTCCCGCGTAATAATTCGCGAGCTTGTATTTTTCGTTGGGCGAATGCAAGCCGTCGTCCGGCAAACCGAATCCCATCAGGATACTCGGTATTCCCAGGTAAGTGGCGAACTCGCCCACGATCGGGATGGAGCCGCCGCTGCGGATGAACACGGTTTCCTTCCCGAGCACTTCCGCGAACGCCTGCGCGGCGACGTGGATCGCAGGGTGATCGGGATTGACGGAAATCGCGGGTCCAGCGCTGAGAACGCGCACTTCCATTTGAATTCCCGCGGGCGTGTGATCGGCGACGAACTTTCGAAATGCGTCGAGAACTTTCTGTGGATCTTGCTTCGGCACCATGCGCATGCTGACCTTGGCTGTGGCGCGGGCCGGGATCACTGTTTTAGCGCCCGGGGCGGTGAATCCTCCGGCGATGCCGTGAACTTCGAGCGTCGGCCGGGCCCACACACGTTCGAGCACGGAATAATTCGGTTCGCCCGTCAGACGCGACGATCCGACTTCATTCTTGAGAAATTCGGCCTCACTGAAAGGGAGCGCTTCCCAACTGCGCATTTCGGCGGGGGCCGGCGGCTCGACGTCGTCGTAGATGCCGGGGATCTGAATCACGCCATTCGCGTCCTTCATTTTCGAGAGCAGCTCGATGAGCGCGAAAACAGCATTCGGAGCCGCTCCGCCATACATACCCGAATGAAGATCTTTCGCGGCTCCGCGCGCCTCGATTTCGGTGTAGATTAAACCGCGCAACCCCACGCACAGGGTCGGCAGGCCCTCCGCGAAAAGCTCGGTGTCGCACACCAGTGCGACGTCGGCGCGCAGTTTCTCGCGATGCTCCGGCACGTACTTGGAAATCGATTCTCCACCGACCTCCTCTTCTCCTTCGATCAGGAATTTAACGTTGATGGGAAGCTTTCCGTGTACCGCGCGCAGCGCTTCCACGGCCTTAATCTGCGAATACATCTGGCCTTTGTCGTCGGCCGAACCGCGTGCGTAAAGATTTCCGTCGCGCACGGTCGGCTCGAAGGGCGGCGAAATCCATTCCTCCAAGGGATCGGGTGGCTGCACATCGTAATGGCCGTAGCACAGCACGGTGGGTTTGCCCGGGGCGTGCAACCAGTCGGCGTAAACCAGAGGGTGACCCGCGGTTTCGATGACCTCGACGTTCTCCATTCCCGCGGTGCGCAGAGCATCAGCCACGAAAGCAGCTGCGCGGCGCACGTCAACCGCGTGGTCGGGAAGCGTGCTGACGCTGGGAATCCGAATGAGATCTTTTAGCTCGTCGAGAAATCGTTCCTGATTTCTCTGGACGAAGGAATCGATGGCTTGGGACACACACTATTATAGTGCCGCCGGCCCGCGAAACTTCACGAAATATCACTGCGTGGATAGAGCGTGGAGACCGCAGGGAAGACGGTCCTACGGACTGGTCGAGCTCTTGTGACCGGACAAGGCGATGGCCGCGCCGGCCCCGCCACCGGCGACCGCAGCGACGATGCCGATCTTCGCAGCGGTGGAAAGACCTCCGCCTCCACTCGTACCTCCCGTCGTGGGAGCGGTGCCGGCAGGTGCCGCGGGAGTCGTCGGAGCAGTCGGCGCGGCGGTTCCGACCGCAGCCGGCTCCGTGCTCGCGTTCAAAGCTCCCGCGACGCTCAGGCAACCTCCCTGCAAATCGACGCTAACCGTCGTAGCGTTCATAACGCTCGTGGCTGGCGTGACCGATGGGCGCGCATCGCTTCCCGTTCCCGTCGCGGTGACGCGATTCCCAATCGCAGGGTTCAGCAGGTTCGGCGCACCGACGACCTCGACGACCTCCTGCGTGTCCTGATCCTGAATTTCGTAGCGGCCATCTTTCGAGACGAGGCAACCTTTGTGCACGACCGCACGTCCGGCCGCGTTTTGCAGAGCGAAGCTGCGCTTTTGCCCGGACGCGATCGAGGCGAGGAGCGTGCCGCCGGAAAGCGTGACGCGGGCTTCGCCTTTGAGCGCGGCAACTTCAACCGTTCCATTCGGGGCGTACGTGATGTTCACGCGCGCATCGGTTCCCGCAGGGCGGACATGAAAGCTCCCCGCGTCCACTTCATAGGAAGTGCCGGCCGAGATCTGACCGACGCCCTTCAGGAGAATCATGCGACGTTCGGAAACGTCCGCTTTGGAGGAGCCGCCGAGCTGCAGACGCACTCCGTTACGCAGCGCGATGTCGGAAGACGCGTTGGTCGTCTCCACTTTTTGTCCATCGAAAAGCGTCGCATTCCCCCAGACCTCGGAGCGGTCCAGGGTAAAATGACCACTTGCCGTTATGATCCCGATCGCGGGCGGTGCGGCCATCGCAGTGACCGTCCCCACCAAAGCGAGAAAGAATGTTTTCACAGGCACGCAACAAGTATAAAGTCGATGGCCTGAAGCGGCAAGAAAAATTAGCGTATCGCAGCTGTAATACGTAGGCAGGTGTTTCTATGAATCGATGGTTGACGCGCATGGGCGCAATCGCTTGCGTCGTTGTCTTGTTCGTCGCGGCGCTCTTTTCCATTCGTCTGGCGTGGGCCGACATCGAGTTCCGTCGCGGTACGGAGGATTCCATCGCGCGCGCCGTGCGCATCCTGCCGAACAACATCCAATACGCTCTGTTTCATGCATTACAGATGGAATACGCCGGCGTGGATTCCACCGCGGAACTGGAGCGGGCGGCGGCCTTGAGTCCGATGTCGTCCGCGCCGCGATTGCGGCTCGGGCTGCAGGCCGAAGCTCGCGGCGACGGGAAGGACGCCGAGAAGTGGTTGCTCGATGCCGCGCGTGTCGATCATCAATTCGAACCGCGCTGGACGTTGGCCAATTTCTATTTCCGCCAAAATCGCACCGACGATTTTTGGGTGTGGATGCATGCGGCGCTCGAAGTATCCTACGGCGATAGACGCCCGGCATTCGATCTTTGTTGGCGCATGAGCGCGAACGCCGGAGAAATTCTGCGCCGTGGCGTTCCGCTTCAAAACAGGGAAGTGCTCGCGGCCTTGCTTGCATACGTTCTCGATACGCACCGCGAAGACGCGGGCGTTGTCGCGGAGGATCTCGCGAAGTTTCGCGATCCTGGCGACATTCCCCTCCTCGACGCCGCTTGCACGGCATTGATCGACCAGGGGTCAGCTCAAAAAGCGGCTCGTTTATGGACCGAAACCGGGCATTCGCCGGCAGGAGGCGTGTGGAACGGAAATTTCGCGAGCGTTCCGAAGGGAGCCGGTTTCGATTGGATTTTCGATACTCCGCCAGGCGTCACGCTGCTGCGTTTAGACGGTCGAGGACTGCGCGTGGAGCTTTCCGGGATGCAGCCGGAATCGGCGCGTTTACTCCGTCAAATCGTCTTGCTCGATCCAGGTCGCAATTATCGATTGCAATGGTCGGCGCGGACCAATGGACTGCCGGACCAAACGGGTCTCACGTGGATGCTTGGCGATCAACGCTTTCCTTTGGCCGCCTCGGCCGACGGGAAGAAAGACGACGGCGTTTTCGCGGCGTCGAAATCTCTCATGCCTTTGGGACTCTGGACCAGCGGCCCATGGGGGAAGCGCGCGCCGAAGGCTGGGTGGAGATCCGCGAAGTATCGCTGACCCCGCTGCCGTAGGAATGCGCTTCAGCTCAATTGAAACGATTCGCCGCGCGTCGGCTGAACCGTCTCGATCCCGAATTCTTTGGCGATCACTCCCGCGAGCACCGCGCCGGGTTCGGGATCGCCGTGAACCAGAAAGACTTTCTTGAGCGTCTTGGCCAACGGGCGCATCCACTCGATCAATTCCCTTTGATCGGCGTGTCCGCTCAACGCATCCAGCGAGCAAACTTCAGCGCGTAAACGAACAGGCTCGCCGAAAATGGGAATTTCCTTGCGGCGTTCGAGAATTTTGCGCCCCAGCGTATTCTCTCCCTGATAACCCGTGATCAAAACAGTGTTGCGCGAATCCTCGATATTGTTCCGCAAGTGATGCAGGATTCGACCCCCTTCGCACATCCCGGAGGCGGCCAGAATCAGGCACGGACCATGCAGGTCGTTCAGCGCCATCGATTCCTTCACGTCCCGCACATATTTGAGCCGGCGGAATCCGAAAGGATCGTTTCCGTTATCGGAAAAAGCGCTCGCTTCCTCGTCCCAGCACTCGGGATGTTTGCGAAAAATCTCCGTCGCGTTGACGGCCAGGGGACTATCGACGAACATCGGGATGGATGGCACGCGCTCCGCGTCCATCAATTGGTGCAGCAGCAGGACCAGTTGCTGCGTGCGTCCCACGGCGAACGCCGGCACAATGATTTTTCCTCCGCGTCCGGCCGTGCGATTGACGACGTCGGCCAGTGTTTCGGCAACGTGCTGGATGGGCTTATGCAGGCGATCCCCGTAGGTGCTTTCCATGATCAGGTAATCGGCTTCGGTCAGCGGCTGGGGGTCGCGAATAATCGGCAGGCCCGGACGCCCGACATCTCCCGAAAACGCCAGGCGGACGCCGTCTGCTTCCAGGATCATGGCGGTGATCCAAGCATGTGGCCGGCATCGAACGTTCGATAGATGAATCGATCGGTGACATGTTTTGTCTCTCCGAGCGGCACCGGCTGAAACAAAGCATAGGTAGCCTCGGCGTCTTCTGGTGCGTACAGCGGCTGCACGGGATGATCGTCGCGGCCCATGGCTTTCCGGCGCTCCCGCCTTTTATTCACGAATTCTGCGTCCTTTTGCTGGAGAAACGCGGAATCGGCGAGCATCGCAAGACACAAGTCGACGGTTGCGGGGGTCGTATAGATAGGACCGCTAAATCCGTTTTTCACCAGTGTCGGTAAATTGCCGCTGTGGTCGATGTGCGCGTGCGAAAGAATCACGGCGTCGATGTCTGTCGCGGCGAAGGGGAAATGGCTGTTGCGTTCGAAAGCGTCCTGACGTCGCCCTTGATACAAGCCGCAGTCCAACAAGTACTGGCGGCCGCCCGTTTCCACATGGTGCATGGATCCAGTCACGGTCCTGGCCGCGCCCCAAAAAGTGATCTTCATGTTTTTGAATACAATTACTATACGACTTCGAGCGCTTTGCCGATGTCGGGAAGAAATCGTGAGCCGTGAAAGCGGTGCGCGCAAAAATGAATCGCTGGCTGTTCATCTCCATCCTCACCTGTCAAGCGTTAACGGCGCAGCGCAAGCCGATCACGCTAGAAGCCTACGAGCAATGGCGTTCACGCGCCGTCTCGGCTCCCGGTGAACCGGTGTGGTCGCCGACCGGGACTTCCTTTGCATACCGCGAGAATGGCGAGCTCAAGATCTACGACGTGGCTTCGCGTAGCGTCCACGTCTCGGTCGACCTGAGTGAAATCTCCGCGTCGGTCGAGCCTCCACCATCGTCCGACCGCGATCCGTGGCAGAACCGCGGAGTGCTGACGCGCGAGTTCATCTGGAACCCGCAAGGCAATCAGATTCTTTATCAGGACGCCGGCGATCTGGTCCTGATCGACGCCAAATCCGGGAAATGGCGTAATCTCACGAAAACTCCGATAACGGAGGCCGATCCCAAGCTTCTCTCCCGACGGCACACGCATCGCGTTTCGCCGCGCGTGGGACCTGTATACGATGAATCTCGCAACCGGCAAGGAAACTCGTCTCACGGCGAACGGCTCGGCAACGCTGCGCAACGCCGGGGTCGATTGGGTGTATCCCGAAGAACTGGACCTCGGCACAGCCTACTGGTGGTCGCCGGATTCACATTCCCTCTTGTATCTGCAGTTCGACGTCAGTCCGGAGCCGCAATATCCGCACGCCGCGCTGTTGGGCGAGAAGCCTGTCTACGAGCCCCAGCGATATCCGCAAGCGGGCGACAACAACGCTCTCATCCGGGTGGGCGTAGTGCCCGCCGCCGGAGGGCCGACGAAGTGGTTGGATGCGGGAGATACGGTCAAGACGTATTTGATCGCCCGTGCCGGATGGACGCCCGATTCACGCCAGGTGTGGATCGCCCGCACGAATCGTGTGCAGAACGAGGTGGAGATGATTCTTTTCGACGCGACTGAATCGTTTTCGAGCGGCCTGGCTACAAAAGCCGGCTCATCGAGGACGGTTTATCGCGAGAAGGATCGGTTCTGGATCAACGTGGACGGCGACCCGATCTTCCTCCCGGATTCGAGCGCGTTCTTCTGGACCAGTGAGCGGGACGGTTTCCGTCATATATATCGATTCCCAATAGACGCCGCGAACTCCGGTAAGCCTCAGCAAGTGACGCACGGAGCATGGCAAGTGACTTCAATCGCGTGTTGGGACTTGCCGAACAAGCAGGCGTATTATGTTTCGACGGAAGCGAGCCCTTTAGAGCGCCAGCTTTACCGCGTCGGATTCGATGGCACGGGGGAACGGCGCGTTACGGAGGGCCCCGGCTCGCATCGGATTTCCATGGCGCCTGGCTGCCGCAATTACCTTGATACTTACTCGAACTTACAGTCGCCTTCGGAAACTTCGCTGCACTCGGCCGACGGCGCGCTTCAGAGTGTTTTTCACAAAGCAGATCGCGCGATTCTAGATGAGTTCGAATTCCGGATTCCTGAAGTTGTTTCCTTTGAGGGACCGGGCAAGACCGCCCTCTACGGACGCCTTATCAAGCCTCCGGACTTCGATCCGGCGCGCAAGTATCCGCTGATCGTGAACGTATACGGCGGGCCGCATGATCAAAGCGTTCGCGATGCGTGGAGCGGGATGTCCATCGATCAGGTTCTGGCTCAGCAGGGCTATCTGGTGTGGCAGCTGGACAATCGCGGGACGTTCGGGCGCGGACACGCTTTCGAAACCCCGGTCTACCACCGTCTGGGCGAAATCGAAGTGCAGGATCAACGGGCGGGTGTCGAGCATCTGATCGGCCTCGGCATCGTCGATCCCGCACGTATCGGCGCGTACGGCTGGAGCTACGGAGGCTTTATGACGCTACAGTTGTTGCTCCGCGCGCCGGATCTTTTCCACGCCGGATTCGCCGGCGGTCCTGTCACCAACTGGCGCAATTACGACACGATCTATACCGAGCGTTACATGGGCCTGCCGTCTCAGAACGAGGACGGCTATCGCGAAAGCGCGCTGGTTCCCCAGGCCGCGCGCCTCGGCGGGAAGTTGATGATCGCGCAAAATCTGGAAGACGATAATGTTCTGTTCCAGAACACTCTGCAATTCACGAATGCTTTGCAGACCGCTGGGAAACAATTTGAGATGCAGATTTACGCGGGGCGCACCCATGGCGTCACCGGCGCCAGCGCGCGACAGATGAACCGCGCCATGATCGACTTCTTTGACCGAAGCCTCGCCGCCTCGACTCTGCCCTAGGGGCAGACCCGCGCTAGAATAAAGTTTCCTCCGATGACGATCCGAGCGCTTGCGGGCGTATTGTGCAGTTTGGTGTTTGTAGCCGGGTGCAATCGCGCCGCGCCGGCCAACGTGGCCGCCACCGTAAACAATCGCCCGATCACTTACGCGGATCTCGAAAAGCAGTATTCGTCGCAGTTTGGTCCCGAAAACAAGGCCAACGGCGATCAGGTGATGATCCAGAAGCTCGAAGTGCTGCGGACTTTGATCGACAACGAAGTCATGCTGCAGCGCGCCGAAAAGCTGGGTTTGATGGCCGTGGATGCCGATGTCGACGGCAAGTTCAACGAGTTGAAGGCGCCCTATACAGAGGAAGAATTTAAAGCGCAGCTCGACCAACGCAAAATGTCCGTGGAGGATCTCAAGGCGCAACTCCGGCGCGATCTGAGCGTTCAGAAACTGTTCAATAAGGAAATTACGTCGCTCATCAGCATCAGCGATAAAGACATTTCAGACTTCTACGCGTCCAACAAGGCCAGCTTCAATCTCGCCGAACCGCAAATCCATATGGCGCAGATCCTGGTCACCTCGACGCCGGACCCCAACGTTCGCAATCTGAAAAACGATAAGGCGCGCGATGAGGATCAGGCGCGCAGGAAAGCGCAGAACCTCAGCCAGCGTTTGCGGCAAGGTGAGGATTTCGCCATGCTTGCGCAGAACTACTCGGAAGATCCTAATTCGGCGCAGAACGGCGGCGATCTTGGCTTCATCCGGAATCGGCGTTGGAAAAAGCGAACGCGGACCTGCGCAAAGCCATCACGTCTTTGCGGCCCGGAGAAGTGACGCCCGTGCTGCACACCACGGAAGGTTACCGGATTCTCAGGCTCATCACGCGCGAGCCCGCCGGCCAGCGCGATCTCTCCGACCCAAAGGTGCAGCAGACCATTCGCGAAACGCTGATCAATCGCAAGGATCAACTGTTAAAAGCCGCCTATTACGAGATGGCGCGCAATGAAGCGAAGGTCGTCAATTACTTCGTGAACGGCGTGATCGGGACCCACGAGAAGAAATAAACCGGCCCGAAAGAGACGGAGTGGACAGGGCACCGCCGCCCGATGACCGTCGTCAATCGCATTCAGCGTCTCGCGAAGACCGTTTCACCGGCCGTCTTCGTGACAAATTGAATCTTTTTGCGAATGAGCCGTCAGAACGATTAGTTACCCCAATCGACGTTGCGCTGGGTGAGGACGCCGTCCCGGATATCCACGACGAATTCCTGCTTATCGCTGCCCTTCATGATCTGGACCTTGTGGGAACCGGGAGGAAGAGACACGCTCGTGGGTGTCTTATGCGCCTGTTCCTGGCCGTCCACGAAGATCGTGAGCCCTGCGGGAACAGAAGCGACGCTCAGTGTGCCCGCCTGCGGCTCCATGTTGACGATCACTCCCGGTTCGCTCGGCAGATTAAACACCCGTTGGACATCTCGATAGCCTTGATGCTTGACGACCAGAGTGTGCCTTCCGAGCGGCAGAGTCAGCATGCACGGCGAGAAACAACGTAGGTCGGGCGCGCCATCGACAACCGCCTCCGCTCCTGTAGGAGTCGTCGTCAATTGAAACTGCGTTTCGCTGGCGGCGGAATCCGCGGGCGCCAGTGTGTCCGTAGACGGATGCGTCGTGACCGGTGCGCTCGGGGGCGAAGCGGCATCTTGCGGTGTGCTCGGCGTCGTAGACGGTGTAGGCGTGGCAGCACCCGAGGGATTCGCCTGGCTGGATGAAGTTGATGGTGCGGGTGGCGTCGCCGGCGCGCTGTCGTTCTGCGTGGCGTCGTTCGAGGACAGGTGCAGACTCTGCGGGTGTACGAAAAACAGAACCGCGGCGACTAAACCGATCCCCGCCGCCAGACCCCACAATACATTGCGAAAGCCATGACCGGACGGGGGCTTCTCTTGGCGAGCGGTGGGCGTGAAGGCAGGAACGGCCCCCGACGGGGGCTCATCCGCAACGACTTTCGCGGGCGATTCAGGAACGGATTGCGCTGGGACGGACGCACCCGATTTCGCGCGTGGGTCATCGGATGCCGGAAAAACGAGCAGCGGCGCCTCGACCGGTTCGCTCGAAACCGGCGCCTGCGAAGCTACCGCGTTCTCTTCCGTCGTTTCGTGATTCGGCCGAATTTCCACGGGCCGCGCTGGGGGAGCCGGCGCCGCCACGATCGGAAGCTCCGATTTCAAAGACGCGGGCGCATCCACATCGGCGACGGTCGCATCCATTTCGACCGGTATTTCTCGGGATCCGGATTCCGTTCTCGTGGGAGGCGCATTTCTCATCCGTTCGAACGGTGGCGCGGCGATCGTTTCCGACATCGCTTGAGGATTGGTCACGGAAAGTCGATCACTTGAGCCGGCCGTGGGCAGATTGGGACTCCCTCCGCGCGGCAACGGTACCCAATGCGCGGACGCGTTGCACGCGGCAGCCAGCGCGTCCACGAACTCGACGCACGATTCGTAACGTTCCTCGGGAGTTTTGCCGAGCGCCTTGCGCATCACCGGTTCCACGTTGGGCGAAAGCGTTGGATTGAGCCGGTGCGGCGCGACAAAATCCTCACGGACGATCTTGTAAAGCAACGTCGGCAAATACTCCGCGCTGAAGGGTTTATCGCCTGTCAGGATTTCATAGGCGATCACGCCCAGCGAAAACTGATCGGAACGCCCGGAAACAGCGGTTCCCTGGACCTGTTCCGGCGACATGTAGCTGGGCGTTCCCATGATCGTGCCCGCGCGCGTCAACTGCTGCGATACGATCTTCGCGACCCCGAAATCGGTCACCTTCGCGGTGCCGTCTTCGTGCACCATGATGTTGGCCGGTTTGATGTCGCGATGAACGATGCCCTTCTTATGCGCGTAATCGAGCGCGATCGCGACTTGCCGCAACAGGCTGAACAGCGTCTCTTTGTCCGGAGACTGCTCGCTCTTCAACATCTTTTCGAGCGGCGGACCGTTCACCAGCTCCATAAAGATGTAAGCCATGTCGCCTTCTTCGGCGACGTCGTAAATCGTTACGATCCCGGGATGCGAAAGAATCCCCGCCGATTGGGCTTCGCGGAATAGCCGTTCGCGCAGGCGGTCGCGCTCGGATTCGTCGGTGAGTTCGCCAAGACGGATGCTCTTGACCGCGATCATGCGCCCGATCGCCGGGTCTTGCGCCTTGAAAACAATTCCCATGGCACCCCGGCCGAGCTCGCCGACGATCTTGTAACGTCCGATTTGCTCCATGGGGGCCGAATCCATCTTATCGCAGGCGTCGTTGGCCTGATCGTTGTTGCAGTAATTGTCGCGGTTTTGTCGATGTCGCACCTCGCCGGCGTCACTGCGGAACAGCCCTGTGTGGATTCGCCAAAACTCCAGAGAGCCTGCGTTACAATGAGGCGGGTTCGATGCTTGTCATCGAACCTTCGCAATCGGGATTTACAATTCGAGTGGAGGAAACATCATGAGCATCAGCGCAGCCTTATTGCCGGAATTCGATCAGGAAATGGCCACGACACGCAAGACCTTGGAACGCGTTCCGAACGACAAGCTCGCCTGGAAACCGCACACGAAATCGATGACGCTGGGCCGTCTGGCCTCGCACATCGCCGAAATGCCGTCGTGGGCGAATGTCGGGCTCAGCATGGACGTCATGGATATGGCCAATTACAAGCCGTGGGAAGGAGCCTCGCGCGAGGAAATTCTGGCCGTGTTCGACAAAAACGTCGCGGAAGCGCGCGCTGCAATTGCAGCTGCCAGCGACGAAAAATACATGTCCAACTGGTCGCTCGCCATGGGCGGTAAGACCATCATGACCATGCCCAAAATCGCTGTGGTCCGTAGTTTCATGCTCAACCACGTGATTCACCATCGCGGGCAGTTTTCGGTTTATCTGCGGCTGAACGACATCGCGGTGCCGTCGATTTACGGACCTTCGGCGGACGAAGGGCAGATGGGCGCAAGCGCCTAGCCCCCCTATCGAGCCAACGCATCCCGCGCTTCCGGCGTATCCCATACGATCGGAGCGCGGGAGATTTGATACCGTACGCGTGGTACCTGCGGACCGCAACTTCTGAATCCTCGCGAACCTCCCTACTGCCATTTTGCGATTGCGGGAGGGGACTCCCGGGCGTATGCTCGAACCAGGAGGTCAGTTTTATGAGGCCCCTTCGTTCAATTTCGTACGCCATCTTGGCTGTCTCTCTTACCTTGACGCCTGCCTTTGCCCGAGGCGGGGGCGGAGGAGGCGGCGGTCACGGCGGAGGCGGTGGTGGTGCCCGCGGTGGCGGCGGTGGCGGTGCCCGCGCGGGTGGTAGTTTCGGGGGCGGAGGTTTCCGTGGTGGCGGATTCGCTGGCGGAGGCTTTCGCGGCGGTGGATTCGGGGGCGGCGGTTTCCGAGGCGGCGGACTTGGCGGTCGCGGCTATGGCTACGGTGGCTACCGCGGCGGATACGGCTACCGGGGCTATGGCGGTTGGGGACTAGGGCTCGGTTGGGGCTATCCATACTACGGCTACGGCTGGGGTTACCCTTACGGTTACTGCGATCCCGTCTTCTACAATTGCGGATATTCGGCGCCCTACGATTACGGATATACGTATGCGCCGCAGCCGACGTACGCTCCTCCGCAGGTATCCGGCCCCACGGTGATCAATCAATATTACCCTCAGGGCTCACAATATTATCCGCAGGGTTCGCAATACGCGCAGCCGGCTCCTCAATACAACACGCAGCGCTACCCGTCGAATACGCAGAGCTACGCGCCGCAGACCGCTGCCCAGAATGATGCGCCTCAGTCACAGACTGCTCCGATTCAGCGCAGCGTGGGAACCCATCCCATGATCCGGCCCACGGATTTCTATCTGATCGCCTTCACGAATCACACGATACAGGCAGCGGTCTCATTCCGCGTCGAGGGCGATACGCTCTATTACACGACGCGTGAACACGTGGAGAAGACGGCTCCTTTATCCACCGTGGATGCGCGCTTCAGCCAGCAGATCAACCGCGACCGGCACGTCGATTTTCAGTTGCCGCAGAGCGCGCCTACGTCGCAGCGCGATACGCCGGTTTTAAAGGCTGTCGTCCAATAGCGCTTTTGTCGCAATCGTGGCGACGCGTACTGCCGGTGTCGTAGTCTAGTTGCGTGCAGGATCGTCTCGTCATCAACTTCGGCAGCGACAACATGACCGGCGCGTCCCCGCAAATTTTGGACGCCCTCATCGCGGCGAATGCAACTCCTGAACGGTCCTATGGCGCGGATCGGTTTACGCTCGATGCGGAACGCCGATTGGCGGAAGTTTTCGACCACGAGCTGAGGGCCTTTTTCGTGACCAGCGGTACGGCCGCGAACTCATTGGCGCTTTCCGCTCTCGCGCAGCCTTGGAATGGAATTCTCTGCCATCCCCACGCCCACATCCTGGAAGATGAGTGTTCCGCGCCGGAGTTTTTCACCGGCGGCGCGCGCCTGATCCCTGTCGCAGATTCGGCCAGTAAGATCACGGTTGCCGATTTAAAGCAGACTCTCGAACGCCTGCCATCGGATGCTCCACACAATGTGACGCCGGCCGTCCTGAGTATTTCCCAAGCCAGCGAATGCGGTCTTGTCTACACTCCTCAAGAGATCGCCGCTCTCGCGGAAATCGCTCGGTCTCGCGCACTCTCGCTCCACATGGATGGTGCCCGCTTTGCGAATGCGGTGGCCAGTCTCGGCTGCACGCCGGCCGAACTCACCTGGAAGTCTGGTGTCGACGTACTTTGCCTGGGAGCTTCGAAGAACGGTGCTCTGGCCGCGGAGGCCGTGATCTTCTTCGATCCGGCGCACGCCGTGAATTTTCCGAGCCGCCGGAAGCGCGGCGGCCATCTGGTGGCCAAAGGCCGGTTCCTCGGCGCACAGTTCGGCGGCTGGCTACGCAACGATCACTGGTTGGAATTAGCGCGCACCGCGAACATGCGTGCGGCGGAGCTTGCCGAAGGACTCGCCCGAATTCTGCACGTACGGCTCGTTTGGCCCACCGAGGCGAACGAGGTATTCGCGATTTTGCCGAAGTCCATGGATGCGAGGCTTCGCGCCGCTGGCTGCTATTACTACGCCTGGAATCGCGCTCGCCTGCCGCCCGGCGAATCCATCGCTTCGGAAGAGGTCTTCGTGCGCCTCGTGACCTCATTTGCGACGACCGTCGATGACGTCGCGGCGTTTCTCGATGTGGCATACGGCGAATGAACAAGCCGGATGAACCAGCCAGGTAACTCGCCACCGCGTGATAGAATCGCGCACGGGAGATCTCCATGCGATTGCTTGTCCTACTGCTCGCCGGCGCGTTGCTGTTCGCGCCCGAAGCCATTCCTCAGACCGCGACTCCGGCGCCTCCGTCGACTGCAAATCAGGCCGCGCAGGCTCCGCCGGATGCCGTCGGGCCCAAGTCGGTAGGCACGATGAGCGAACTCATGCTCTACATGATATTTCCCACTTCGAACGAACTCTTCTACGTCGGACGCGAGGAGCAGAAATCCCAGAAGGATTGGAACGATCTGCGCAACAACATGCTGATGTTGAACGAGGCCGCGAACGTTCTCATGGGTGAAAACCGGGCCAAGAATAAGGACCAGTGGATGAAGGACGCCATGCTTCTTTGGACCGTTAGCGATAAGGCGTTCAAGATGGCGAAGGTCAAGGATCTGGAAGGAATGAAAGCCCTCAACGACGAGCTCTATGAAGCCTGCAAGAGCTGCCACGTCCACTATCGCCCCGGCTACAAACGCCGCCTTTGAACCAACACGCTATTCCCCCCTCCAAGGTTTCAGCACCCACTTAAGGTGTCATCCCGATCCCGCTTCGCGGGAGAGGGACCCGCTGTTATTACGTCGGAACAGATTGGACGCGATAGGTTTCCACTCCCCAAAACGAGTCATCCCGATCCCGCTTTAGCGGGAGAGGGATCTGCTGTTCTAGCGGTGGATCAATTCGAAAGAGGAGAACCGTGCTGCGCAGCGGCTGAAAGTCACTTCTGACCTTCTCCGTCCGAACCGGGCGCCGATCCACCCATGAACAGACGTTTCCCGTCGGCGAATGTAAGATCCTTACCCACTCCGCGATTGGAACCGTCCTTCGCCCGATACCCGTCCACCACGATTTCCGTACCGAGCGGCAGCGAATCGCGCGTGAATCCATGGCGGTAAAGCGCGTTCGGACTTCCGCCCTCAATCGCCCAGTTGGTGACCGCGCCGTCCGTGCCCTTTACGTCGATATAGATCCACGAGTGCGGATTGATGAATTCGACCTTCGTTACTTTGCCATGCAGCTTGATCGGCTTCGTGTCGTCGAACTCCGCCGCGAACGAATGATGCGCCCACGCCGGAAGTGTCATGATCCCGAGCGCCCCGATCATCACAGCAAATTTAATCTTCATCCTGATCCTCGTGTCTACTTGGTGTGATTGACTGCGTTGCTTTGCGCGGCCTGCTTCTCTTCGGCGCGCGCCGCGCTCAGGGTATTTTCTAATGCGCGATTGCCTTCATGGCACGCGTACTCGTAAATCTCGCCATCCGCCGGACCCATCACCAACTGCGCGGTCCACGGCCGATCCCACGTCGATGGATCTTCCACCGTGAACTCGTACACAATCGTTTGCGGACTGGTGCGCGTGAACCGCTCGATCAGATGGAGCTTATCGCTCGATCCGCGAAACGCCGTTTTATCCGTGAAATTCGTGACGTCGACCACCAGACTATCGCCGTCCCAACGGCCACGCGAATCGCCGCGCAGCAGATGAATATCTTTCGAAGGATGCGGACTGCCATCGATGGCGTCGAATAATCCGCGCATCGTGGATCAATTCCGTGAAAATCGCGACTTGATTCTTGCTTTGAACAATCTCGAGATTGTTGTTATACGTGGCCCCGAGCATCGGCGGCCCTTCCTGAGCCCACATGATGCAGCGTTCTGCCAGGTTGCGGCTCTCCGCGCCGTCCCACTCATGGCCCTTCATTTTCGCCGCCCGAGCGGCATTGCGCTTCACCGCTTCCGGAAGCATCGGCGGGATGCGGCCCTCGGGTCCCATGATCAGCGACGTCCGCAGATTCGGAGCGAACTTGTTCTGCGTCGGATCGATTCCGAACTGGCTCATGTCGTAGTGAGCTTCGGGAAGGGGATTGCGATCCCCGTGATAGCCCTTCGCCGCCATCTCCGCAGCTTCCTGCGGCGTGTAGAATTCTTGCGCGCCCAATTCTTTGGGACGCTCCATCGGGATACTGGTGGCGTTCGTCCAGATGCCTTGCAGATCCGGCTGTCCGTCAGCCGTGCGCGGAACCTTCCACGTGTTCGTCTTCTCGCCCGCAGCCGGCTTCGCCAGTGATGTCGACGACTGAGCCGTTAGCGAGATCGTCGTCACCACCGAGAGTACGGCCGCCAATGCCACGCGCTGGATTTGAATGCGTCGTTTTAACATCATGACCAAGCCGAGTATACGCCAAGACGCGCCCGGCTGCATCCATTCCTACTCTCTAAATCTCTGGTTTTGCGAGTACATCCTCTATCGTGCGAATGTCTACCAGCCCGGCGCATCCATACAACGCCGGAATGATTTGTGCGGAAGGATAATCGCGCCGCAGCTGCGCGACTTTCTCCGTCCCCGCGCGGTATGCCGGCAGATACATGCGTCCCAATAACGGATGCCGTCCCCACGCTCCTGAAAGTTTATCGGCGCGCTCCGGAGTAACCAGGAAATCATTCCGCAGAGTCCGAGCCACTGACTCCTGTTCTGTATGCTCCGACCACGTCAGAAACGACGACTGATTCTTCGCGTCATCCTGCAACAGCGCGAGCAGCGCTCCGATCTGCAAGTCCGGATCTTCCAAATGCTCCACTTCGAGGACGCCGTGCGCCATCAGGATCGCATTATTCGCGATCCCTTCGAACAGAGTCGCCGCGCGCGTATTCATCGTCAGCACCGACGCTTCGAATCCGACTTCTTTCCGGTAATACAGATTCTGCAGATAGGCGAACGTCGTCACGTGCCCGGGAACTACTTCATGACTCACCAATTGCATGAATTCGGGCACGGAAATATCCAGCGACGCATTGATTTCATAAGTCGCCTCATACTCCGGCGAGCCGTCGGCGCGGCGCGCACGCCCCAGGTAATTCATCGATCCCGAAAACCACGCATCGCGAATCGGAAGGAACTGAATATTCGCACGCGGAACGTCGCGAACCTCCGCGGGGAGCAACGGGACAATATTTCGTGCGGTTAGCTCGTCGTAATACGCGATCATGGCCGCGCCGAGCGTCCGCACCGAGGCCATGGGAACGCGATGACTGAGCCTCCAGGCATCGACGGCATTGAGTAGTTTGTCCCGGCTCGCGGCAGCCCCCGATTGGCCAAGCAATTCCGCGACGCGCTCGCGCCGGGCGTCGGGTTTGGATGGCTCCGGAGCCTGTCCGCACGAAGCGAGCACGCACCGTTCATAGGGAACCGCTTCGCCCCGGCCCAGGATTTCCATCGCCAAATCCCACATCACTTGCATGCAATCGGCGAGGCCCACGACATATTCGCTGCGAGATCCGCCGAAACCCGAGGCTTCACGCTTCATGCCTTCGATGGCGGCGGGAATATCGACCGCCGCGATGTACGCCGCAATCGC
>CAVXVL010000047.1:0-22203 GCA_963765085.1 Terriglobia bacterium | reverse complement strand
AAGTTCCGCTCCGAGAACCGCGAGAGTCATCGAGCGGGCCGAAAAGTTCCGCTCAGAGAACCGCGAGAGTCATCGAGCGGGCCGAAAAGTTCCGCTCAGAGAACCGCGAGAGTCATCGAGCGGGCCAAAAGTTCCGCTCGGAGAACCGCGAGAGTCATCGAGCGGGCCGAAAAGTTCCGCTCAGAGAACCGCGAGAGTCATCGAGCGGGCCGAAAAGTTCCGCTCAGAGAACCGCGAGAGTCATCGAGGGGGCCGAAAGTTCCGCTCAGAGAACCGCGAGAGTCATCGAGCGGGCCGAAAAGTTCCGCTCAGAGAACCGCGAGAGTCATAAACGTCCGAGGAAGTTTCCGCTCAGAGAACCGCGAAATTCATCGACGGCTGAAAAGTGCACTCGGAGACCGCGAGAGTCATGAGCGGCCGAAAAGTTCCGCTCAGAGAACCGCGAGAGTCATCGAGCGGGCCGAAAAGTTCCGCTCAGAGAACCGCGAGAGTCATCGAGCGGGCCGAAAAGTTCCGCTCAGAGAACCGCGAGAGTCATCGAGCGGGCCGAAAAGTTCCGCTCAGAGAACCGCGAGAGTCATCGAGCGGGCCGAAAAGTTCCGCTCGGAGAACCGCGAGAGTCATCGAGCGGGCCGGCAAGTCTCAGGAGCGGCGATGGCTCGCCCGTTGCATAATCGAAGGGCATGGAACTCTACCTGCTTCGCCACGGCATCGCCGAGGATCGATCCTCCAGCGGACGCGACGCCGACCGCCGTCTTACCGACGAGGGCCGACGTAAGCTCAGCGTGGTTCTCGCCTCCGCGCAAACCGCCGGTGTCGCTCCGTCGATCATCGTTACCAGCCCCTATCGCCGCGCTCTGGAAACCGCCGAGATCGCCGCCCGGGAGCTCGGCTACACCGGCAAAATTGTTCGCAGCGACGCTCTCGTCCCCGAAGGAACCCCGCACGGTATGTGGGACGAAGTCCGTTCGCACCGTCACGAGCCTTCCGTTCTCCTCGCCGGACACGAACCGCTCTTCTCCACGACCGTCGCATACTTTCTGGGCTCCACCCGTGAGATGGTCCACTTTCGCAAAGGCGCGCTTGTCCGAATCGACGTGGAAACATTCAGTGCCGAACCCGCCGGCGTCCTGCAATGGATGCTCACCCCCAAGCTCGCAAATTAAGAGTGGGGCCGATTTCAATCGGCGCGCTCCCGGCGGGGCCGGTTTCACCCGGCGCGCGATTTCAATCGCGCAAAAAATCGGCTCCTGCAATAAATGCATCGAGCCCGAGTGATAACCTGAAACTTCCCCATGCCTCACCCCGGTTCCGTGGCGCCTGATTCCAACGAATATGGATTTTCTCGCCTTGTCGAAATCATGGCCGTCCTCCGCGCTCCCGGCGGATGCCCCTGGGATCGCGAGCAGACCTTCGACAGCATCAAGCCTTACCTGCTCGAAGAAACTTACGAGGTCATGGACGCCATCGACGCCCGTGATTGGCCCAATCTCGCCGAAGAGCTCGGCGATACTGCTCTTGCAAGTCGTCTTCTTCGCCCAAATGGCTTCCGAAGCTGGCTATTTTCAAGTCTCCGATTCCGTCGAAGCCATCAACAGCAAACTGATCCGCCGCCATCCTCACGTCTTCGGCACTGGCGATGCGAAAACTTCTTCCGAAGTCCTCCGCCGCTGGGACGAAATCAAGCTCGAAGAAAAGAAGGAAAAGGAAGCCACCGGCGAAACCGCTCCCAAGCCGAAAGGACTTCTCTCCGGCGTCCCCCGATCTCTTCCCGCTCTCGTCGAAGCGCAGCAGATTTCCTCCAAAGCCGCCCGCGCTGGATTCGATTGGCCCTCCATCGACGACGTCTTCGCGAAGCTGCGTGAAGAACTCGCCGAGCTCGACTCGGCTCGCGCCACTGGATCTCACGAAGAAATCGCATCCGAGATCGGCGATCTTCTCTTTACGATCGTCAACATCGCCCGCTTCCTGAAAGTCGATCCCGAGCAGGCCCTGCGCGGCTGCAACCGGCGCTTCCGCCGGCGCTTCGGAAAAGTGGAAGAAGGTCTTGCGCGAAACAATAAGACCACCGCCGACGCCTCACTCGACGAGATGGAAGCCCTCTGGCAAGCAGCAAAGGCATCCGAACGCGAGCACTCAGAAAGCTAGATGGAAATCCGCGAGCTCAATAGTCTTGGAGATTATGGCGAGGCGGTTCAACTCCAGCGCACCGTGTGGAGCTGGAGCGATATCGACATCCTCCCCGTGCGCTTCTTCGTCGTCGCGCGCGGCATCGGCGGCCAGGCCCTCGGCGCCTTCGATGGAAATAAAATGGCCGGCTTCTCTCTCGCCATCCCCGGACTCAAATCCGGTGGCCAAATCTTCTGGCATAGCCACATGCTCGGAGTTCTCAAGGAATATCGCGATACCGGCGTCGGCCGCAGTCTGAAACTCACTCAGCGCGAAGCCGCTCTCGCACGCGGTCTGGATCTCATCGAATGGACCTTCGATCCGCTCGAAATCAAGAACGCGTATTTCAACATCGCGCGCCTCGGCGCCGTCGTCCGCCGCTTCGTGCGCAATCAATACGGCATCACCAGCAGCCCTCTCACCGGAGGCCTTCCCACCGATCGCTGCGTCGCCGAATGGCACATCACGAAAACTCTGGAACGCCCGCCCGCCGTCGCTCGCATTTCGATTCCCGCGAGCATCGGCCGCATGCGCCAGGAAGATCCCGATCGCGCCCGCCGCATACAGACCGCGGTCGCCGACGAATTCATCGCTCACTTTGCCGCGAACCTCGCCGTCACCGGCTTCGAACTCACGCCCGACGCCGGAACGTATCTGTTATCGCCATGGCCTACCGAATAGACCGCGTCGTCCTGCGCCAGCTCCGCATGCCTCTGGTGCATTTCTTCGAGACCAGCTTCGGCCGCACCTACGAGCGCGTCATCATCCTCGTCGAAGTTCACTCCGACGGAATTTCCGGCTGGGGCGAAGTCACCGCGGGCGAGCATCCTTTCTACAACGAAGAATGGACCGACTCGATCTGGCCTCTGCTGCGCGATTACGTCGCCCCTCGCATTCTCGAAAAATCGATCGAGAGCGCCAACGAAATCTTCGATCGCACCTCCGCCATTCGCGGCCATTACATGGCTCGCGGCGGAATGGAAGCCGCCATCTGGGATCTCGAATCGCGTCTCGCCGGCGTACCTCTCGCGCGACACATCGGAGGCGGCTCGCGTACCGAAATCCCTTGTGGAGTTTCCATCGGCATTCAGGATTCCGTCGCCCAGCTTCTGAAGAAAATCGAAACCGAGCTCGCCGCCGGATATCAGCGCATCAAAATCAAAATCAAGCCCGGCTGGGATATCGACGTCGTGCGCGAAGTTCGCAACACGTTTCCATCCATCCGCCTGATGGCCGACGCGAATTCTGCCTATACGCTCGCCGATACGGATCATCTGCGCCAACTCGACGATTTCCATTTGATGATGATCGAGCAGCCTCTCGCCCACGACGACATCATCGATCACGCGAAACTTCAGGCCCAGTTGCAAACGCCCATCTGTCTTGACGAATGCATCCGCACGCCGCGCCATGCCGAGCAGGCCATCGAAATGCGCGCCTGCGGCATTATCAACATCAAACTCGGCCGCGTCGGCGGATTCCGTCAGGCCCGCACGATTCACGATATTTGCCAGAAGAACAACATCCCCGTGTGGTGCGGAGGCATGCTCGAATCCGGCATCGGACGCGCGCATAACATCGCGCTGGCCTCGCTCCCGAATTTCGTTCTCCCCGGCGACGTTTCCGCGAGCAAGCGTTACTGGAAGCGCGACATCGTGCAGCCCGAAATCGAAGTCACCGCGCACGGGACCATCCACGTTCCCACCGCTCCCGGCTTCGGCTACGAAATCGATACCGACTATCTCGCGAGCGTCACCGTGCGGGAGGAAGTCATCTCTTGAGTGATCGCGGCTTCGGTTCCGGCCGCTCGAATTCATCGCGTGTGACTTCCGGCGGTTTCCTCGGCGTCCTGCGCTCCAACCGCAACTACCGGTTCACGTGGACCGGTCAGGTCGTCAGCGAGATCGGCGACAACTTCAACAACATCGCGGTGTTCGCCCTGGCGCTCGCGAATACCGGCAGCGGCATGGCCGTCGCTGGAATTTTGCTGGCCCGCGGCGTCGCCGTGATGATGGCCGGCCCCATCGCGGGCGTCTTGCTCGATCGCATGGATCGCCGCCGCATCATGATTCTCAGCGATCTGGTGCGCGCGGCCGTCGCCATCGGTTTCATCTTCGCCATCCCCAAAGGCCACACCACCCTGCTCTTTGTCTTGAGCTTTCTGCTGATGTTCGCGTCGCCGTTTTTCACCAGCGGACGCGCGTCCAGTCTTCCCTCCATCGCCTCGCGCGACGAACTGCATTCCGCCAATTCCCTGACGCAGCTCACCCAGTGGAGCACCATCACCATTGGTTCCTTCCTCGGCGGAGCGTCGGTCACTTCCTTCGGCTACAAACTCGCTTTCGTTCTGAACGCCGCTTCGTTTCTGGTTTCCGCTCTCTGCATTTCCCGGCTCAAAACGCCGGAAGGATTTCGCCCCCGCCGCCCCATCGCCCAAAATTCAGAAGATCATCTTTCCGAAGATACGGTCATGCGGCCCTGGCATGAATACAAGGAAGGCCTGCGCTATATGCGCTCCTCGCCCTTGATCTTCGGCATTGGACTCGTCGCCGTCGGTTGGGCCACCGGCGGAGGAGCCGCGCAAATTCTCTTCACCCTTTTCGGAGAAGTCGTCTTTCGACGAGGCCCCAACGGCATCGGCGTGATCTGGGGATGCGCCGGCATCGGCCTCATCCTCGGCGCGATCGTCGCACATCGAATTGGACCGAAGCTCAGCTTCGACGGCTACAAGCGAACGATCTCGATTTGCTACGTGATCCACGGCGCATCGTACGTTTTATTCAGCCAGACGACTCTCTTATTCAGTCAGTCCGCCGCCTTCACCTGGGCGCTGATCTTCATCGCGATTTCCCGAGGCGCGGTTGCCGTCAGCTCCGTGCTGAACTTCGGCCAACTCCTGCGCCACGTCTCGCCCGATTTCCGCGGCCGAGTATTCTCGACGATCGAGACCTGGACCTGGATGACCATGATGGTCTCGATGTCGCTCGCGGGCTTGGCATCCACGCACATCGACCCTCGCGTGATCGGAGCCGTCAGCGGCGTGCTCAGTTCGACGACCGCGATCTTCTGGGGATGGGCCGCCTACACCGGCCGCCTTCCCGAGCCCGCGCTCGCCGGCGTCGAACCGGAAGAAGTCGAAGTCCACGGAGATCCGACGGTCTAGAGGACAAACACCCGTCGGGCTGGGAGTCATCCAACCGGGTGGGGCGAGCTTCAGCTTGCAGCTGGCTTTAGCCAGCGATCCGAGCGGGCGACTAAATCTTCTTCAGTTGGCGACTGAAGTCACCACGCATGCTAAAGCGCGCCCCACAAAATGTCGCCTTTGCGAGAATCGGGTGGAGAAACCCGTAGAAGGGCGGCAAGCAGAAAAGCTCCGACCCGAGCCGCGCACGAAGTAAGCGGTTCAGCATTCCATGACTGAATCGCGCCGCCTTCCCGAGCCCACCCTCTGCGGCGTTGAACCGGAAGCAGTCGAGGTCCACGGCGACCCGACGGTTTAGGAGAAGAAGAAGAAGAAGAAGTCAGGAAGCGCGCGTATTGTCGCCGCCTGTTCCGAGTTTTCACGCTGATTCTCCACAAATGTACTTGTGCTAACATTGGCGCAAACTGAACCATGCTTCTGCAATCTGAGCCGGGATGGTATTACCACTAGTCTCTCATCTGGAGCGCCCTTGGCGCAATCGGAACGATAAGCACAGTCATCGTTGCCTTGTTCGGCTCCTCTGTTTGGTGAGGCGATCAAGAGGAAGTTTTTTCCGCCAGGACCGCCTGATCTGTCTGTCGGCCTCCTCGATCCTGAAGGCGAATGGATCAAAATGCAGCGAGACGGGCAGTTCGTCAATGAATAACGAGTACTACCATTTGATCGTCTCGAACAATAGACGAACTTCCCCGGCTACGACCTTGACGTACGGATAGTTGGTATCGACGAAGTGACTTTCAATGGCGAAAGCCGAACGAGCTACGTTGGTGACGTTCCGACGCACTGTCGCAATCAGGCTTCAAATCCCTTACGCCACACCATTGGCGGTCATATGCACTTTGACATTTGCAACGTGAGAAAATCCGGCACTGTCCACTTGTGTCCGATCATCTACCCGTTCCAAACTTGCAGACAATGTGGAAAGCTCCCTGCGACTTCACCGTGTACTTTCAGGCTAGATCGACGGAACAGGACACGCCTCCAATATCTATCCGGATTAGTTGGGACGGCGTGTGGCATGAGGGGGCAAAGGAGATGAGCCAGCATTGCAAAGTTCGGGTTGGTCCATACGAAGGAACCTCAGCGCGAGCAAGGGAAACGCTCGGGGACTAGCCCTGCATGTTTCCGATTCTTTCATTCTCCCCTCTCTGCAACTATAACGACACTCCCTGAAGCAGAAAAGCCCCTCCCCGAGCCGCGCACGAAGTAAGCGGTTCATCGACGCCCAACCCAAGCGTGTCATCCCGAGCAACGCGAGGGATTGCTGTCAGGCTGCGAACGACGGCGAAGGTTATCCACCAGCCCCATGCGTCAGCTTAGAGCTAGCTCGGCAGAAAAGGAATTGGAAACCAGGAGAAACGTGCCTTGGTGCACCCAGGCGTTCGCGATCGACATTGCGAAATTACGGCCGGCGACCAGAAGATCTCCGACCCGAGAAAGAGCGAGCCGCATCAAACCGAAATCGACTTCTTCCTCAACTCACCCACCACCGCACTCCCGAGCCCCATATAAAAGAACCCGACCAGCAAAATAATCCCGAAGCACGACGGCACCACCAGCCACTCATAACCGGGGAACATCTTCCCCTTGCCGCTCCAGTATAGGAATAGCGGGGCAAAGCTCACCGAGACGCCTTGCAAGGCCGCCACAATCCAGTAGAGCGGAGAACGAACAATCTTCGCCCACGTCGAACTAATTTCGATCGTCACCTTGTCCATGTGCAGTCGTCTCCGTGATCTCTCGCCATCATACGACAACGCCGGCCAGCCTTAAGCAGGAAAGCCCCGACCCGAGATCCCGCGGTGCGGGATAGCGGTCCAACTTTCCATCGTTAGAATCGCGCCACTGCCGACCCTCGCTATGGACGCCTCAAAAATCTAAAGTAGAACGCTCCAAACACCAGGACGATTCCAATATTCGCCGACAGCCGTTCCCAGAATCGGTTTCTGAAGAACGCGACATCTACACCGACGATGACGGCTGCCATCGCCACCGCATAAAGCACGACGACTGCCTGCACGACAGTTACCTGTCTGTCCATTTTTCCGTCTCCGCTTTGATCGTACTTCAACAGATCGTACTTCAACAAACGTCAGTCTGTGCGCTTTCAATTTATAATCCAAACATGCATCCGCAAACCGCAGGACCTCACGTCTCCCCCGCCGGCATCATGCAACTGGGGCTCGGCTTCATGGCCTCGAAAACGCTATTGACCGCTGTCGAAATCGGCCTTTTCACCGAGCTCGCGAAAGGTCCTTTGGACGCCGCGACGATCAGTCAGCGGCTCGGAATCCACCAACGCGCGCAACTCGATTTTCTCGATACTCTGGTCGCGCTGCAGATGCTGGATCGCCAGAACGGAATCTATTCGAACACGCCCGAATCCGATCTCTTTCTCGATCGCGCCAAACCCAGCTACATCGGAGGTCTGCTGGAGATGTTCAGCACCAGGCTATTCGGCTTCTGGGGATCGTTCACCGAGGCCGTGCGCACCGGCCAGCCGCAGAACGAATCGAAAGACGGCACCGACATGTTCGCGCAACTCTACGCTGACCAGAATCGTCTGCGCCAATTTCTCAGTGCGATGTCCGGACTGAGCTCAATGACAGCCCGCGCCATGGCGCAGAAATTTCCCTGGGATAAATACAAAACCTTCGCCGATGTCGGCTGCGCGCGGGGCGCCGCACCTGTGCAAGTGGCCCTCACACACAAGCATCTTCACGGTCTCGGATTCGATCTGCCGCAGGTGCAGCCGATCTTCGAAGAGTACGTGGCAGCACAGGGACTGCGGGATCGATTGCAGTTTCATCCCGGAAGTTTCCTCACCGGTCCCCTCCCCTCCGCCGACGTGATCGTGATGGGACACGTACTGCACGATTGGGATCTTCCGACGAAGAAAATGTTGATCCAGAAAGCCTACGACGCTCTTCTTCCCGGCGGCGCGTTCATCGCTTATGAAACGCTGATCGACGATGATCGTAGCCACAACGTCGCCGGACTTTTGATGAGCCTGAACATGCTCCTGGAAACTCCCGGTGGATTCGACTACACCGGCGCCGACGGCCAACGCTGGATGCACGAAGCCGGCTTCCGCGAAACCCGCGTCGAACCTCTTGCCGGGCCCGATGCGATGGTGGTTGGAATCAAATAGGATGCTGCCTCTCGACGGACGCGTCATTTTGGTGACGGGATCGGCCAAGCGCATCGGCCGCGCGATCGCTCTGCATCTCGCACAACACGGCGCGCGCGTGGCGATTCATTACGACAACTCTGAAACCGACGCTCGCGCGACCGCCGCCGAATGCGGCAACGCTCCGATCTTCAAAGCAAATCTCGAGCGCGTCGCCGAAATTGAATCGCTCTTCGACCAGGTCCACGCACACTTCGGACGCATCGATGCACTGGTCAACAACGCGGCCCGCTTCACGCAGATCGATCCGCTGAAAATCACCGAAGCCGATTGGGATTTCATCCACTCCGTGAATCTCAAAGCGACCTTCTTCTGCTGCCAGCAAGCCGCGAAGCGCATGATCCCGGAGGGCGGCGGACGCATCGTCAACATCAGTTCGCTGGGCGGTCTGCGTCCCTGGTCGCAGCACGCGCACTACTGCGCGTCGAAAGCGGGAGTCATCATGCTGACGAAAGCGCTCGCGAAAGCCTTCGCGCCGAAAGTGACCGTGAATTCCGTCGCGCCCGGCGTCATTCCTTTCGGCGAACCCGACGAGCGAGTGAAGCACCTGATCGCTCGAACGCCAAACTGCCGCGCTGGCAAACCCGAAGAAATAGCGGAAGCCGTCGCCTTTTTCCTGACGTCGCCGGATTTCATCACCGGCCAAATTCTCGCCGTCGACGGCGGCCTCAGCCAGCGCTGAAAAGGGGACAGACTACTCTGTCCCCAATCGTAAATTCTCAGTCTCGGCCTTGTGCGATGAAGTGGACAGAGCTGTCTGTCCCCTTTTTCAAGAAATCGGCGGGTACATGTTCGGATACGCTTTGCGCTGTTCTTCCGACATCTCGAGCGCGGTGCCGATCTGAATCAGCGGGCCTTTCCCGACGCCGGGACAATAGCTGCCGACCCATTTCCATGCAACTGGATTTTCCACCAATTCAGGCCAGAACGGAAAGGTTCTGCACTGCGTGGGCTTCGCGGGATGAATGCTGCAGCCATGCTCCCGCAGAAACGAGCACTGCTTTTTCGGCGGCTTGCGTAGCCGCATTTCATGGCGCGTGCGATACACGTACTTTTTCTCGAAAGCCTTCGCCGACATGCCGAGAAATTTCGCCGCGCGCACCAAATCCGTTTCTGTAATGTAAACACGGCCTTCCTGTTGGCAACAATTGATGCACCCGGATTGGCACGTGAAACGGACACCCTTCATCAGCTAGTAACCATGTCGATCTTTTCTTGGCGTTTCAGCGATATTTACTGGTATTCTGTGTAAACTTTGCGCACGGCTCCCGGGACTCCGAACCATTGCTCATAACCGGGATAAAGGCCCTTCATCGTCTCCGTGATTTGCTTGGCCGCGTCCTCCACCGGCACGCCCGAGTGCTTCGCCGCCAGCGCGCGGTCTCGTAAATCCACAAGAAAAGTCTTTTGCATGGCGATCATGGCCGCCGCTTCCCCGGGCGGGCTATGATCCGGCAGAATTGTTTTCGCATTTAATGCGGGAAGCTTTTCCAGAATCTCGAACCAGCTTTTCGCGCTGCCGTCGGGAGCGGAAATCCCGGAGGGTTGCTTGTATTGCACGATATCGCCGGAGATCAAAGTGCGATCCGGTTCCACGAAAGTCATCTCGTCGCCTTTGGTGTGGGCGGCGCCCATCCACATCAGGCGCGCGGTGACGCCGCCGCCCAAATCGAGTTTCAATTCGCGATCGAAGAGGATGTCCGCGGGACGAATCTTCTCGCCGACAAGTAGGTCCTTCATCTCGGGTCTGCGCGCAAAATTCGCCAGAAACGCGGCGCCATACTTATTGATTTCCTCCTCCTGCACGGCATTGCGAATGATGATCGTCGTGGGAGGAAAGCCGCTATCGCCCGCGGTGTGCTCGGCGTGATAATGCGTGGTCGTCAGATACAAGACCTGGCCTTTCGCGAGCCTCTTTACAGCACGGGTGATGATTTCGCCGTTGCGATGGCCCAGTCCGGTATCGACGACGAGCGTCGCCCGGTCGCCGATCACAATCCCGACGTTGGGAAATCCCTTCAGATAGTAGACGTGCTCGGATACCTGAACAGGATTTTCTTCGAGGACGACGCCTTCCTGCGTTTGAGCGAATGCGGCGCAACAGAAAATCATGCTGGCGGCTGCGGGAAAGAAAAGTTTAGAGACTCGCATCTAAGTGTGATGCTACAACATTACGGCGCGATATCTTCGAGCCGCCGGTCACGCGTTTCAATCATCCCGAGCGCGGCGACGGCGCCGACGACGGCGACACCGGAGAACATCCAGAATACTGGTCCGACACCTTGTTTACTGACGATGACGCCGACGATGGCCGGACCGATCGCCGACGAAATGCGCAGCCAAGAGGTGCTGAGCCCCGTTCCGATCGCTCGCATGCGCGTGGGATAAATCTCCGGCGTATACAAATATAGAACGGCGTTCGCCGAGCCGATCACGCCGTAACTCAACGTGCCGAGCAGCATGACGCGTGTCGCGCTTTCTCCCGCGCCGAATCCGAGAATCGCGAGCAGCGCGGCGCTCACCAGAAAACTAGCAATGGTCCAATTGCGCCGGCCGGTGCGATCGATGGCGAAGGCGCACACCAGCAGCACGGCGACTTGCGCGACGTTCAGCATCGAGGCCGCGCGCAGCGATTGCTTCAGGCCGAGATGATAGACCGTGTTGTAGAGGCTCGGCATCCAATTGTTCAGGCTGTTGGAAACGAAATACGCGCACGACCACAGGACCCACGCGATCAACGTTCGCTGGCGGTAAATCGGCGACAAGACTTCCTGCCAGCGCGCTCGCTCGGTCGGCGGGTTCATCGTGACGTTCTTTACAACGGTGGGTGGAACCGCGACGCGCCGCGTCGTGGAGGCTTCCGCCCGTTGCACGACTTTTTCAGCCTCGGCGAAACGGCCATGCGAAATCAGCCAGCGCGGCGATTCCGGAAGACGAGTTAAAAGATAAGCGATGATGAGGCCGGGAATTCCGCCGATCACGAACATCGCCTGCCATCCCCACAACGGGACGAGCAGTGTTCCGATCTGTCCGGTGGCCATCAGGCCGATCGGAAAAATGAGTTCGTAGAGCAGGAAGAATCGTCCGCGTCCGCGCGCCTGCGAGAGTTCGCTGACATACGTCGCGGCGACCGGCATTTCGCCGCCGACGCCAATTCCTTGAATCAAGCGGCACACTAACAACGCCTGAAAACTTCCGACGAACACGCACGCGAGGCTCATGACGGACATGATGGCGACGGCCCAGGCTGCGCTCGGGACGCGTCCGAACTTTTCCGCAAGCCAGCTGAAGAACAGCGCTCCGGCGAGTTGACCGATATACGCAGTGCCGATCAGCACGCCGCTTTGCGTCGGCGTGATGTGCCAGATGCGGATCAGGATGGGGAGCGCGAAAGCGAGCGACAGTGCGTTGAAGGCGTCAAAGAACGTGGCGCTGCCCATGACGACGCGGGCTTTGGCGTGCCACCACGTGAAGGGGACGCTTTCCATCCGCGTCAGGAGGGCGTCGGCGTGAGTGCGATCCGCTTGCGCGGCATCGAGCGGGGCTGTGCTGGGATCGTTCATCGCACAGACCGGGCGTCGGCAAAAGTGCCGACGCGGCACGCAGAGTGCGCGCGCCACATACCAGTGATCAAGCCGCGACCCGGCCGATTAGCGCGCTCAGCTCCGCGGCAACTTTATCCGCGTTCTCGATGGGCGTAAGGTGCCGCGCGTGGGGCAAAACGCTCAGCGTCGAACCGGCAATGGCTTCGTGCATCTGTTGCGCCATGGCGACGGGTGTGGCGTAATCTTCTTCCCCGACGATCACGGCGACCGGTATCTTCATCCCCGCGAGGAACGGCCGAACGTCGGCAGCGCCCAGCAACGTGCAAGTATTTTCGTAGGCGTCCAGATCGCCCGCCAGGAAGACCCGCTTCGCCTGATCGACAAGCTCGGTGTGCTCCGCGCGGAATTTGTCGCCAAACCAGCGCGACAACTGGAAATCGATGACGCCTTTGAATCCCTTCGCCCGCACGTTCGCCGCACGCTCATCCCATTCCTTAGGAGCGTCGGGACCATACCAGGCCGAAGTGTCGATCAAACCAAGCGCCGTCGCGCGCCCCGGATACAGGCCGCCGAACGCCTGCGCGACCATTCCCCCCATGGAGCATCCGGCGACGGCCGCCGAAGGCCAGCCGAGATGATCGAAAAGTTCCGCGAGATCCCGCGCGAACTGCTCGACCGAGTACGGTCCCGACGGCTTACCGGATCTTCCATGCCCGCGGCAATCGTAAGCGACCACGTGCATGTCGCACCCGAGGTCGCCCACCGCTCCATCCCAAATGCTGCGATCGAGCGCCAGCGAATGAATCAACGCAAGCCGTGGAGCGTTCGCGTGACGCGCGTCATAGAGCGTGTAGTCGATTGGGCAACCATCGGACGTTGTGAAATTCGGCATCGTTAAACCGCCTGCTCGATCGGCGTTAAAGGGACGTTCCAGGCGTCGTATCCGTACAGCCAACTGGTATCTTCCTTGCCGCCCTGCATCCACGTATTCGCGCTCGAAATCGCCTGGATACGCGAAGTGCGCGGTTTCCTGGTGGCCTCGTAGATTTGGAACGTAGCGGGAATGTCCTCGCCGCGAGTTTCTTCAAAGGAGCGAGCCAAAATTGCGGCATCTTCAATCGCGGCGGCTGCGCCCTGCGCCATATACGGCGTCATGGGATGGCACGCGTCGCCTAACAACGCGACGTTACCGTCGCTCCATTTGGGCAGAGGCTCGCGCTCCAGGATCGCCCACTTGTGGCAATCGGGACAGGATTCGAGCACGGCGCGCACGTCCGAATGAAAGCCTTCATATTCGGCGCACAATTCCTTGACGTCGCCTCGCGCCGACCACGATTCGCGCGTGATCCAATCGGCAGGCTCGGGAACGCTGGTGACGAAATAAATTTCGCTGCGATCGATTTTGGTGTAATAAATCACGATGTGACGATCGATGCCCCACCACTTCGTGCGCGAGGGACCGATGTCGTGGCCCTTGAGCAGCGCGGACGAAAAATTAGACCGGTACGCGATGCGGCCCTTGTGCAAAGGCGCGTCCGGTCCGACGATGATGTCGCGCACCAGAGAATGGACTCCGTCGGCGCCGATCACAGCGTCGGCCGTCACCTTGGTTCCATCGGCAAACGAGAGGGTCACCTGACCGCCTTTTTGATCGATGCCGGTGAGTTTCTTGTTCAAGTGAATCGATTCCGGCGGCACCACCGACGCGAGCGCCGAGTGCAGATCCGCGCGATGCATACACAAGTACGGTGCGTTGAACAGCGTCTCCGGCATGGGCAATTCGCGAATCACCTCGCCGGTGTCCCACGCGCGATTCAAGTGCGAGTAGGGCATGAACGAGGTTTGGCGCAGACGGTCTTCGATGCCCAGCTTGCGCAGCACCTTCATGGAATTCGGCATCATCTGGATGCCCGCACCGATGCGTTCGAAATGCGGAGCCTGCTCGTAAACGGTGGCGTCGAAACCGGCCATGCGCAGCGTCCCAGCCGCGGCCAATCCGCCCATGCCCGCGCCGATGATCGCGATGGATGGCTTACTTTTGCTCATGAATGCGTGGTCCCCTAAACACTTGAGTATAATCGGTTGGATATGAAGTACGCCGCTATCTGCAAGTACACGACGGACGCCTCGATCATCGCCAAGGCGCGTCCCACTCATCGCGAGTATCTGACGGGCCTGGAGAAGCGCAACAAGCTGGTGATTTCGGGACCGTTCACCGACGACAAAGGCGGGCTGCTGATTTACGAAGCCGACAGCGCCGAGGAGGTCGAGAAAATGGTGAGCGAGGATCCCTTCGCCATCCACGGCGTATTCGTTTCCTGGGAGATTCGCCCGTGGAACGTCGTGTTTACGAATAAAGAACTACTTTGCAAATAATCGACGCGAAAAAATAGCCCCCGGCGCAAGCCAGGGGCTTTCTCGAAAGAATCGAAACAACTCGGACGGGAATTCGAGTTCAACCCTTAGGAGCGGAGGCAATGGTTGCATGCCGACCATCTTCCCGGGTGTTGGATTCCGCCGAAGATGCTTTGTTTCCCGGCCCACCTGGGCGGCTTCCCTTATGTCGTTAGAATGAGGGCAGGCGGCAAGATAAATTGCGCGCGGCGCAGGACTCGCGGCGCAAGGGGAGGGCCTGAATGATTTTTCAAGCGCGAAGTATTTTTTGCTCGTGTCTACCGGCCAGTCTTTTTCTGCTGCCGCTTCTCACTTCGGCACAAACCTTGCAACCGGAATCGCTGGTGGGAACTGCATTGGTGAAAGCTTTGCGGCAGGGCGGATGCGTATTGGTGATGCGGCATGCGAGTTCGCCGACCGCACTTCCGGATCCAAATACGGCTAACGGGGACAACATCCATCACGAACGTCAACTGGATGAAGTGGGACGCACCACCGCAATCGCCATGGGAAAAGCTCTGCGCGACTTGAAGATCCCCATCGGCGAAGTGTACTCGAGCCCCACCTATCGCGCCTTGGAAACGGTACGACTGGCGCAGCTTGGAAAGTTTTCCACTTTTCCTGAACTCGGCGACAACGGGAAAAGCATGCAAGGCGGAACGGAGGCGCAGGCTCTTTTCCTGCAAAAGAAAGCAGCCGAGTTCCCCTCGCGTACGAATACGATGATCGTGACCCATCTGCCGAATATCCAAGGCGCGTTTCCGAAATACGCCGCCGGCTTGGCGGACGGAGAAGCGTTGGTCTTCGCCTCCGACGGCAATGGAGGAGCGCGCCTAGTGGCTCGCGTCAAGATCGAGGAGTGGCCGGCGTTACCGCACTAAGAACGGCAACAGGGTAGCGATCATTCCACCGTGAACTTCCCTTCGAGGCCATGCGCGGAATCGGGTGCGATCCAGAAGTGAAATGTGCCGGGCTCCGTCACGAGTTGCATTCGCTGGTTGTAGAAAGCAAGATTCCGCCGCGTGATGGGGAACCGGACGCTCGCCGTTTCTCCGGGTTTCAAGTGCACTCGCCGGGCGCCTTTCAATTCCCTCACCGGACGGCTCACGCTGGCGACGTCGTCGTGAATATAAAACTGAACGATCTCGTCCGCTTCGCGCGTGCCTGTGTTGGTCACGTCGGCCGACACCGTCAACGTGCCGTCACCAGCGAGGCTCGACGCCGAGCTGTGCAGATTCGAATATTGGAAGGTGCTGTAGGACATTCCGAATCCAAAAGAATATTCGGGAGTGAAGTCGACGTCGACATACTTCGATGTATACCCGACCGGGTTCACGGGATTTCCCAAAGGAATCCCCAGTTCATTGGCCGAAGCCGGACGTCCGGTGGGCAAGTGCGCGTAGTAGATCGGCACCTGACCGACGGTGCGAGGAAACGTCATCGTCAGCTTTCCGGAAGGGACTGCGTCGCCGAACAACAAGTCGGCGATGGCGGGTCCACCCATGGTTCCGGGATGGAACGCGTAAAGAATCGCTTGCGACGCGTCCGCCGTTTCGTGAAACGTCAAGGGACGCCCGGCCAGGATGATCGTCACGATAGGACGGCCAAGCTTCGCGATCTCCTCGACAAGAGCGGCCTGCGCACCCGGCAGATCGAGAAAAGCGCGCGAGTGCGCTTCGCCCGACAGGATCTGCTCTTCGCCCAGAAATAGAAGAACGACGTCGGCCATGCTCGCTTTCTCGACGGCGTCGGGGAAACCATCCCGACTAAGATCCCGGCTATTTTTTAAGGCAGGCGCATACAGCACACGCTCGGGGCCGAGGTTCTCGCGCAGCGCACGCAATGGAGTTTGGACATCCTCGGCGCGTCCATCCATCGCCCACGTTCCCATCTGATCGATGCCGCTATCGGCCAACGGACCGATTACCGCTACTTTCCCGATCGACTTCGAAAGAGGAAGGATTCCGGATTCGTTCTTCAGAAGAACGGCGCTTTCGATGGCCAACTGCTTCGCGGTCACCAAGGCGGCGGGTGAAATCGAGGAGGCGGGCTTTCGTTGACCATCTTCCTGCGGATTGTCATCGAAGAGCCCGAGTTGAAACTTCAGCCGCAGAATGTCACGCACGGCCGAATCGATCGTTCTGCGATCCACCATTCCAGCACTCACGAGCTCTTTTAGATGGTCGAAATAGGTCGTGCTCACCATTTCCATATCCACGCCGGCGAGCACGGCTTTGCGGGCGGCATCGGCGGCATCGGCAGCGTAACCGTGTTGGATCATCTCCGGGATGGCGGTGTAATCGCTGACCACCATGCCGTCGAATTTCCATTCGCGGCGAAGAATATCGCGCAGGATGAATGGATTTCCCGTCGCGGGAACGCCGTTCAGCGCGTTGAACCCGGGCATGAAGGTGGCGACGCCGGCGTCGCGCGCCGCTCGGAACGGAGGCAGATACACTTCGCGCAACAGGCCTTCGGGAATCCACGCGCTGTTATATTCCCGGCCGGCTTCGGCGGCGCCATAGCCAACGAAGTGTTTGGCGCACGCCGCGATGGCGTCGGCTGAGGCCAACGAATTCGATTGAAACCCTTGCACCATCGCCGTGGCGAGCACGCTTGCGAGATACGGATCTTCGCCCAGACCTTCGGCGACTCTGCCCCACCGCGGGTCGCGCGTAATGTCGATCATGGGTGCGAAAGTCCAGCGGATCCCTTCCGCCGACGCTTCTTGCGCCGCGATGCGCGCGGCCTGCTGGATCAGATCGGCGTCCCAGCTCGCGGATTGCCCGAGGGGAATGGGGAAGATGGTGCGGTATCCATGAATGACGTCGCGCCCGAAGAGGAGCGGAATTCCGAGCCGGCTTTCCTTCCTCGCGATGCTTTGCGCTTCGGCGCGATCCTGGGGGCTACCGGCGTTCAGAAACGATCCCCATCGTCCCCGGCGAATTTCGGCTTTAATCTGATCCGATAGCGGAGTAACAATCGACGTCGACTGCGACATCTGGCCGATTTTTTCGTCGAGCGTCATGCGCGCCAATAAAGAGGCGACTCGATCCTCGATGGTGGCAGGAGGCGCGGCCCGCAGCGATGTGACGCGTGCGAGGATGACGCTCGCGATCGCGAAACCCAGTGTGATCGCGATCAGGCGGCTGCGAAGCGACTTTTTCTTCCACGCTCTCATCAGGTGGTTTTTTGAAACCCCGCGCGTTGTAATCCGCGCTGCGCTTCCCTGCTCTTCATGAATGTGTTCCACACGAAACCGGTGCGCAGATTCTCGGCCATGACCATAGTGATGCCGACGTCGATTCCGATGACGTCCGTGTCGTACCAGTTCGTCAATGGATTGAAAGCGTCGATGAATCCATAGCGGCTCCAGGAGCGCGGCGCGTATTTGTCCTTGATCGTTTTCAGGACGCGCAACGTCGCTTGCGGCATGAACGGGAGCGAACCGCCCGTCGCACAGGGTACGACGGTTCCATCGATGGGCCCGAATTCCGGGGGGCCTCCCCACACGACGTATCCGTGTACTGAATCCGAGGCCGTGATGCCCCACAGATCGTTGCTGTAGTCGGGGAATTGGCTGGATAGTTCCAGGCAGAAGCGGCGATGCACTTCCGTCGCGATCTGTGAGTTCTTAAAGTAATCCACATTGTGGTCGCGCTTGTCCCGCAGATCGAACCACGCTTGCGTGTATTGATGCACGAACAACGGCGCGTACGAGCCGACGTAGCGCAAGCCCGCATATTCGAAGGTTCTGCGCTTCCACGCACTCCATGCGGTCGCCGGGAGTGGATAGCTGCGCGAGCCGAGGCCGAGCAAATACATGATCATCAGCTCGCTATAAAAATCCCAACGATAGGGCAGGAACCCGAACTCGGGCGTCCATCCATGGGAGAGCAGCGACGTGTCTTCGGCAACCCAGGTCCAATCGACGCGGTCGAAAACCAAATCGGCGAGCCGCCGAATTTCCGCGTGATTGAAATATTCGCGGCAGGTGATCACGCCGGCTAAAAGAATCGCGGTATCGATCGAGGAGACCTCCGAATCCCATATCCGCTCGCCGGTATTGATGTTCGCCCAATGGTAGAAAAACCCGCGATGCGTCGGCATCTTGCGGGTCAGAAATTCAAGCGTCGTCAGAACGCGCCCGGCGACATCCGCAGTCGGGATATAGCCGCGTTTGTGGCCGATACAGAGGGCTGTCAGGCCAAATCCCGTCGCGGCGACGCTGGCCGTGATCTCATTCTTTTTCTGTCCAGCGGGTGCGTTTACGGCATTGCGATCCTTGACCAGGCCGGTGTGGGGATCCGCCTGCTCCCAGAAATAAAGGAAGCTTGCTTTTTCGATCTCTTCGAGCAACTGCTCGTCGGCTTCCGAAAGAGACGCTTGATCGACAAGCTTATCCGGCTCCTCCGCGCGCGCGATTCCCGCGAACAAGGCGGCCGCGCCGACAGTTCTCCCCCGCAGTAAAAGTTCCCGGCGCGACAGCATCTGACTAGGGGATCGGCGCAAATTCTACCGGCCCACATGCAGGGATGCGCGAACCGCGCGGGACGCTACAGCAAATAGCGTGTATAGAGGAAGAAATGATTTGCCCCTGAATTTTGTCGGATAGAGTGAGATGTTTATCAACCGAAGAACCGTCACCTGGGCGGGCATCGGCATTGTTGCGATCCTGGCCATCACCGCGTTACGAGTATTTCGACATCGGGCGCTGATTGCGATCACAGGCACCGTGCTGCGGGAAGATCCCGACGTAGGAAGGCAGATCCCGATTGCAAACGCGCAAGTTTCGCTGGGCGGCGATTTATCGGACGGCGTCGCCACCACGACTCCCGCCGGTCTGTTTCGACTGAAGCTGCGCCCCGGGGTGCACGTCGGCGACGTCGCCACGCTCCTCGTTCGCCATTCGCTGTATCACCCGCTGGATCTTTCCGAAAATCTGTCGGACGACCTTTATATCCTCCGGATGACGCCGCTCCGGTCCAACGAATCGAGCAGCGTCGACGCGACCATGGTTCTTGCGGATATCCGCGTTCGATACGCGACCAGAAGCCGTGTCTCCGTGGATGCCGGGAGCGCCACGAAGACGTTTGAAGTTGTGAACACCGGCGATGTTCCGTGCGATCCGCGCGGCCCCTGCTCCCCGGACGGAAAGTGGAAAGCGGCCATTGGAGGCGCTTCGCTCGACGCGGAGAAAATAACGCGTTTCACGAAGCGCGCGTTTCCTGCATCGCCGGTCCTTGCCCGTTTACGAAAATCGAAAAGGATTCGTTCTCGGGCGGCGGCCGTTATATCGGCGTGACGGTTCGCGACTGGTCGGATTCGGTGATGTACTTATTCGAGGCTGAAGTCACCCACACCACCACGGGGGATGAAGTGCTGCGGTCGTTTCCGGCGATTTTCGACCGCGCCATGAGCTTTACTCTGCCGCCTTCGGCCGAGGGGCCGAGCATAGAGGCCAACCTGAATGGCGAGGACATCGTTTTCCCCCTGGGTCCTTCGCTGGGACTATCGTGGGCAACGTGCAGCGTCGAGCAGGCCAAGGACGGCACCAGGCTGTACCACTGTTTGCTCAAACCCGGTTATCGGTTCCGGTGATCACCGTTTTCGATTTCGGATCGCTTCGCCGATTTCTTCGAGCGACCGTCCTTTCGTTTCCGGCACCAGATAGTAGGAGAACAGGAACGAACTGATGCTCACGAGCGCGTAGATCCAAAACGTGTAGGCCGGTCCCAGGCTCTCCACCAGCAGCAGGAACGTCAGCGCGACCAGCAGATTAAAGCTCCAGTTCGTCATCGTGGCGACGCCCATCGCGACGCCGCGGATTCGCAGCGGATAAATTTCGGAAATCAGCAGCCAGAAGATCGGCCCCAGACTGATCGCGAAGGAGCCGACGTAGAGCATCACGCTCACGACCGCCAGCCATCCGAACGCCGCGGAGTGGCTGCCGAGTTCGAATACGAATCCCAGCGCGGCCAGGCTCGCGATCATTCCCGCGATTCCGGTGAGCAACAGGGGACGGCGTCCCACGCGATCGAGCAGCCGCAGCGAAACGATCGTCATGAGAACGTTGACGGCACCGACTCCCGCCGTCGCGAGGATCGATTGCGCGGCGGAGTCGAACCCGGCCAACTGGAAAATAGTCGGCGCGTAGTAAATGATCGTATTGATCCCGGTAATTTGCTGGAAGATCGCCAGACCCATTCCGATGATGAGCGCGGGACGATAGGCGGGGGCCAGCAGTTCCGTCCATCGCGCGTTGCCACCATCCGTGTGCGTCTCGATGGAGTTCAACTCGACCGTCGCTTCCTGCGGCGAACGAACGCGTTCGAGAACCTGCCTAGCCAAAGCATGCTGGCCCTGCTGCGCCAGCCAGCGAGGGCTCTCCGGGAGCACCAGCATTCCGATCCATAAAATCAGCGCCGGAATCGCGGCCACACCAAACATCCAGCGCCAGTGTTCTCCGCCAGCCAAAAGGTAATCGGACAGATACGAGACCAGGATGCCGACCGTAATCAGAAATTGATTGAGCGAGACCAGAGCTCCGCGGCGAGTGGCCGGCGCGATTTCGGAAATGTAAAGAGGACCGGCGTAGGAACAGATACCGATGGCGACGCCCGCCAGCACTCTGCCGATCACGAGCCACTTCACATCGGGAGCTAAACCAGTGATCAGGCTGGCGATTAAAAAAAGAATGGCGACGGCGATCACCATTCTGCGCCGCCCAAATCGATCCGCGAGGCGTCCGCTGAATCCCGCGCCGACTGCAGCGCCCGCGAGCACCGCGCTGGTCACGACGCCTTGCAGTCGCAAAGAAAGCGCGAAATCTTTTTTCAGGAATAATAAAGCGCCCGAAATAACGCCGGTGTCATAGCCGAAGAGCAGCCCGCAGAGCGCCGCGGTTGCGGCGATGAGCAGGAGCACCCGCTCTTTGTGGAGGTCGTTCGCTTCGCTGGCAGCTCTCACACGTATCGAGCCATGCATTTTACTAGATACCGCCGGTCCCCCGTCCGTTCCCAATTATCGCGCCGTGGCCGCGCACAAAAGGAAACATACTTCGCGGCGGAAGTATCTAAGGGTTCGGATCTCTCGAAACCAGTTTGACCCAGCGACGCAGGACTTAAGAAATGTTAACGTTAGAACCGGAAATTAAAATTCCTACCTTGATGACTGTCTCCGTCGACGGCTCGATCGTGACCATGAAGCCCGGCGAGCTTCTCGTCGACCTCATCCATCGATCGGGTCACGCTCTTCCTCAAATCTGCTATCACCCTCAACTCGGGCCGATCCAGACGTGCGATACGTGCATGGTGGAAGTCGACGGCGCGCTCGTGCGCGCGTGCGGCACGAAAGCTGAAAAAGGAACCACAATTCTTATCAATTCTCCCCGCGCGCAGGCGGCGAGGCTCGCGGCGATGGACGTGATCCTCGGAAATCACGAGCTGTATTGCACCGTTTGCGACAACAATAATCAGAATTGTACGGTTCACAACACGACCGCGTTGATGCAGGTCGAGCATCAGGAGCGGCCCTTTCGGCCCAAGCCTTACGAGGTCGACACGTCGAACCCTTTTTATCGTTACGATCTCCGATCAGTGCATTCTGTGCGGGCGATGCGTGGAGGCCTGCCAGAACCTGCAGGTCAACGAAACGCTTACCATCCGCTGGGAAGATCCGCATCCCCGTGTTTTATGGGACGG